>JAHFQI010000180.1 GCA_023259355.1 Comamonadaceae bacterium
AGGGGGCCGTCGCTGCATCGCCGCGATCGATCAGCTGCTGGAAGCATTTCACGAAGTTGTTAAGGCCTTCCATGCCCACGGGCACTTCCTGGTGCGCGTTGGTCAACTCGGTAATTTGCCCGCTGACGCTGGCCTTGCGGTAGTTCGCCAAAAGTTGCTGGGTCAGTGACAGGTACAGGTCCACCTTGGTTCCGTTGTACTGCGTGGTGTCCGCCGTGTACGCGCGGTTGCAGCAAAAATTGTCGGAGCCGAAAACCCACCCTGTCTGATTGACGATGGCCGTCACCAGGCCGTTCGTATGGCCGGGCTGAATGAAGGCCGTGACCTGTACGTTGCCCAGATCGAATGTGAAGCCGTCACCAATCGCCACCGCTGCGGCGCCGGCGGACTGGAAGTCCGTGCGGCTCGATGCGGTGATGGCGGCTTTCTCAATGGCCGAAGCATGCAGCTTGACGCCCGCCGAGGTGAAGTTGTAGATCTGCTCGGCGTGGTCGGGGTGGTTGTGGCCAACGATGATGTCGTAGGGCTTGGTGGCGAGCGTGTCGATGAAGGTCTTCAGGTTGGCCTTCTGGTAGCCGTATTCGCCCGCGTCGAAGACGAGGCCCCGCGTCGATCCCTCGATGTAGAAGACGAAGGCCTGGAAGTACTCGGCCGGGTTGTTGATCTTCCACACCGTCGGCGAGGTGTCGGTGCCCGCATGGATCAGCTTGGCCTGGAAGGCGCCGGTGTTGGGGCGCACGATGTTCCATGTGAAGGTCTGGACGGTGCTGGTGGCCAGACCTTCCTTCTTGGCGACGGCCTTCAACTTGTACAGGCGGGAGTTGGTGGTCGACGTCAGCGGATTGACAAACTGCAGCACGCCGTTGTTCGTGAAGTCGTATTCGATGCCCGCCGAGGTGGTGGGATCGGCCGGCTCCGTGCCGTCGAAGGTGTAGGTGTAGTAAAGCTTCGCGCCGGGCGTGGGGGTGCTGATCGTGACGTACCGGCGGGGCGCCGTGGTGCCGGACTTGCACATCACCTGCGGCGGAGCGACCCGTTGGGAGGTGATGCTGGCGAGGATGGCGTTGGCGTCGCCGACCGAGACCGACGCGGTGGGCGAGAATTGGGTCGCGCTGGTCCCCTTCATGCAGCCGGCAGCGACCATCGCGTTGACGCTGGCGCGCCGGCTGGCGGTGATCGACGCCGCGTCGGTGAACGACGACAGCGCGTTCGTGGCCGACGCCGGAATCTTGAAGGCCTTGACGTAGATCTCCGCCACTTCTTCCCGGGTTATCGGCTGATCGGGGTAGAAGTAGCCCAGCGTGTTGCTGATGATGGCTTCTTCGAGTGCCATCTCGATTTCCCGCGCAAACGGCGTGACGCCCAGCTTCACATCGACGAAGGTGGGCTGAACCAGCTTGTACGGGTCGTTGTAATCGGACGAGTGCACCCAGTCGAAATATTTGGCGATCGAGGCGGCAAACGCGGCCCGCGTCAAGGTCGCCGCGTCCGGATTGGGCTGGGGCGCATCGCTGCCGCCGCCGCAGGCCGTGACCGCTGTGGCGGTGGCTGCGGTGGCCAGCAAGGTGGGCATCCCCAGCAACTGGCCGAAGAGCCGGCGCGACATTTTTTCCTGCTGCACGGGGCTTTGCTCAGGGCGTTGGGTCTGCGCGGCGGTGGCAAGGGCGGTATGTGTCTTCTCTGTCATGGTTGGGGGCTCCTGGGTGGCGTTGGAAAATCGGGGGGGTGTGATGGGATTGCCGTGGGTGCTCATTCGCCGTCCGCGCAGCTCGCGCCGACTTCGAAAAATGAACGCGCCGGTTGGTGAAATTGAGGCGGTCTAGGTCACGCCGTGCCGCGCTGTTCGTGCGCGATTTCGGCGAGCGCCCGCAGGCCGGCCGTGTAGGAGCGCCAGCCGAGTCCCTGGATGGTGGCTTTCACGGCGGGCGAGATGATCGAGTGGTGCCGCCACGGTTCCCGCGCGCCGATGTTCGACATGTGGATCTCGAGCACGGGGAACGGCATGGCCTTGATCGCGTCGTGCAGCGACACGCCGTGCTGCGTCAGCCCCGCAGGGTTCAGCAAGGCGCCCTGGACTTCGTCGATGTGTTCGTGCAGCTTGTCAACGAGCGACCCCTCGTGGTTGGACTGCAGGATTTCCAGCTCCGCGCCCAGCTCGCTCGCCAGCTGGAGCAGCTTCTCGTTGATTTCGGCCAGCGTGGTGGTGCCGTAGATGTGCGGTTCGCGCCGGCCGAACAGGTTCAGGTTGGGGCCGTGCAGTACGAGGAATTTCATACGTGTCCTGGAATGAGTTGGCGCCGCCGGCTCAACGCTGGACCCGGGCCAGTTCGTCGTTGTAGAGCTTGACCATGCCGGGGTCGTAGCTGGCGGCCAGCTTCTCGGTGACGGGCTTGATCGCCTGCGCAATGCGCCGCTGCTCGACCGCGCTCAATTCGTTGTAGGCCATGCCCTTGGCCTGCAACTCGGCCACCGCCTTTTGCGCGGCAGCCCGGCTGACCTGGCGCTGGTAGGCGTGGGTTTCGTCCGCCGCCTCGTTCAGGATGCGCTGCTCAACGGGCGAGAGCCGGTCCCAGAAGCGCTTGCTGACGAGCAGGATGTTGGCCGCGTAAACGTGGTTGGTGGCACTGACGAATTTCTGCACCTCGTGGAACTTGTTCGAGAGGATCACCGAGAACGGGTTCTCCTGGCCATCCACCGCGCGCGTTTCCAGCGCGCCATACAGCTCGGCGAAGGGCATAGGCACGGGGTTGGATTTGAGGGCCTTGAAGGTTTCGAGGAACACCGGGTTGGGGATCACCCGCAGCTTGAGGCCCTCGAAGTCCTCCAGCTTGCTGATGGCCCGGCGGCTGTTGGTGACGTTGCGAAAGCCCAGGTCCCAATAACCGAGGGAGACCAGGCCCTTTTCGGGCAGTCGGGCGAGCAGTGTTTTGCCGAAAGGTCCGTCGAGCAAGGCGTCGGCCTGCGCGAAATTGGCCACCGCGAAGGGAAAGTCGATCAGGCCGAACTCCTTCACGATGCCCGCCAGCGAGGTGGTGGCGGGCGCGGTCATTTCCTGCACGCCGCCCTGCAGCGCGGACTGCTGCTGCAGCTCGTTGCCCAGCGTGGACGAGGGGAACTCCTGCACCTTGAGCTTGCCCCCGCTCTTTGCCGCCACCAGCTCCGCAAACCGCTTGACCCCCAGGCTCACCGGGTGGTCGGTGTTGTTGAGGTGGCCGAACTTGATCACCCGCTCCTGGATGTCCTGCGCGCTGGCGAGGGTGCTGGCCGCGGCGAGGCACAGGGCCATCAGGCTGGGAACGAACGGTAGGCGCATGGCTTTGTCTCCGATGAAGCGAATGGCGCTATTCTTGAAGACCCATGGGAAGCACTTTCCTGATTGGAAAGTCGTTTCTCAATATGAAATTTAAGAGGTTTGAATGAGTGTTGCGCTGGACCGGGGCCTGTCGATCCTGGAGCAATTGGCGGCCCATCCGGAAGGTCTGCCGCTGGCGCTGCTGGCGTCCGAAATGGACATTCCCCTGAGTGCCTGTCACCGCCTTCTGGGCGACCTGCAGCGGCGCGGCTATGTGCGCCAGGCGCGTGCGCAGGGCGACTACATGCTCACCACCAAGGTCGTCTCGCTGGGGCTGGGCTATCTCAGCGGCGCGGGCATTGTGGACATCGCCGAGCCGCTGCTGGAACGGCTGGCCAACGCCTCCGGTGAGTTGGTGCGACTGGCCCTCGTGGACAACGACCGGCTGACCTGGGTGGCCAAGGCGCAGGGGGTGCGCAAGGGGCTTCGCTACGATCCGGACATGGGCATGGAGGCGCGGCTGTCTTGCACCGCCTCGGGCCACGCCTGGCTGCTGACCATGAGCGATGAACGGGCGCTGGAGTTGGTGTCGCGCCAGGGATTTGGTCTGGCCAAGGACTACGGCCCCAATGCGCCGACGACGGTCAAGACGCTGCTGGGCTTCCTGCACGCGGCCCGGGTTCGGGGCTACGCCATGATCGACGAGGTCTTTGCGCCCGGCATGACGGCCATGGCCGCGCCCGTCATGCGCCGCAAAGACGCCATCGGTGTCATCAGCATTGCCGGCCCACGCATTCGGCTGACCAAGGACCGCATGCACGAACTGGCGCCTGGCCTGCTGGCCGCCGCGGCCGAACTGGGGCCGATCAGCAACGTATCCAGCCTGTTCGGGCGGCCGCCTCTGGGCAAGGGCTGAGCGTCGCGCGGATCAGGGCTAAGGACACGCCTCACATCTTTCACCGCATCGCCAGCGGAAGGTGTTGACGCCGATGATGGGCAGCTCGCCGGTGTGCTTGAGCCTCTCGTCGTGCATGCTCTCGTCCTGGATCTTGCCGCGCTGGTGGTTGCAAATAGCCACACTTGGCAACGGACCGCAACATGACGCATCGGGATACTTGTGTAACGGCGTGCCGGTCTGGACATGTCGCTCGTCCGGTCGACAGGGCCGGACGGGTCTCCCTACTCAATCCGAAAGTCTTTTCCATGACGCGTTTCATCTCGTCGCTGGTGTTCGGTCTGCTGGTGGCGGTTTCAGTCGCGCAGGCGGCCGGCAGTCCCAAGCCCTCTGTGGCCCATGTCCAGAAAGGGCCGTTTCCCGTGATCACCCTGCCGGACCGGCAGTCGCAGGGGCAGCGAGCCATCGACCTGCTCGGCGACCGCCTGCCGGAGGTGGCGGCCTGGTACCGCAAGTCACCCGACGAATTCCGGGCGCTGCTGCTCAACGACCGCCGCATGCGGCTGGACCAGCGCGGCCGGCTGTTCTCGGTCGACGATCTCGATGCGCCATTGGCCGCGACCACGGCCGCGGCACCGAGCCCGGGCCTGCTCGACGGCACGCTGAACCCGCTGGACCAGACCTTCAAGCTGCACAGCCGGCCCGGGGCGGCGCGTACCGTCTACCTGAACTTCCAGGGCGCGACCCTGACCGGCACCGCCTGGAATGCCAACCCCAATGGCGGTGGCGCCACGATCACGGCCTTGCCGTTCGACCTGGACGGCCTGCCCTACACCTTTTCCACGGCTGAGCTTCAGCGCATCCAGTACATCTGGCAGCGCGTCTCCGAAGACTACGCCCCCTTCGACGTGGATGTGACCACGGAAGCCCCCGTGGCCGACGCGATCACCCGCTCCAGCGGCACCGACGCCGTGTTCGGCACCTCGGTGCTGATCACCAGCAGCGCGGGGGTCTACAGCTGCAACTGCGGTGGCGTGGCCTATGTGGGCGTGTTCGACGACGTGGGCGACTACTACAAGCCGGCCCTTGTTTTCTACGACAAGCTGGGCTCCGGCACCGAGAAGTACGTGGCAGAGGCGATCTCGCACGAAGCCGGCCACAACGTCGGCCTGTCGCACGACGGCACCGCCACCACCGGCTACTACAGCGGCCAGGGCTCGGGCGCCACGGGCTGGGCGCCGATCATGGGGGTCGGCTACTACCAGCCGCTGGTGCAATTCAGCAAGGGCGAGTACACAGGCGCCAACAACACGCAAGACGACTTCGCGGTGATGCAAAGCTATGGATTGCCCCTGCGACTGGACGACCACGGCGACAGCGTGGCCGCGGCGACGGTGCTGTCCGGCACGCTCAATGGAAGCCAGCTCAACGTGTCCACGCAAGGGGTGATCGAGCGCGCCAGCGATGTGGACGTGTTCGCCTTCTCGGCGGCGGCCGGCGCGGTTAATTTCACCCTGTCGCCGGCTGCGCGCTCGGCGAACCTGGATGCCTTGCTCACGCTGCGCGACGCAGCCGGCACGGTGCTGGCCACGTCCAACCCCCTCGATGCGCTCAATGCCACGCTGTCGAGCACCCTGCTGGCCAGCAGCACCTATTACCTGTGGGTGCAGGGCACCGGCAACGGCGACCCGCTGGCGACGGGCTATTCCAGCTATGGCAGCGTGGGGCAGTACGCGCTGACAGGCAGTTTCTACCCGCCCGGCAACGCGGCGCCGACGGCGGTCATCGCCGCCTCGCCGCTCAGCGGCAGCGTGCCGCTGACCGTGAATTTCTCGGGCGCCGGGTCCAGTGACCCGGACGGCAGCATCAGCAGCTGGCAATGGACGTTTGGCGACGGCACCGGCGCCAGCGGAGCGACCAGTGCCCACACCTACAGCGCGGTAGGCACCTACAGCGCCCAACTCACGGTGACGGACAACAGTGGCCTCAGCGCGGCCAGCGCGGTGACCATCACGGTGGGGCCGGCCCTGGTGAACATGAGTGTCAACAGCATCGCGATGTCGCTGACCGTCAACAAGCCGGGCACGTCCAGCGCGAAGGCGGCCGTCAGGCTGCTGGACGTGAACGGTCAGCCGGTGTCCGGCGCCACCGTGACCGGCAACTGGTCGGGCATCGTGGGCCAGACGGGCGCATCGCTCGTCACGGATGCGACCGGCCTTGCCACATTCACCTCGCCCACGGCGGGCAAGAACGCGCGCGGCAACTTCACCTTCACGGTCACCGGGGTGAGCCGCAGCGGCTACACCTACGTGCCGGCGTCCAACCTGGAGACCAGCGACTCCATCACGCGGTGATGAAGAAGAAGGGGCGGGCGCCGGCCTACATGTTGCGCCGGTACTGCCCGCCCACCTCGAACAAGGCGTTGGTGATCTGGCCCAGCGAACACACGCGCACGGCGTCCATCAGGACTTCGAACACGTTGGCGTTGGCGATGACGGCCTGCTGCAGGCGCTTGAGTTGGGCTGGCGCCTCGGCCGCGTGGCGGGCGTGGAAGTCGGCCAGCCGCTGGAGCTGGCTCTGCTTTTCTTCTTCGGTGGAGCGCGCCAGTTCCAGCGTGTCATGCACCGCATCGCCATGCGGGTTGCGGAAGGTGTTGACGCCGATGATGGGCAGCTCGCCGGTGTGCTTGAGCATCTCGTAGTGCATCGATTCGTCCTGGATGCGCCCGCGCTGGTAGCCGGTCTCCATCGCGCCCAGCACGCCGCCGCGCTCGGCGATGCGCTCGAACTCGGCCAGAACAGCCTCTTCCAGCAGCTCGGTCAGCTCCTCGATGATGAAGGCGCCCTGGCTCGGGTTTTCATTTTTCGCCAGGCCCCACTCGCGGTTGATGATGAGCTGGATCGCCATGGCGCGGCGCACCGAGTCTTCGGTGGGCGTGGTGATGGCCTCGTCGAAGGCGTTGGTGTGCAGGCTGTTGCAGTTGTCGTAGATCGCGATCAGTGCCTGCAGCGTGGTGCGGATGTCGTTGAACTGGATCTCCTGCGCGTGCAGGCTACGGCCGCTGGTCTGGATGTGGTACTTGAGCTTCTGTGACCGTTCGTTGGCGCCGTATTTCTCCTTCATCGCCACGGCCCAGATGCGGCGCGCGACGCGGCCCATCACGGTGTA
>JAHFQI010000181.1 GCA_023259355.1 Comamonadaceae bacterium
CGACGAATACAGCGCCGAGTTCATCCAGTTTTTTGTGTCCGTCACGCGGTCGTTCAACGCGCTCAACGCCTTGAAGATCGACAGCGCGCAGCCCTTCAACAGCGCGCTGGCAACGCTTGAGGCGGCGTGGACCGAAAGTGACCGGGCCGAGGAAGCGCGCCGCCACGAGGTTCTCGATGGCCTGCGTTTCGCCGAGGAGCGTCAGGCGGCGGCCGACCAGATCGCCTGCGACATCAGCCTGCGGCCCGACCTGGACAAGGTGCCGGGGGCGGTGCTTGATTTCTTGTACGGGCCCTGGGCGCTGGTCATGGCGCATGCCCGCCTGGTGGATCAGGCCAACCAGATCGACCCGCGGGGTTTCGGGACGCTGGTGTCGGATCTGGTCTGGAGCGTGAAGCAGGACTTCACGCTCAAGCAACCCGCCAAGCTGATGGACATGATTCCGGGGATGCTGCGCAAGCTGCATGTGGGCCTGGACCTGATCGGCCAGGATGCGCGGGAGCGCGAGCCCTTTTTCGAAATCCTGCTGCGCCTGCACGGCCCGGTGCTGAAACTGCGTCGTCTGAAGTCGGAACTCGACGCACGGGAGCCGGGCGTCGGGCCGCTGGACGCCGACCTGCTGCCCGCGACCGCCGAGCAGCGGATTCCGAAGGCCGCGGCGCAGCCCTGGCTCGCCCCGCGCGACCAGAATCAAGTGGGCTTTGAAGACACGCCATTGCCGTCACTGGACGATTTTCTGTCCGATGACGTGGCCGAGCCCAGTGAAGCGCAAGCGGAAACTCCGGATCGAACCGGTCCTGGCGTGTCGATGCAGCCCACGCAAGACCCCGAAAGCGTGGAGCGGGTGCTGCAGCACCTGCACACCGGGTGTTGGGTCGATCTGTGTTCCGGACAGCGCTGGCGGCGGGCCCAACTGGTCTGGGCCAGCGCCAAGGGCACCTTGTTCATGTTCGAGAGCCACGGCGGCCATCCCCACTCCATGACCCGCAGGAGCTGCGAACGCCTGGTCAGCGAGCATTTGCTGCGCCTGGTGGGGTCGCATGGCGTGGTGGCGCATGCGCTGGCAACGCTGAAACAGGAGTCCAAGGATATGGCGCCAGCGTCTTCCAGCGCAGCAGAGCCGGCCTAAGGGTTCCCGGAAGATAACGCCGTGGCGCGGCTCAGCCCGTGTGTGTGGAGGCTTCCTCGGAGGACTCATTCAACGTTGTGGTGCTTCCACCGACGTCGCCTTGCAGACGCCGTTTTCTGATCTTGTACAGCACGCGTTCGTAAAGCAACTCAAGGCTGGGCGTTTCGTCGCGTGCAACCGAAACGGCGACCTCCAGTGGGATGACGACGTTGCGCCCATTGACTCTGGCCTCGATTTGCGGGATGGATCCCAACTTGGACTGCAACAGGACTTTGGCACGCGGGGACGACAGATCGGGCAGCAGCAGTGCGTACTCACGCATGTTCGTTCGCGCGGCGATGGCCTCGCCCGACGCTGCGGCCACGAGATCCCGCACGGCGCGCGCCAGAACCTGTGTCGTGGCGCCGCGCCCGATGGCGGCATGGGCTTCAACCAGGTCGCTGCATTTCAGAAGCGCCAGGCTGATCGGGCGTTCTTCACGGCGGCACTGGAGAAACAGTGCTGATCCGTGCTCGAACAAGCCCGCCGTGTTGTAGAGCTGGGTTTGGGCATCGGTCAGCGCCGACTCGACTTCGGCGTCCGCCCGGTGCAGCGATTTCGCCAGCATCATGGCCACCGGCGGCCACACCAGCAGCGCGCCCAGCGCCGAAAGCGCCGGACGCAACGAGCCGACAGGCGGCGCCAGCCAGAGTGCCAGCACATACTCGGCAGCGGCCAGGGTCATCAGCAAGACCGCAAGACGCCATTCCAACAGCAGCGCGTAAGCGCCCGCAATGGCCACGGGCCAGTAGAAGTAGGCCCCGTTTGCACCGCCCATCGTCGGGTCGGTGTGCAGGGGCAAGGCGACACACAGCAGCAGGGCCGCACGACCCAGCATCATGGCCGGATGACGCGCCGGGAAGGAACGGCTCCAGGCGCCAATGGCCGCGGCGAACAGTGCCGCCAGCCAGGGCGAGAACTCACCGGGGAAGACGATGGCTGCAGTCCACGCCGTGCCGATGGCCAGTGCCCAGGCAATCAGGTATTCGAGCCTGCGCGTCGGGAACGAAACACCGACCGGGCCGTGGCGTGCCGGCACTCCCCCAAAAACATCCGGTGACTGAGTTGACACCGAACCTCTGCTCGCCATTGGCCCGCTGGAGGCCATCCCTGTCTTTGCCTTGTTCATCGAGGCAAAGTCTAGACGGTGTCCCCGATTTCCGCTGCCGCTCGCGACACAACCAGCACATTCACTCGGACTCCAGTCCGGGCGGAGGTCAGACCTCCCCGCCAAACCGCTCGATCAGATTTTCAATGTATTTCTCGACCAGCTTTTCGAACTCGCTTTCGACAATCGGGGCCACGACCATTTTCATCAGGCTTGGCAAAGCGACGGTGATCACGCCCGTGATCTTCAATTCGACGCCGGTGGACTTCTTGTGGTCGGTGATCTTCCAGCTGCCGCCGACCCGTGCGTTGCCTTCGCCCTCGACGGGGGTCCACACCACGGTGCCCTTGCTTTTGCTGGACACGTATTTCGACGCGTAGATCGTCTGGATGTTGACCTGGGCCGTGCCCACTTTTTCCATTTCCCAGCGGTAAACGCCGTCACCCAGGTCGGTCAGCTTGTGCACCTTGGGAAAATGACTCACCGAGGTGGGCACATCCGACAGCACGGAGAACACTTCGGCGGCTTTCGCCTTGACTTCAAACTCGTAACCCAGATCGATGGGGACATTGATGGCCATGGCGGACTCTTGATTTTTGCGGGTTGTGGGGGGTGAAACCGGTCGCCTGACCCTATCACAGCGCTTGTGGCGTGACAACGGCGGCGGCCCCACGAGGCCCACTTACTTGACCAGCTTGCCCTGGCTGTTGATCACCGTCAGTTCGACGAACTTGGAGGCGCTGGCGGCCCCCTTGCCGAAGCCGATTTCCATGCCGCCCAGATCGAGCGCCTTGATGGATTGCAGGGACGTGGCCAGCGCGTCGCGGGTCAGGTTGCGGCCGGCGCGCCGCAGGCCTTCCGCGGTGACCTTGGCGTTGATGTAGCCCTCCAGGCTGAGGTGGGAAAACTCGGTGTGTCCGGCGGCCTTCATGGCCTGCTGGTACTCACGCACCAGCGGCATGACGGAATTGCTGGGGAAGGGCACGACCTGGCTGATGGCGACGCCCGTGCCGTCCTTGTCCAGCGCCTTCAGGTTGCCCGCCGTCGCCAGCACCGACAGCGCGTACATCTGCAGCCCCTTGCGCGACTGGTTGACGCTCTTGATGACTTCGATGGTCGGCTTGCCGGCCAGCCCGAGCACCAGGGCGTCAGGTTGCGCGGCCAGCAGCTTGGCGGCGGCGGTGGCGGCGTCGCTGGCGTTGTTTTCAACGGAGGCGGTCGCCACCGGTTTCAGATTCCGTTGCTCCAGCGAAGCCGTGGCCGCGGCCAGCACCTCCTTGCCGAAACTGTTGTTCTGGTAGGCAATGCCGATTTTCTTGAAGCCGATGGTCGTCAGGTGCTGGATGAGCTTGTCCGCCTCGTCGGCATAGCTCGCCCGCAGGTTGAAAACACCCTTGAGTTCCGCCTTGCGCACGGACGGCGCGCCGGTGTAGGGCATCAGCACGGGCAGGCCGGCTTTTTGCGCCACCGGGATCAGGGCTTCGTTGTTGGGCGTGCCGAAGGTGCCAAACAGCGCGAAGGTCTCACCACCGGCAATGAAGGCTTCGACGTTCTCCAGGGTTTTCTTGGGGTCGTAGGCATCGTCTTTCGAGGTCAGCACGACTTTGCGCCCGTTCACGCCACCGCGCGCATTGAGTGCATCGAAATACACCTTGGCACCCTTGAGCACTTCCGTTCCGAGGTCGCCCAGCGGCCCGGTGAGTGCGGTACTTTGACTCAGGACAACGGCCTCGCCTGAAACACCGGGCTCGGCGTGGACGGCCGAAACGGCCAGCAGCATGGCCCCCGCCAATACCGCGTAGCGGCGCTGAATTTTGTGGGCGAAAAGCGATTGCATGGGTTCTCCGTGGGTCAATGTCTGGCAACGGACGATTGCAGGCGTTCGCGCTGACGGAGGTCTGACACCCTGCGTCGGTGCTTACCCGCACCTTTGTTGCCCGGTTGACATTGTTGCCCGCCGTTGGTTGAAAAAGCGCTGGTTGCCCTGCGCCAGGTCAATGAACCTGCAGGGATCAGAGCCCTGGACCCGTCAACACCACATCGGACGTCGGGAAGGCCACGCAGGGCAGGACGCCGTCCTCGGCCTTTTCCTCGATGGACAGGCCCGGCCAGGGAATTTCGTAGCGCACCTGGCCTTGCACCAGCCGTCCGATGCAGGTCCGGCAGGTGCCGTTGCGGCAGGAGCTGGGCCAGTTCACGCCTGCCTGCTCGGCGGACGCCAGCAGCGTCTGGTGCCCCCAAGCCGTGAAGGGCTTGCCGTCCTGCCCCACGCGCGCCGTGAAACGCTGCGACGGCCTGAACACCAGCAGCAGGTTGTTCGCCGGCATCTCGAACCGCTCGCTCAGGCGCAGGCCCGCCAGTGTTGCCTGGTGTGTCACATCCTCCAGCGAGCGAAGGCCCCAGGCCGGGTTGCGCTGGCGCAGGCTGGCGTCGAAAGCGCGGTTGCCGGGCGATGTCGGCACGTCCCGCTCCAGGTAGGGGCCGTAGGTGACCAGCGCCCCCTGCGGCGCCAGATGCCGCGCGGCGCCCTGCATCAGTGCCGCGCAGGTGGCCCACGGCGATATATGCAGCATGTTGGCGCAGTAGATGGCGTCGAAAGGCGCTGCAAATGCCGCACCGCTGGCCGGCCAGCGCGGCGCCAGCACATCCAGCACCACCGGCTCGCGCACATTGGCAACGCCGGCTTGCGCGCACCAGGCGGCGATGGAGCCAAAGGCATCGGCCTGGGCGTCGCTGGGCTGCCACTGCCAGCCCGGCAACCCGGCGGCGAACCATGCGGCATGCTGCCCGGTGCCACTGGCGATCTCCAGCGCCACGCCCTGGGCGGGCAGGATCCGCCGAAGCACTTCGAGGATGGGCTGCCGGTTGCGTTCCGCCGCAGCGCTGAACTGGGCTGCTTCAGGCGGCGGAGCGATCTGCCGGGCGGTTTGTGGCGCTGAATCAGGGGTCAAAACTGAAGATCATCCCAATGGCGAATGGCTTGGCAGACGGCCCCAAGCCGGGTCTCATTTCTTTGTGGCGGCCCGGCGGCGCACGACATAAAGCACCACGAAAGCGCCCCCGAGCACCAGGGCGAACCAGCCCACCACGGCCGACGACGCCACAGTATCGCGCATCCCGGAGGGCGCCATGAAGGCCGGGCCGATCAGCACGGCGAGGCCGATGAAGGCGAGCAGAATGCCTTTTTGCAGCAACTCGTTGTTGGCCTTGTTGTTGCGAGGGGCGCTGGGTGGGGTGATTCTGGGCATGGTGATTGTCCGGCGCGAAACGCGCGTCGCCGCCATTGTGCCCGTTACAGCATCTGGTCCCTGGCCAGGAAATATTTGCGCGCGTAGGCCACCAGCTGGCCATCGCTCGGGTGGTCCACGGTTTCCACGCCGATGACCTTTCCGGCCACGGCCGGGTCATGGGCGTGCATGTGCTTGATCAGCTGCAGCTTGGCCTGCGCCGGGCCGACCACCAGAATTTCCCGCGCGCCCGCAAGGGCTTCCACCACCTGGTGATAGTAGGCCTGGTCTTCCGGGGGGCGCCCGCTGCCCAGCGTGCCAGCGTGGGCATGCAGGTGCTGGTGCGGTTTGGCCGGCTGCACGATGGACTTTTCCACATCGTCCGGACTGATGTGCATCACATGGGCTTGCTCATGATCGATCCAGACAACGGCGTGGTAGTGCGACATGGGGATTCTCCTGGGTTGGATGAGTTCGCAGCGTAGGCTTTGCAGGCCGTCGCGCCTTGATCCATCGCAATGTGCGCCCGCCCACACCCGGTTCCCGAGACCGGGCCGGGTGTGGTTCACAATTCGGCTCGCCCCGTTGAACGACAACCCCACCCCAAAGAAAGATCCCAAGATGGCCATCCAGTGGTTTCCCGGTCACATGCACCTGACCAAAAAAGCCATCACCGAGCGCATCAAGGACACCGATGTCGTGATCGAGCTGCTGGATGCGCGCCTGCCCGGCTCCAGCGCCAACCCGCTGCTGGCCGAACTGACCTCGGGCCGGCCCGCGCTCAAGGTGCTCAACAAGCAGGATGTTGCGGACCCCGAGCGCACCGCGCAATGGCTGGCCTATTACAACGACCAGCCCGGCACCCGTGCGATCGGGCTGGACGCCAGCGTGGCCACGCCCGCCAAGGCCCTGATCGACGCCTGCCACACCCTGGCGCCCAACCGCGGCGGCCTGGCCAAGCCCATGCGCGTGCTGATCTGCGGCATTCCCAATGTGGGCAAATCGACACTCATCAACACCTTGACCGGCCGGCGTGCCGCCAAGACCGGCGATGAGGCCGGCATCACCAAGCTGGAACAGCGAATCACCCTGGAGGATGATTTTTACCTGTATGACACGCCCGGCATGTTGTGGCCGCGCATCGTCGTGGCCCAGAGCGGTTACCACCTGGCCGCGAGCGGCGCCATCGGCCGCAACGCCTATGACGACGAGGAGGTGGCGTTGGAATTGCTGGCTGTCCTCAAGCGCCACTACCCGGGGTTGCTGGAAGCGCGCTTCAAGCTGAAGGCGGTGGCAGCCATCGCGGACGAAGACCTCCTGGCCGAGGTCGGCCGCCAGCGCGGCGCGCTGTTGGGGCGCGGTCGCGTCAACCTGCAGAAAGCCGCAGAAATCGTGATGCACGAATTCCGCAGCGCCACCCTGGGCCGCATCACGCTGGAAACGCCCGAGGAATTCGCGCAGTGGCTGGCGGAAGGGCAAAAAGCCGATGCCGCACGCAAGGCCAAAAAGGAGGCCCGGGTGCGTGGCCGCAAGGGCCAGGGTGATGAAGGTGTGTTGCCCGACGCTTCCGGGGACGATTGAAGCTTGGCCGGGAACCGTCCCATTTTCCCGAAAGCGCGGCTTGGGGCTGCCCAAAAATTGGGCGCGGTAAGGAGTCTCCTTTAAAAACAAGGAGTTACCTGACCCATTCACGCCTTGTTGGGCGTTATCCACAGAGTTGTCCAGAGATAACTGGGAGAACTTTAGGCCACACCGCTCGGGCACAGCCGCCGGGCGGCGCGCCCCTCTAGCCGGGAGCGCTGCCGCCCTTGATGCCGCCGCACCGTCCGCGGGGG
>JAHFQI010000182.1 GCA_023259355.1 Comamonadaceae bacterium
GGCTACGGACAGAATGAATTCGTCCCCTGGCAGGTGGGCGCAGTGATGTGAACCCCGGCCGGAAAAAACCCAACAAGGAAACGACATGAACACCAGCGCACCCGCCGCCACCCCCCACACCGTCCAGGCCGCCCCGTTGCGCGCGCAGGTGGCCGCCATCCTGGTCGCGGCCGGCAGCAGCGAGGCCGAAGCCGCCACGGTGGCTGCCAACCTGGTCATGGCCAACCTCAGCGGCCATGACTCGCATGGCGTGGGCATGGTGCCGCGCTACATCGACGCCGTGCTCGAAGGCGGCCTCCAGCCCAATACCGGTGTCAAGGTCTGCCTGGACAGCGGCGCCCTGCTCACGCTCGACGGCCAGCGCGGCTACGGCCAGGTGGTGGGCGAGCAGGCCATGCAGATGGGCATCGCACGCGCGCAGGCCCACGGCAGCTGCATCATGGCGCTGGGCAACGCGCACCACCTGGGACGCATCGGTCATTTTGCCGAAATGGCGGCGGCCCAAGGGCTGGTGTCGATGCACTTCGTCAACGTGCTGTCCCGGCCCGTGGTGGCGCCCTGGGGCGGCGCGGACGGGCGCTTCGGCACCAACCCCTGCTGCATCGGCGTGCCGCTCAAGGGTGGCGACCCCTTCGTCCTGGATTTCGCGACGAGCCGGGTCGCCCAGGGCAAGATGCGCGTCGCGTACAACGAAGGCCGGCAGGTCGAGCCCGGTTACCTGATCGATCCCCAAGGCCGGCCCACCACCGACCCCGGCGTGGTGGTCGTGCCGCAAAAGGAAGGGGTTGGCGCCGGCCTGTTCGGCGCGCTCATGACCTTTGGCGAACACAAGGGTTATGGCCTGGCCGTGGCGTGCGAGTTGCTGGGCGGCGCGCTCACGGGCGGGGGCACCTGGCACCGCCCGGCCGATGCCGCGCGGGCCGTGCTCAACGGCATGCTGACGGTGCTGATCGACCCGGCGAAGCTCGGCACCCAGGCCGCGTTCGAGCAGGAGGCCATGGCCTTCGTGGACTGGCTGCGCCAGGGCCCCAGCGCCCAGGGGGTTGAGGCGGTGCAGATCGCCGGTGAGCCGGAGCGCCGGGCCCGGCAGGTCCGCGAACGCGCGGGCCTGGTGCTGGATGCGACGACCTGGGCTGAAATCCAGCAGGCGGCCGCGAAAGTGAACGTCCGGCTTTGACGCCTACCCCGCCGCCGGGGCTGGCGCCGCGCCGGCGGCGATGAACTGGCGGGCGCTGGCCCGCACCTGTTCGGCGGACGCGCCCGGCTTGTAGAGGGCCGACCCGATGCCGAACCCGGTGGCGCCGGCGGCCAGGTAACTGCCCATGTTTCCGGGCGTGATGCCGCCCACCGGAAACAGCCGGGTGGCGGCCGGCAGCACGGCGCGCAGCGCACGCACCACGGCCGGGGTGATCATCTCCGCCGGAAACAGCTTGAGTCCGGTGGCGCCGGCCTGCAGCGCGGCAAAGGCTTCCGTGGCCGTCATCACGCCGGGCAGGCACACCAGCCCCAGGCGCACGGCTTCGCCCACCACGTCCGGGTTGAAGTTGGGCGACACGATCAGCTGGCCGCCGGCCGCGTGGACGTTGCGCACATCGTCTGGCGTGAGCACGGTGCCCGCGCCAACCAGGGCCTGCGGAAAATGGCTGGCCAGCGTGGCGATGCTTTCGAACGGATCGGGCGAGTTCAGCGGGACTTCGATCAGCGTCCAGCCCGTGCTGGCCAGGGCGTCGCCCACGGCCAGCGCTTCCCGGGGTTGCAGGCCGCGCAGGATGCCGATCAGGGGGATGCGGCCCAGCGCGGCTTCAAATTTTTCTTGAGCGTTCATGCGGCTTTCGACAAGGCGGGTGGAAGGGTTTGTGCGATGGCCCACAGGCCGGTCCAGGCCGCCTGCGCGCCCACGCCTTGCACGGACGCGCCCTGCAAGGCCAGCGCCGTCTGGTAGCGCTGCGTCAGGGCGGGCGAGCCGATGACGACCACATGGGCGCCCGCCGGCAGGGCTTGCGCCCGCAGTTCCTCGCCGATGACCAGGCCGGAGAGGTAGCTGGGCATGGCTTCGGCGGGCAGGCGTTCGAACAAGGCCAGTGTGCGCACGCTGAACGCGGTGTGCAGCAGGCTGGGGCCCCGCAGGGCCATGGCCACGCCCTGTTCGAACGCCGCGCGGTCGACGCCGCCGTCGGCGGCAGGCAGCGTGCGCGACAGGATGGAGTGCTGGCGCAGCAGCGCGAAAAATTCGCCCGTCATGAAAGTCGAGAACGACTGGATGCGTCCGTCCCGCACGCGCACCCATTTGCTGTGCGTGCCCGGCAGCACCATCAGCGCGTCCTCCAGGCCGAGCAGCCGCAGGGCGCCGAAAATCTGGGTTTCCTCGCCGCGCATGACGTCCGGCGTCGCAGTGCGGTCGGCCCCGGGAAGCCCCTCGTGTTCGCACGCAAGCCCCGGCACGATGGCGATGCGGCCGGGTTCCACCCAGGCCAGTTGGGCGGCGACCTCCGCGAACCCGGCCGGGCAGGCGCAATACGGCGCTTCCAGCCAGCCCTGCCGGCTGCCGACCATGCCGGACATCAGGCACAGGGCGCCGGGGTTCGCCATCCAGTTGCCAAAACAGGCCTGGAAGACCACGGGGAATTCACCGGGCGCGACGCTCAGGATGCCGCGGTCGAACGAGCGCTCTTCCAACACCTTCCCCGTGGCATCCAGCCACGCGCCGCGCAGCGACGACGTGCCCCAGTCCACGGCCAGCAGGTGTTTCACCAGCGTTGTCTCACGGACCGTGTCAGTGGTTGTCCCGTGGCACGAAGGCGCCGCGCTGGCCCACGAGGAAGTCCAGGTCGGCGCCCTGGTCGGCCTGCAGCACGTGGTCGATGTAGAGCTTCCAGTAGCCCGAGGCCATGGGCGGCTCGGGTGCCTTCCAGGCGGCCAGGCGCCGGGCCAGCTCCTCGTCCGTCACGTGCAGGTGGATCTTGCGGTTGGGCACGTCCAGCTCGATCAGGTCGCCGTTCTGAACGACCGCCAGCGGCCCGCCCGCGGCGGCCTCGGGCGCGGTGTGCAGCACCACGGTGCCGTAGGCCGTGCCGCTCATGCGGCCGTCGCAGATGCGCACCATGTCAGTGATGCCCTTGCGCAGGACCTTGGGCGGCAGCGGCATGTTGCTGACCTCGGCCATGCCGGGGTAGCCCTTGGGGCCGCAGTTCTTGAGCACCATCACGCAGGTCTCGTCCACGTCCAGGTTGTCGTCGTCGATGCGGGCGTGGAAATCCTCGATGTCTTCGAACACCACGGCCCGGCCGGTGTGCACCATCAGCGCCGGCGTGGCCGCGCTGGGCTTGATGACCGCGCCGCGCGGCGCCAGATTGCCGCGCAGCACGGCGATGCCGGCCTTGTCCTTGAACGGCGTTGCCAGCGGCATGATGACGTCGGTGTTGTAGTTCTGCGCATCGGCAATGTTCTCGCCGACGGTCTTGCCGTTGGCGGTCACGGCGCCCGTGTGCAGGTGCTGGGCAATCTCCTTCATCACCACGGGCAGGCCGCCGGCGTAGCAGAAGTCTTCCATCAGGTGTTTGCCAGAGGGTTGCAGGTTGACCAGGCAGGGCAGCTCGCTGGCCAGCCGGTCGAAGTCCTCGATGGTCAGCTTGATGCCGATCCGGCCGGCCATGGCGATCAGGTGGATCACGGCGTTGGTCGAGCCGCCGATGGCCGCCAGCGTCTTGATCGCGTTCTCGAAGGCTTCGCGGGTCAGGATGGTGGAGAGCTTCTGGTCTTCATGCACCATCTCCACGGCGCGTCGTCCGGCCATGCGCGCCAGCACGTTGCGGCGCCCGTCCACGGCCGGGTAGGCGGCGTTGCCGGGCAGTCCGATGCCCAGCGCTTCGACCATGCTGGCCATGGTGCTGGCCGTGCCCATGGTCATGCAGTGGCCGTGGCTGCGGTGCATGCAGCTCTCGGCCTCGAAAAATTCCTCCAGCTTGAGCGTGCCGGCGCGCACCTGCTCGCTCATGCTCCACACGCCCGTGCCCGAGCCGAGTTCCTGGCCGCGCCACTTGCCGTTGAGCATGGGGCCGCCGGAAACGCCGATGGTCGGCAGGTTCGCGCTGGCCGCGCCCATCACGAGCGAGGGCGTGGTCTTGTCGCAGCCCATCAGCAGCACGACGCCGTCGATGGGGTTGCCGCGGATGCTTTCCTCCACGTCCATGCTGGCCAGGTTGCGGTACAGCATGGCGGTGGGGCGCAGCAGCGTCTCGCCCAGCGACATGACGGGAAACTCCAACGGGAAGCCGCCGGCCTCGTACACGCCGATCTTGACCTGCTCGGCCAGCGTGCGGAAATGCGAGTTGCAGGGGGTCAGCTCGCTGTAGGTGTTGCAGATGCCGATGACCGGGCGGCCGTCGAACTGGTCATGGGGCACGCCCTTGCCCTTGACCCAGCTGCGGTAGGCAAAACCATCGCGGTCCTGGCGGCCGAACCATTGCTGGCTGCGGAGTTCTTCGGGTTTTTTCCTGGGGCGGCTTGAATCGGACATGGGGCAACTCCTCAATGGTTAAACGTATTATCGTCATACGATTGAGGTGTCGGCTCAGTAAAAACCATGACAAGGAGAGCCCGCGGCGGCACGCGGGGCGAGCGGCCGGTGTCCGGTCGGCCGGGCTTTAGCGGGCCTGGCGCCGGGCCAGGTCCTGCATCAGCGCCCGCAGGCCGTAGGTCCACGGCGCCACCTTGTCCGATGTGTTGACGCGGTTCACCAGCGTGCCCAGCGCGGGCGTGGAAACCGTCACCACATCGCCCACGGCGTGCGTGAAACCCTGGCCCGGGCCATGCCGGTCCTGCGTGGGGGCGAACATCGTGCCGAGAAACAGCATGAAGCCGTCCGGGTACTGGTGGTGCGGCCCGAAGGCGTGCCCCACCAGTTCCAGTGGATCGCGGCTGATCTGGCTCATGGAGCTGCTGCCCTCCATGACAAAGCCGTCCGCCGCCGTGACCTGCATCGCCAGATCGCAGCGGCGCACATCGTCCAGGCTGAAATGGTCATCGAACAGGCGGACGAAAGGCCCGATCGCGCAGGAGGCGTTGTTGTCCTTGGCCTTGCCCAGCAGCAGCGCGCTGCGGCCCTCGAAGTCGCGCAGGTTGACGTCGTTGCCCAGCGTGGCGCCGCGGACCTGCCCACGGCTGTTGACGGCGAGCACGATCTCCGGTTCGGGGTTGTTCCAGTGGCTGCCGGGATGGATGCCGACCTCCGCGCCGGTGCCCACGGCGCTTAGCGGCTGCGACTTGGTGAAGATTTCCGCGTCGGGGCCGATGCCCACTTCCAGGTACTGCGACCAGACGCCTTGCGCCAGCAGCACGGCCTTGAGTTGGGCCGCGGCCGCCGAGCCGGGCTTGACGCTGCCCAGGTTGTCGCCGATCACGGCCACCACCGCCTGCCGCACGCTGTCCGCCTTGCCGGCGTCGCCGCGCGCCTGCTCCTCGATCACCCGCTCCAGCATGGACGAGACAAAGGTGACACCGGCGGCCTTGATCGCCTGCAGGTCGCAGGGCGCGAGAAACCAGGCTTGCGCCGGATTTCGCGTGTCCGGCAACGTGTTGGCCAGTGCCGCCTGGGTGTCGCCGAGGCGGGTGACCGCGTGCCGGCGTACCGCGCCCACGGGGTCTTCGAGTTCGAGCAGCCCGGACAGCGTATCCGCCGCGCCGCCGAGGTCGTAAAAACCATCGGGCCGCACGGTCACCAGCACCGGTCCGACATCCGGCATCCAGACTCGCCCCACCAGCGTCGCCCGGTCGGCATCCTGCGGCAGACACGCCGACGTCACGAGATGATCCAGCATTCCAACCCCACCTTCTTCAAACCATGCAGAGAAGTCCAGGGCCCGGCGGTGCCCGGCCCTGGGCGCGATCGCCGAGTCTAGTCGAGCGTACCCGGGCGTGGCGCGGCTTCAAGCGTTGTTGTCGAAGTCCAGACCGGACGTCAGTGATTGTCTTCCTCGGCCTCCAGGCGCAGGCGCTGCGGCACCCGCCCATCGCAGCGCCGCACGCAGACCATCTGCGCCGGTTCAGGCGTGTCTTTTCCGCCTGGCTTCAGCTTTCGGGCGTACTCGACCCCGCTCAAGGGGCTGGGTGCACCTTCGGCGCACTCGATCCGGTCCCTGCGCCGGTCCCTGTCGTCAAAGCGGTAGACGCAGCCCTCCAGCGCCTGAAGCGGCTGCCCCTGCCGAAGCAGGTGAACGGTCACGCGGATCGTCTGGAACGATCCGGTCCGGCCGAGGAACTCACCGCCGTCCAGGTACATCCTGAAGTGGCCATGGTCACGGCTGGTGCCCGAATAATGCGCGCCGAACGAGCCCAGGGCGCTGGTGCTGGCCACCATCGAGGCGAGGGCGGTCAGCTTGGCAATGTTCCAGGCACCCACGAAGCCGACCTCCCGCCTGCCGTTCTCAGGCCAGCGCAACCGTGAGCCTGTAGGTGCTGGTGGCGCTGCCGTCCGGCGAGACGACGTCGATCGTGATGACGGTGCCGGCCGCGACGGCCACGGTGGTGCTCGCGCCCTGCGGCACGGCCGTCCCGTTGACCTTCATCGAACTGATGTTGTTCGACATCGCCGTCGGCTTGACCACGAGGCTGCCGGTTCCGCTTGCGACGTTGACGGTGTACGCGTAAGTCCAGGGATCGAACTTGTTCGGCAGCTTGTTCGGCACAACGTTGGCGGGGGCCGCCCAATAGATGTCAACGCCGACCAGGGTGCCGCCGGCAATCTCGATGTTGCTCAGCACCGAGTACTTCTTGTAGCCGTCGGCCGTGTTGTAGTTGACCGTCGCGCCGCAGGGGTACGCGGTGGTCGGCGCAGTGAAGTAATCGACCGGACTGTCGAGGCCGGTGCCCAGCGAGTTGCCAACGGCCATCCAGTTCTTGTCCCGCCACATGTCGCCGACCATGCTCATGCGCGAGTTTTTCGTCGTCGGGCTGGTGGGGTTGCCGAATTTGCCGCCGCGGATCGAGGGGGCCGTCGCTGCATCGCCGCGATCGATCAGCTGCTGGAAGCACTTCACGAAGTTGTTCAGCCCTTCCATGCCCACGGGCACTTCCTGGTGCGCGTTGGTCAGCTCGGTAATTTGCCCGCTGACGCTGGCCTTGCGGTAGTTCGCCAAAAGTTGCTGGGTCAGTGACAGGTACAGGTCCACCTTGGTGCCGTTGTATTGCGTGGTGTCCGCCGTGTACGCGCGGTTGCAGCAGAAATTGTCGGAGCCGAAAACCCACCCTGTCTGATTGACGATGGCCGTCACCAGGCCGTTCGTATGGCCGGGCTGAATGAAGGCCGTGACCTGTACGTTGCCCAGATCGAATGTGAAGCCG
>JAHFQI010000183.1 GCA_023259355.1 Comamonadaceae bacterium
CCAGATCGTCATTGCCAGGCCTTGATGAAATCGCGTGCGCTGCGTTACAGCGCATGGACTTGCCGCATGTCAGGTTGGTGCAGCCAGGCGGCAAGTTCATCGGCCAGCTGGACGCTGGCACGGGTCGCAGCCGTCCAGGCTTTGACGCGGCCCGGCAGGTCATTGCCGTAATGGCTGAAATCGGTCCGGTCGGGCAATTTGCCACCCGGCAGCGTCTTCACCCACTCCGGGTCAGGTGAGAGCACCACGACGTTGTCCAGAAAGTGGGTGGCGTCGTGGCGCCACTTCAGGCCCTTGTCGAGCCAGCCGGGCACCACGGATTTCTGAAAATGCGGGTACAGCACCAGCCCCGCAGCGTCCGTGCCTTGCGCCGGAACACCAGCGTTGTAATTCAGGTGCAGGTGGTAGTCGGTGATGCCCCCATCCCAGTAGGCGCCGGGCGGCGCGCCGGGAATGTCATGCACCGCCTGCAGCACGAACGGAATCGAACAGCTGGCCTGCAAGGCGGCGTTGAAATTCGCCGCATCGAGTTGGACCTGGCGCGTGCGGTAATCCTGTGTGGCAAAGGGCAGCGCCGCGCAGTTGGCGCTGTCCAGGGGCCCACCGCCTGAAGAAAAAACCACCCGCTCCAGCCAAGCCCCCATGGCCTTGCGGCTCACGGCGTTCGTCAGAAACGCGCCGAAGTAGCCCAGTGGCGTGCGGACGCGGTGTTCCCGCCCCAGCATGTGGCGCCCGCGCGAGGTGACGATGTGCAAACGGTAGCGGGGATGGTTCAGCACCTCCCCGACCCTGCCGCCATAAAAAGTCAGCAGAGTCTCCCCGAACCGCTCACTCACAAAGGCCGCTGTGGGACGCTTCTGGCCCGGCTGCAGTTCATAGTGCTGGTGGATGTAGTCGTTCTCCAGCCGCGCAAGGGCCTCCGCGGGCCTGTCCAGGCAGGCCGTGGCCATGCGCCAGGCGCCGATGGATGCGCCCACCAGATGCACCTCGTGCGTGCTGCCCGCCAGCCATTCGCCAAAAATGAAGCGGTCCAGCGGTCCCAGGATCAGCCCCTTCGGGCCACCCGCGGCGCCGGGAATGACGCACACGTTCCGCGGGTGCAGGCCATGGCGCTCGATGTGCTGCCGGGCACGGGGGCCGGCATGAATGCGCAGGGCTTTCATGAAAGGGCAGCCCGCCGGGCGCTTCAGCGCCCCGGCTTCTGAAGTTTGGCGAAGGCCGATGCCATTGCTGTGGAGCTGGCGGGTGCCGGGGCGCTGCCGCGTTGCGGCGCCCGCTGCCCCCGCCCTGCCCCCTCGAACCGGTTGTCGCGCGGCCCGTCCCGGCGCGCCGGCGCCTCGCCCAGCTTCATGGACAGGCCGATGCGCTTGCGTTCCACATCGACCTCCATGACCTTGACTTTCACGATGTCGCCGGTCTTGACCACTTCGCGCGCGTCTGTGGTGAACTTGTGGCTGAGCTGGCTCACATGGACCAGGCCGTCCTGGTGCACGCCCAGGTCCACGAAGGCGCCGAAAGCCGCGACGTTGCTGACCGTGCCTTCGAGGATCATGCCGGGCTGCAGGTCGCGGATGTCTTCCACGCCGTCATTGAAACGCGCCACCTTGAAATCGGGACGCGGGTCGCGACCGGGTTTTTCCAGCTCGGTGAGGATGTCCTTGACGGTGATGACGCCGAATTTCTCGTTGGCGAACAGTTCGGGCCGCAAGGTTTTCAGCATTTCGGCTCGCCCCATCAATTCGGCAACGGGCTGGGCCGTGTGGGCGATGATTTTTTCGACCACCGGGTAGGTTTCTGGGTGAACGCCGGTCATGTCCAACGGGTTGTCGCCGCCGCGGATGCGCAGGAAACCCGCGCTTTGTTCAAAGGTCTTGGCGCCCAGCCCGGCCACGTCCATCAACTGCTTGCGGTTGCGGAAGGCGCCATGGGCCTCGCGCCAGCGCACCACGGCCTTGGCGACGCTGCCTGACAGGCCCGACACGCGCGACAGCAAGGGCACGCTGGCAGTGTTCAGGTCCACCCCGACCGCGTTCACGCAGTCTTCCACCACAGCTTCCAGCGTGCGGGCGAGTTCGCTCTGGTTCACGTCGTGCTGGTACTGGCCGACGCCGATGGATTTGGGGTCGATCTTCACCAGTTCGGCCAGCGGATCCTGCAAGCGCCGGGCGATGCTGGCGGCCCCGCGCAGGCTCACGTCCACGTCGGGCATTTCCTGGGAGGCGAACTCGCTGGCGCTGTAAACCGACGCGCCGGCTTCGCTCACCACGACTTTCTGGATCTCCGCCCCTTCACGCTGGCGGGCCAGTTGCTTGATCAAATCGCCCGCCAGCCGGTCGGTCTCGCGGCTGGCCGTGCCGTTGCCGATGGCGATCAGGTTCACGCCATGCTTCTCGCAGAGCTTGTTCAGGGTGTGCAGCGAGCCATCCCAGTCTTTTCGCGGCTCATGCGGGTAAACGGTGGCGGTGTCCACGAGCTTGCCGGTGGCGTCCACCACGGCCACCTTCACCCCGGTGCGGATACCGGGGTCCAGCCCCATCACCACGCGCGGGCCGGCCGGCGCGGCAAGGAGCAGATCGCGGAGGTTGTCGGCAAACACTTTGATGGCGACCTTCTCAGCATCCTCGCGCAGGCGGGCGAACAGATCCCGCTCGATCGACAGGCTGAGTTTGACACGCCAGGTCCAGGCGACGCATTTGCGCAGCAGGTCATCCCCCGCCCGGCCCTGGTGGCTCCAGCCCAGGTGCAGGGCGATCTTGCCTTCGGCGATGCTGGGTTTGCCGGGTTCGGGCTCCACCGCAAGAGTCAGCTTGGCGTCCAGGATGTCCAGCCCCCGGCCTCGAAACACCGCCAGCGCGCGATGCGAGGGCACGCGGCCAATGGGCTCGTCATAGTCGAAATAGTCGCGGAACTTGGCGACGTCGGGGTGGTTCTCGTCCTTCCCCTCCATGCGCTTGGCTTTCAGCAAGCCTTCGGCCCAGAGCCAGCCGCGCAGCGACTGCACCAGCGCCGCATCTTCGGCCCAGCGTTCACTGAGGATGTCGCGTACACCATCGAGCACTGCTGCGACGGTAGAAAAATCACCGCCTTCGACGCTGCCAGCGGGCTTCACAAAGGCCTCCGCTTCGACGGCCGGGTTCAGCGCCGGGTTAGCAAACAACCGGTCGGCCAGCGGTTCGATGCCAGCCTCACGGGCAATCTGGCCTTTGGTGCGGCGCTTGGGCTTGTACGGCAGGTACAGGTCTTCCAGTTCCTGCTTGGTTGGCGCAGCCTCGATGGCGGCGCGCAGTTCGGGTGTCAGCTTGCCTTGCTCTTCAATACTCTTGAGAACGGCCTCGCGCCGGTCTTCGAGTTCCCGCAGGTAGCCCAGCCTGTATTCCAGTTCGCGCAGTTGCACGTCATCCAGGCCGGCCGTGGCCTCTTTGCGATAACGGGCGATGAAGGGGACGGTCGCCCCGCTGTCCAGCAACTCAACAGCGGCCTTGACCTGCTGTTCCTGAACCTTGATTTCCGCGGCGATTTGCCGAATGATTTTTTGCATGCTGTGGAAAAGGCGCCCCGGCGCCAACCGACCAAAGGGCGGGAGTTTGCCACAGCCCGCTGGGCATCAAAGCAGCACCCATCCTCCGCTTGGGGGCACTGACGCCAGGCGCTTTTGCGAGGCATCCTCGGCGTCCAGCCAGGCGGCAATCGCGCGACCGGCCACGTCGTGCCCCAAGACCAGGCGAATCTGCACGCCGCGCTCAAGCCGGCCTGCTTCCACTGCCTTGGTGGTCGCGGGCAGCCGTGCCTGCAGTGCTTGCACCGACAGACCTTGACCGGCAATGAACTGGATTTCGGTTTTCGCTTGCCGGTAAGGGCGCGCGTTGGTCAGGCGGGCCGTGAACACGCCGGTCGGTGCCAGCCGTTCGGCCGTGCGACGTGCCAGGTTGGCAATGCCCACACCATTGGACACCTCCAAGCGCACGCCCTGCAGGGCGCTGACAGTGAGCTTGTCAACTTTGGATGCCGCCAGCGGCGCCATCGTGGCCGACACCGCCGGTAGAACCAACGCGATCGGATGGGTAAAGGCTGGTTCAAGCTTGGCGGAGGCGATAGCTGCCGGCGCGGGGCTTTCCACTGCTGGTTTGGCAGCTTGAACGATCACCGGTTCAGCCACCGCTGGAGTGGCAGCGAATGCACCAGCCCGGATGGCCATCGGCGCGACCAGTGGCACAACCACAGGTGCGGCTGCTCCCACTACTGCCACGTCAGACTGAACGTACGCGGGCTGCAACGGTGCCTTGGATGGCGCCGCCGCTTGCGTCGCTTGAACGGTGGGCAGCTGGTGCGCAGGCAACCGCAATTCATAGACATTGCGGGCCACGGGCACCAATTGAACACCGGAAGCCGCCGTCAAAACAGGCGGCTGAGGCTCGTTAATGGTCACCACGCGCTGGCTCTCCTCCTTGGCCAGCAGATCAAGATTTTGCGCGGTCTGCACACTGGTCGGGTCCAGTTCCCGCGCCTTTTTGAGTTCCGTCCCGGCTTCATCCAGGCGACCAGCCCGAAGCAACGCATACCCCATGTTGTTGTGAATATGCGCGGCCTTGGGCGCCAATTGAATGGCTCGCGTGAACAG
Organism: Comamonadaceae bacterium; assembly: GCA_023259355.1. Taxonomy (GTDB): domain Bacteria; phylum Pseudomonadota; class Gammaproteobacteria; order Burkholderiales; family Burkholderiaceae_C; genus JAHFQI01. The sequence continues at coordinate 4,619 of JAHFQI010000183.1, forward strand.
CTTCAGCGCCTCGTCAGTGCGATCAGACTGCGCATGGATCACCGCCATGGCATTCAACGCTCCGACATGCTCGGGATTGAGCTCCAGCGCCTGGGTGTAGCGCTGGGAGGCCTGCTCCAGCTGACCCGCCGCATGCGCATAACGGCCCACAGAGAACAGCGTATCGGCGCCTGAAGCCCCTTGGGGAGACCCCTGCCCCGCAGCCACCTTAACCGGGACCAAATTAGGCTGGCTGCGCGTGGCGGGAGCTTGAGCATTGGGCGCTGGCGGTACGATCTGGGCGCAGCCCATCAGGGTACCCAACACAGATAATGCGGTCACGGAATGAACACTGTGCTTCATGACTTGTCCCTCCAAAAAAACCTATTGAGAACCACCCAGAGTGGGCAGCAGGATTCTGTGTATCGAGATCATGGCCGGCCCCATCAGCACCAATAAGAGCGAGGGGAAGATAAAAAATATCAGGGGAAACAGCAGTTTCAGCGGAATTTTGGCAGCCCGCTCTTCGGCCCGCATTTGCCGTTGCACACGCATGGTGTCGGCCTGAACCCGAAGTGCCTCCGCCACGTTGGTGCCGAAGCGGTCGGACTGCACGATCATGGCCACGAACGATGCGATATCGTCAACGCCAGTCCGAAGCGCCAAATTTTGCATGGCCGTTTCACGTCTGACACCCGCTCGCAATTCCAAAGCCACGAGATTCAACTCATCGGCCATTTCCTTGCTGCGAAGACCCAACTCGCCAGCAGCCCGGTTCATTGCTGCATCAAGGCCCAGACCGGCTTCCACACAAACGGTCATCAAGTCCAGAGCGTCAGGCAACGCGTCTGTCAATTCACGATGGCGGGCTTGCCGAACAGAAGAGAGCACCACATTCGGTATGTAGTAACCCACCGCAGCCAGGAGCAGCATCAAAGCCAAAGCCAAGTTTCCGCCAAGCCCGGACGGCGTCGATCGAAGTCCTTGCATCGTGATGTACAGAGCCGGCAGCAGCAGCGCCAGCAAAACTTTCATTGAAAAATACAGGATCGGCCAACTCGAATGGCGAAGCCCGGCCTGGATAAAACGGACGCGAAGGCTTGAGTCCGTCCAACCCTCCTTGGGCGAAGCAAGGCGCGCAAAAGGCTCCGCAATCTTGGCCACCCGGGCATGCCACACCGCACTGGAGTCGGCCGCAAGATTTCCTTCCAGAACGGAATTCCCGCCATCGATCTGTTCCAGACGCTGCTGAATGGCGACCCGACGATTCAGCCAGACCGTCAAACCATATGCCAGCCCCGACACGGCCAGAAACAGCAGGGCAAGGATGAGAATTCGCATGTCCATTTTGTCACCTCATACACGGATGTCGATAATGCGCCACATCGCGATGAGTCCAACGACCATCATGATCCCGGCGCCAGTGACCAATTTGATCCCGAACGGATCGGTGAACAGCGGTGGCAAGTACGACGGGTTCACAATCTGAATCATTCCCGCGACCGCGAACGGCAGACAGGTCAGAATCCAGGCGGACATCTTGCCTTCGGCCGCCAGTACGCGGATCTTGCCGAACAGCTTGAAGCGCTCGCGCATCAAATGGGACAGCTTCCCGAGCAACTCTGACAGGTTGCCACCAGTCTCCCGCTGGATCAGCACCGCCATCACGAAATAGCGCATATCGGCGCTTGGAACTCGCGTCGCCAAGTTGTTGAGCGCCTGCTCCGTCGAAATGCCGAAGCTGATTTCATCAAACGTGGTTTTGAATTCGCCGGCGATAGGGTCTGGCCCTTGCGTGCCAACCATGGACAAAGCCGATGGGAAGGCATGGCCAGCACGCAACGCCCTGCTGATCAGGTCCAAGGCCTCAGGAAGCTGCGTTTCAATCAACTGCAGCCGCTTCTTTCCTTTCCAGGCCATGTAAAAAATCGGAAGCGTGAACAGCGTCGCACCCAGCAAAATAACCGTCAGCAGCGACCACCTGAGTACCACGCCGACAGCCAAGCCACCAAGGGTGAACAGACAACAAATTGCCAGCAAGTGGGAGACTGTGATGCCGGTCCCCGCCTGAATCAGCAGTTTGTCAAGCGATTGCATCCGAGGTAATTGCAGCAGGATGCGCTGTAGCGCCGGCGTGTTGCTCAGAACCCGCTCCTTGAGCAGTTTGGCGTCGCCCCTGTCCCCTTCCGCTGAAATCGCGCGCAGTCGCATCTCGATGCGTTGAATTTCAGGACTTTTGTTGTCATTCCAGAGCACGAAGCCGCCCTCAAGCAGCAGCACAACGGCGATAAAGCCCAAAATCACAAACAGGGTGTAGGTGATGCTCATGATGTCACTCGTAAATCAGTGAGGGATCGAAGGTTTCGTCCGGCACCGCGATGCCGTAGGATTTGATGCGATCCATGAACTTGGGGCGTACGCCGGTGGCGCGGAAAAATCCCTTGACCGAGCCATCGGGCGCAATGCCGGTCTGGGTAAACCGATAGATTTCCTGCATCGTGATGATGTCGCCTTCCATGCCGGTGATCTCTTGCAGGCTGACCAGCTTCCTGCGGCCATCGTTCAGGCGCGCAATCTGGATGACCGCCATGATTGCGGAGCTGATTTGCGCTCGCATGGCTTCGGACGCCATGGTCACCCCGCCATAACCGGCCATATTTTCCAGACGGGCCAAAGCATCGCGGGGCGAATTTGCATGCACTG
>JAHFQI010000184.1 GCA_023259355.1 Comamonadaceae bacterium
AGCGGCCAGTAGCCCAGCCAGCGGGCCAGCACCCGCCCGAAGGGCTGGCGGTTGCCACCCAGCGTCAGGCCGGCGCCCAGCTCCACGCCCAGGCCGTTGCCGCGCGACGGAAACGGCAGGCTGTCAAAACCGCGCTGCGTCCAGGCGTAGTTGGCGCTCACGGCGTCCGCGGTTTCGGGCGCGCCCACGCCGGTGTCGCGTGCGCGGTCGTATTGAAGGTAGTAGTTGCGGTCGATCCGCTCGCCGCTCTGCGTCCGGCCCACGCGAAGGCGCTGGCTGGTGACAAGGGCCGAGGCCGATTGCTCGCGTTTCACCAGCGCCGAAGTGAGCCAGCGCCAGTTGCCTTCGTCGGGGGGCGCGGTCAGCTCGGTGCCCAGGGATTTGCTGGCACGGTCCAGCGAGAGCTTGGACAGCGCGCGCCAGCCGATGGCGGGCAGCTTGTGGTGCGTGTGTTCGGCCGACAGGCGCAGGCCGCTGTCGGTGCTGGCACCCAGGCCCAGCACCAGTTTTTGCAGCTTCGCCTCGCGCAACTCCACGCGCACCGGCGCGGCCGCGGGGTCGCCCGAGGTGTCCAGCGTCATGAAGACCGAGTCGAAGTAGCCGCTGTCCGTCAGGCGCTGCTGGGCTTCGAGCAGCCTGGTGCGGTCGTAGTCGGCGCCGGGTGCCAGGCGCGCCAGGCGCGTGACGAGGGCGGTGTCATGCCGTTCGATGCCGGTGACCGTCATCGTCCCCAGGCGGTAGGCCGGGCCGGACGCCAGCGTCAGGCTCAGGCGGGCGGTGCGTGTGTCGGGGTCGATCTCGGCGCGGCTGGCGCTCACGGCGCCCGCCGGGTAGCGTTTTTCCGTCAGGTCGCGAAGCGCCTGCTGCTTGGCGGCGTCCCAGCCGGCCTGGGTGAAGCGCAGGCCGGGGCGCAGGGACCAGCGCGCCTCGATCTGGCGGCGCTGCGCCTGCGCCGCCGCGTCGGAAGCAATCGGGCCGGTGAAATCGATCTGGACCTCGCTGATGCGCGTGGGTTCGCCGGGGTCCACGTCGAGGGTGACGCGCCGCGCGGCTGCGCTGTCCGCGGCGGCCGGTGTCTGGGCCAGCCGGATGGTGGGAGAGAAGTAGCCCAGCGTCGCCAGCAGTTCCTGGGTGTCTTGCCGGGCGGCCGTCAGCAGCCGCGCCAGTTCGCTGTCATCGAGGTCGGTCAGCGCGCGGTAGCGCTGCAACTCCAGGTGGCGCTCCAGCACTGCGCGGGCTTCGTCCGGCGCCCGGATCTCCAGCACGAAGGCGGGCCGGGCGGCCGGCGCGGACTCGGGCAGCGGCTGCGCGTGCAGCAGCCCGGCCGCCGCAGCCAGGAGCAGCGCCACGGTTGGCCGCTTCGTGCAAAAGCCCGCCCATCGCCGGATCATCGGGTTATTTTGACAGGCGGCCTCAGCCCAGCCGCACCGGTTCGCCCTGCCGATTGAAGGGAATGAACGCCCCGATGTCGCCGGCCTTGATCGATTCCACCATGCGCTGCAGCGGCGCCTCGGCCTCGGCGGCGCTGGGCGGCTGGCCATTGCGGCCCGACAGGCTGGCCGCGAACACGATGACCCAGTCCAGGCTGAACTGGTGCGACTCTTCCACGAAGGCTGCAAATGAGGTCAGCTCGTCCAGCGTCTTGTCCACGCACACCGCGGGCACCAGCGCGCCGCCCTGGCCGGCCTCGAACGCGGCCTGCTGTGCCGGTGTGGCGTCGGGCGGCAGCTCGGCGTGGGCAAACGCGAACAGCAGACGCTGCGGCTGGGGTTGCTGGCGGGCGGCGACCAGCAGGTCGTCAAAACTCGAAATATCCATGGCTGTTTTCCCCTGACAAAGGAAGGCAATTTAACAGCCGACGCACAATGCCCTTTTTGAGTTGCGGAACACCATGGGACATTCAGCGTCATTGCCGGGTTTCGACGCCCCGGCCGTCGGCTTCGAGCAGCCTTTCGACATGCTGGTGGCCTGCCACGAGCGCGTCGACCGCACGCTGGACCTGCTGCGGCGGCTGATCGATCACATTGATACGAACGGGCACGGTGCGGCGTCCCGCTCGGCCGCGGCCGACGTGCTGCGCTACTTCGACATCGCCGCGCCGCTGCACCACGAGGACGAGGAACTGCATGTGTTCCCGGCGCTGGCGGACAACGCCGATGCGGCGGTGCGCGCGGCCATCGCCACGCTGCAACGCGACCACGAGCGCATGGCCGAACTCTGGGCCAGACTGCGCGGCGCGCTGGTGCAGTGGCGCGACGACCCGGCCGCGCCCGCGATCGACGACGCCACCCGCCAGGTCGCCGGCGAATTCATCGGGATCTACGCCGCGCACATCGAGACGGAGGAGTCGCTGGTGTACCCGGCGGCGCGGCGCTGTTTTGACGCGGCGGGTCTGGCGCGCATCGGCGCCGAGATGCAGGGGCGGCGACGGGGCGGTTGACCCATTTGCGGGACGGACCGAATCCCGCCAGCCAGTGCGGCTACTTGCTCAGCAGCCGCATCGCATCCTCCAGCCCCTTGAGCGTCAGCGGAAACATGCGCTGGCTCACCAGTTGCTGAATCACGGCGATGCTCTGGCGGTACTGCCACACGCCCTGGGGTTCGGGGTTGATCCACGCGAACTTCGGGAAGGCGTGCGTGAGGCGCTGCAGCCATTCGGCGCCGGCTTCCTCGTTGTTGTACTCCACGCTGCCGCCGGGTTGCAGGATCTCGTAGGGGCTCATCGTCGCGTCGCCGATGAAGAGCAGCTTGTAGTCCTTGTTGTACTTGCGGATGATGTCCCAGGTCGGGAACTTCTCGGCGAAGCGGCGGCGGTTGTTCTTCCACATGAAGTCATAGACGCAGTTGTGGAAGTAGTAGAACTCCAGGTGCTTGAACTCGGCCTTGGCGGCCGAGAACATCTCCTCGACGCGCGCGATGTGTTCGTCCATGGTGCCGCCCACGTCCATGAGCAGCAGCACCTTCACGTTGTTGTGGCGCTCGGGCACCATCTTGATGTCGAGGTAGCCCGCATTGGCGGCGGTGGCGCGGATGGTGTCGGGCAGGTCCAGTTCCTCGACCGAGCCTTCGCGCGCGAAGCGGCGCAGGCGGCGCAGCGCCACCTTGATGTTGCGCGTGCCCAGCTCCTGCGTGTCGTCGTAGTCCTTGTAGGCGCGCTGATCCCAGACCTTCACCGCACTCTTGTTGCGGCCCTTTTCCTGGCCGATGCGGATGCCCTGCGGGTTCACGCCGTTGGCGCCGAACGGTGAGGTGCCGCCGGTGCCGATCCACTTGCTGCCGCCTTCGTGGCGCTCCTTCTGCTCCTCGAAACGTTTCTTCAGCGTTTCCATGAGCTCGTCCCAGCCCATCTTCTCGATCTTGGCTTTTTCCTCGGGGCTCAGTTCGAGTTCGAGGTTCTTGCGCAGCCATTCGAGCGGGATGTCCTTGGTGAAGTCCGCGATCATCTCCACGCCCTTGAAGTAGGCGGCGAAGGCGCGGTCGAACTTGTCGAAGTGTTTTTCGTCCTTGACGAGGGCCGTGCGCGAGAGGTAGTATAAGTCGTCGATCTTGCAGGCATCGTCGGCGTTGGGGCCGACCACGTTGGCCTGCAGCGCTTCGAGTAGGGTCAGGTATTCCTTGACCGAGACCGGCAGCTTGGCGCTGCGCAGGGTGTAGAAAAAATCGATCAGCATGGTGATCTCCTCAAGTCAGAGCGGGTCAGGCGCGTCGGTCCAGCAGGTACAGCAGCTGCGCCCGGGCCTCCGGCCATTCGCCCGCGCGCATGCTGTACATCACGGTGTCGCGGATGGTGCCGTCGCGGCGCAGGGCGTGGCCGCGGATCACGCCGTCCTTCTGGGCACCCAGGCGCTCGATCGCGCGTTGCGAGGCAAAGTTGAAGTTGTCGGTGCGCCAGCCGACCACGGCGCAGCCCAGCGTCTCGAAGGCGTGGCGCATCAGCAGCAGCTTGGCGGTGGTGTTGACGTGGGTGCGCTGCGCCTGCTGCGCGTACCACGTGTAGCCGATCTCCAGCCGCTGCACGGCCGGCACGATGTCGTGGTAACTCGTGGAGCCGAGCACGCGGCCGGTGGCCGTCTCCAGCACGGCGAAGGCGAGGCGGTGACCGGCTTCGCGCATCGAGAGCGCGGTTTCAATGTAGGCCCAGGTTTCCGCCGGCGCGGGCACGGAGGTGATGCGCAGGTTCCACAACGCGCCGTCGGCCGCCGCGGCCCGCAGCCCGGCCTCGTGCGTCAGCGAGAGCGGCTCCAGCGTGACGCCGCGCTCGGACAGCGTGACGGGCTGAACCCAACTCATGATGCCTTGTCGCCCTTCGCGGACCGGGCTGCCTTGACCGCGCGCCAGCGCCGGGCCGCCTGCAGCCCCAGGCCGCCGCCCAGGCCCACCAGCACGATGCCGACGATGCTGGCCGTGTCGTAGCCTGCCGCAAACATGTCGATGCCGAACAGCCGCGCCAGCCAGTAACCGGCCAGCGCGCCGCCGACAAAGCCGACGGCATCCGAGACACCTTCCATCAACAGCGTACTGCCCATGGCGACGCGCTCCCGATCAGCGGTTGCGCTGGTTCATGAACACCAGCTTTTCAAACAGCGTGACGTCCTGCTCGTTCTTCAACAGCGCGCCCACCAACGGCGGCACGGACACCTTGGTGTCGGCGCTTTGCAGGGCTTCGAGCGGAATGTCCTCGGCCACCAGCAGCTTGAGCCAGTCCAGCAGTTCGGACGTGCTGGGCTTCTTCTTGAGGCCCGGCAGGTTGCGCACGTCGTAGAACGTCTTCATCGCGGCCGTCAGCAATTCCTTCTTGAGGTTCGGGAAGTGCACGTCCACGATCTGCTTCATGGTCTCGGCGTCGGGGAACCTGATGTAGTGGAAGAAGCAGCGGCGCAAGAACGCGTCGGGCAGTTCCTTTTCGTTGTTCGAGGTGATGAACACCAGCGGGCGGTGTTTCGCCCGGACCAGCTCACGGGTTTCGTAGCAGTAGAACTCCATGCGGTCGATCTCGCGCAGCAGGTCGTTCGGAAATTCGATGTCGGCTTTGTCGATCTCGTCGATCAGCAGCGCGACCGGCTGGTCCGCGGTGAAGGCCTGCCACAGCACGCCCTTGACGATGTAGTTCTGGATGTCTTTCACGCGCTCGCCGCCGTCCACATCCGCGAGCTGCGAATCGCGCAGGCGGCTCACAGCGTCATATTCATAAAGGCCCTGCTGCGCCTTGGTGGTGGACTTGATGTGCCACTGCAGCAGCGGCAGGTCGAGCGCCTGCGCCACTTCCTCTGCCAGCATGGTCTTGCCGGTGCCCGGCTCACCCTTGACCAGCAGCGGACGTTTCAGGGTGATGGCGGCGTTGACGGCCAGCATCAGGTCCTGCGTGGCGACGTAATTTTGGGAGCCTTGGAATTTCATGTTGGGATGGATAGTGGTAAACGCGAAACAGTAGCGTACCCGAGGGCCGATATAATTCTCGGTTGATATTTATCAATCTTCGATCGATTGTGCGCGCAAAATGAACAAGTTGTTGACCACGGTATTTGCCTTTGCTGTCGCTTCTGTGACGGCTCTTTCCGCCCAGGCCCAGGAAGTCAAGGGAGACGCCAAGGCGGGTGAAAAGAAGATCGCCATGTGCATCGGCTGCCACGGCATCAAGGGCTACCAAGCCACCTTTCCCGAGGTCTACAAGGTGCCGATGATCTCCGGCCAGGGCGCCAAGTACATCACGTCGGCGTTGGGCGCCTACAAGAAGGGCGATCGCAAGCATCCCACGATGCGCGGCATTGCCGACAGCCTGAGCGACCAGGACGTGGCCGATGTGGCAGCCTACTACGAACAGCACGGCAAGTCCGATGCCGCATTGCCCGCCAAGGCGGCCCGCGAGCCCAGCGCGGCCGTGGCCGAATTGCTGAAGAAGGGCGCCTGCGTGTCCTGCCACGGCGATAACTTCTCCAAGCCGATCGACCCGAGCTACCCCCGGATCGCCGGCCAGCACAGCGACTACCTGTTCGTGGCGCTCAAGTCCTACAAGACCGAAGGCAACAGCACCTGGGGCCGTGCCAACGGCGTGATGGGCGGCGTGGCCAAGCAGTTCTCCAACAACGAACTCAAGTTGCTGGCGGGTTATGTCGCTTCGCTCGACAGCGAACTCAAGACCGTTCCGCAGTCGAAGTTCCGCTGATCGGCCAGCCCTTTGAAAAAAGCCCGCAGTTCGCGGGCTTTTTTGTTTCTGGGCGGATGAGGGGTAGTCAGTCGCGCGTGGCGTGGCGCTGCACGCAGTCGATGTAGGCCGCGCCGTCGGGCGGGCGGCCGGCGCGCTGGCTTTCCCAGATCATGCGGCCCAGGCAGTCCATGGTTTCGTGGTGCGCCTCGTGCAGCGAATCCCGCTTGTGCGTCAGCAACTCCACCGCCTGGCGGATGCCGCGCGGCTGGTCGATGCTGCATTGCTCGCTGATCGACAGGTGCATCGACAGGTGCAGGAACGGATTGGTGTTGGCGGCGTCCACCTCCTGCATTTTCAGCAGCGCCGCATCGACATCGGCGAGATCGGCGTGGTATTCGGGGTGCTCGGCGATCCACAGGCTGGCGATGGTTTCGATCGGTTCCAGTGGCTGGCCGGCACGGGACTTGGCATAAACGGCGCAGAAAAAGCGCCGGACATCGGCTTGGGAGGGCTGAATCAACATGCCGAGATTGTGCTTCAGACCCGGCGGATGATCTTGCAGGTCGCGGTTGCCGTGGCGACCGGTTCCCCCTCCTGGCGCAGTTCAGCGTTCACGTAAGCGATGTCGCGGCCGCGCCGCACCATCGCTGACAGGCCCTGCAGCGGTCCTGGCCGGGCGCCTCGCAGGAACGACACGTTGAGGTTGAGCGTGGCCACCGCTTCGCCGGGGGCCAGCGTCGCGTCCACCAGGCTGGCGCAGAGGTCGTCCAGCATGGCGCAGAGCATGCCGCCCTGCACCATGCCGGCCGGATTCAGGAAACTGGGGGCGCCGACGTAATCGGTGCGCAGCCGGCCGGCCGCCGTGTCCACCTCGCGGATCACGCCGCCGAGCAGGGTGAGCACGGGCGGCGGCGCGGTCTCGCCGCGGCGCATGCGGTTGAAGCTGTTGTCGTCGCTCACTGTTGTACCTTCGTGCTGCGCACTGCGGTGCGAGCTTGCTTGGGGCGGCCCGGCGCGTCGCTCATGCGGCCGCGGGCACTTCGTCGCGGATGCCGTTGCGCAGCACCCCGATCGCGTCGACCTCGATTTCCACCACGTCGCCGGGTTTCATGAAGATGGGCGGGGTGCGCTTGTTGCCGATG
>JAHFQI010000021.1 GCA_023259355.1 Comamonadaceae bacterium
GATGGAAGGATTACGGTAATTATTCCAAGTAAAAACACCCACTAAACCGCACATATTATCTCACTCAAAATTTTTCCTTGATAAGATTATTAAATAATAGATCGCAATAGCATAGCAGCTATAAAATATAAAACTTGAATGGAAAACCGTGAGCCGAACTGTACAACTCTATTTATACAACAAATATAAAATCACAATGACTTCACAGTCTTTTTTGCCGAGAAAATTATAACCAACGGCAGTAGCATTAAAAAATATCGATATTCAGTAACCGGACTGACGACGAGTAAATTAATATATCCCCAGCAAAAAAGCAAGATAATCAAGATTTCTGAGTTTACGTGAGCGCCAATGAGTTTATTTCGCAGAATAAAAATTCTTGCGAAATTATAAAATATGTAAATACCCGACAAAAGATAAAAAATTTCAAGGAAATTAATTTCATCACCAACTATTATTTTGTCAAAACTTTCGAACGGAATAATAAGATAACGAACAATTTTCAACCAATTAAACACCAGCGAACCAATATAATACTCGACATTCATCTGATCAACAAAAGAGTTAAGCCCGCCCTCCACGTCTAGCTGAACAATCTTAAAAAGATTAGACGCAAAAACTCCTATGACCGCAGAAAATAAATATATAAGAAGGAATTTTGTACGTACAGTACAGCGTGAAATTATAATCGGAAAAAATATCATTAGCATTAACATAAACTGAATTCGTATGGCACAAATAGAAATAAGAAATAAAATAGACAATATATATTTCTTATTTAACGTGCATGCAATTATCAACAAAAACAACGTCGCAACAAGACTGTCTTTATTTATCATCGCGCCAAAAAAATAAAATGTCGGGCAGGTGACTATAAACCACGGTGAAATACTTCCTCCGATGCTATTCACCATCGAATATAGCAAAAATATTTGGGTGACACTTAATATACTGTTAATTACGAATGTATAATTCTCCACATTCTCGTAAAAAAAAGTTGATCCAAAAAAAGATATCACATAATAAAAATATGCAATTCCATAATTATTTATGCCCAAATCAAATGACGTAAAACTTTCCGCTTCAATCCTATCTAAAACATCAAGATATACCAAATGATCTGGAAAATTATAATTTAAAATATAATTGTAATTACCTACAGATGCACCATCCAACGGCTGGCCAAATGCAAAAAAATACAGCAATGAAAATAATACGACTACGCCAATTGAAGTATATTTCATCTACTCGACCTCGCTCCAAATAAGCGTGCAATTTTTTTTGCAATTTTCACAGTGGAGAAATTGTTAACAATAATATTTCTCGAATCTTGCGCTACAAACGCGCCAGCATCATTATTCCATTTTGCTGTCTGAAGGCAATCAAGCCATTCATCGCAATTTTCAGGGCCCATACCCTCCGACGACATATTGAGTATCTCTCGATTCATTCCATACGGAGAAACAATGACCGGTAAACCTGCAGCCATATATTGAAGCATTTTAAAACTGCACTTTCCACGAGAAATGTCGCTGTCATCAATCGGCATGATTCCGACGTCCATTTCATGCAACACCAGATGCTCGGTTACAGCTTGCCACCGTTTGAACACCAGCTGACTTGGTGGGATCGACTCTAGGTTTGGTTTCTGGTCGGCAACGACGAGCAGACGTGCATCTGAATTAACCGCCAGAAATTTGGCAAGTGCTGGCTCTATCATTTTCAAAAAACGGAAATTGCCTGACGTTCCGGTCCAACCTACGACAAAGGGAGCGCTTCTCGATCTAGCTTTTATACGGGGCTTAAAACGGTCGCAGTCGATTGCAGTTGGAACGATCTGTACCTCTTTGCAATAATTGGAACACCAGTCGGCGATAAAACTATTTCCAGCGAAAACCATGTCCGCCCGGCGAACAAGACGCTTTATCATGGCTTCCCCGAACGGGTTGTACAACCAGATGGCGTCGTCGATATCCAGCACAACAGGATGTTGTAGCAGCCGCGCGAAATCATCCAAGCCCGGAATAAAATTACGCTCCAACCAAGTGACGTCGGAGCGGTGACTTCCGACGATGCCCGGGATGCGGGCTACTAGGTTCAGTGCCGCTTGTGCAGCCATGACTGGTGGCATGTATCGCGCACGAATCCGTCCGAGTGCTCCAGGAAGTCGCGCACCTTGGCTGATTACCGGACAATACTCGGTAACAGTAATGCCCTGAGACTGAAGATCGGGAATATATTGACGAATCCTGAATCGTGCAGAGGGAATATTCTTCCCGCTCGTTAAGGCAGCAACTCTCACTTAAATCTCAATTCAGCCACACGGGCTATTCTTGTCGACAGGCTGCGGCTTAAATACACATACATCGCCAGCGAATTCAAAGTCATGTAAATCCCAGTTGCAATTGCCACGCCTATGACGCCAAACAAATAAAAGCCGGCGATTTTCAATCCGATGCCGATAGTGAAGCCGATCACGCCAATGCGAGTCGGCGTGCTGGTATCGCCCAGCGCATAAAATCCGGTCGATAGAATTTGTCCGGTCAATCCGCTGATCCAGAAGCCCCCCAGCGCCACCATAATCAGCCATAACTGACGAATATCTGTCTCAGAAAAATTACCATGTCCGAACATGAGATCAATTCCATATCTCCCCGGGAATAGTAACATCACGAAAATAACAGAACCGATTAGACATAACATTTTAATAGTGCGCAGCAAGCGCACCCGAAAACCGATGAAATCGCCCTTGGCAGCCTCATTAGCGAGAACCGGCACTACTGGGGTCGCTAATGCCGAGACTACGACTTGATAGCCCGCCGAATATATCTGCTGCGCAAGATGCAGCAGAGACAATACGCCGGACGGTGCCATTGAGACCAAAAGTCGATCGACTAGTTGGTCCGTTTTATAATAGATGGTGCCAAAAATCAGCGGGCGTAACTTGGCTAGAGATTCTTTGAATTGTGGCGTCGACCAATCAGGTCGCATGAGTGGAAACACGATTGGTAATTGCAGCAAAAACTGCACGATCGGACGGATCGTCAAGCCCCATGCCGCGGCAACGATTCCGCCACGCGGCAATGCGATAACAACCCACACTAGCGTTAGCGATGATGCGATCACAGCGGTCAGCACCGGATACTGGAAACGGTGCCGCGCCTGATACCCTGCAGTCATGACAGCGCCTACGCCGGTAAAGAACATCCCCACCAATTGGATGCTTGCCAATACAACAGTCAGTGCTTTCGCCCCGGAAGAGAAGCCGGGGACTGTCAACGGGACCCAGTATTTAGCTGTCAGCAACAGTACTACCAGTATTAACCCGAAAATCAATGTCAGCGCTGATACGAAATTTGAAATGCTTTGGCGGAATGTATAGTCATCACTGACCGACAGCATCGGCACCAAGACGAAAGCCAAAGAACCGCTGACCACATTCAAAATTAGCTGCGGAATAATCATTCCTGCAAATAGGGCATCGGAAGATTCTCCGGGGCCGACCGTGGTGAGTACGTACCATTGATACGCAAATACCGCAATAATGTTAAGAGCGGTTAACCCCATTAACCCAAACGCACGTTTCACGTTACTGCGCCCTGAATACTGGCTAGCGTGGTTATTTGATCCAAGGTATCTGCTTCTTGAAAATGGCGGCCGACATACCAAGGCATAGCCTGATCAACGCCAGCCTGCAGTCGAAATTGCCCCCCATAACCCAGCAAGCCCCGCGCTTTCGCAATATCTGCCTGGCTGTGCAGCACATCACCAGCGAGAAAGTCGCGATACTGTGGCGGCTTGCTATACGCCACCCCGTTGTCGTTAAGTGCGCCCCTGATGATGTCGAAAAGCTGATTGAGCGTGGTACGGTCCCCCACGGCCACGTTATAAACTTGATTTTTTGCCTCAGGGCTAGTGGTTACTGCGGCAAGGAGGTTGGCCTCAACAGCATTGGCGATATAGCAGAAATCGCGACTGGTTTCACCATCCCCATTGATGAAAACATCTTGCCCCCTGATCATCGAGGCCGTCCATTTTGGAATGACTGCCGCATAAGCGCCATCGGGGTCCTGGCGTTTGCCAAACACATTGAAGTAGCGCAGTCCAATGGTGTGAAAGCCATAGCAGCGGGAAAACACGTCAGCGTACAGCTCGTTCACATATTTGGTGACGGCGTAGGGGCTAAGCGGCTTGCCAATGGTGCCTTCCACCTTAGGCAAAGCCGGGTGGTCGCCATAGGTAGAGCTGCTGGCAGCGTAGGTAAAGCTTTTAACGTTGGCGTCGCGAGCGGCCACCATCATGTTCAAAAAGCCGGTGATGTTGGCGCTGTTGGTGGTGATCGGGTCAGCCAAGGACCGGGGCACGCTACCTAGGGCAGCCTGATGCAGCACATAGTCAACGCCTTGGCATACCTTGTGGCAGTCCTCCTGGTTACGGATGTCCCCGTGGATGAACTGGAAATTGCGCCATTGCTCCTGGCTCACAATGCTTTGCACTTCGTCCAGGTTGCGCTGGTGGCCGGTGGCAAAGTTGTCCAGCCCAACTACGCGCTGGTTGAGCTTGAGCAGAGTTTCTAGCAGGTTGCTGCCAATGAAGCCGGCCACGCCGGTGACGAGCCAGGTTTTCGGCTCAGCAGCCAGGTTTTCTTTCAGTTGTGCGAAGGCGGTCATCGTCGTACTCACAGTCGCAAATCTGAGGCTTGAACAGGAAAGAGATATTTCAGGTCATAAAGTACATGCCCTGTCTTGCCAAATTCGCGAATTTTCTCTGACCCCAGTTCCTGGAACTGGTGATGAGCCACAGCCAGGATGATGCCGTCGTAGGCTCCTTGATCAGGTTGCGCCACTGGAGCAATGCCATATTCATGCTGCGCTTCTTCGACCGTGACCCATGGGTCAAACACGTCTACCTGGCAGTTGTAGTCTTTGAGCTCGGCCACGATGTCCACCACGCGGGTATTGCGTAGGTCTGGGCAATTTTCTTTGAAGGTCAGGCCCATGACGAGGATGCGAGCGCCATCGACCTGCAGCCGGCGCTTGGTCATGGCCTTGACGAGCTGGGCAACCACATAGGCACCCATGCTGTCATTTAAACGTCTTCCGGCCAGGATGATTTCCGGATGGTAGCCAATGCTCTGGGCTTTGTGGGTGAGGTAGTAGGGGTCAACACCAATGCAGTGCCCTCCCACCAAGCCAGGTCGAAAAGGTAGAAAGTTCCACTTGCTACCGGCTGCCTGCAACACTTCCTCGGTATCAATGCCCATTTTGTTGAAGATCAGGGCAAGTTCATTGATGAGGGCAATATTGAGGTCGCGCTGGGTGTTTTCGATGACTTTGGCGGCCTCTGCCACCTTGATGCTACTGGCTTTGTGGGTACCGGCGGTGATGATTTGGTTGTAAAGGGCGTCAACCAGATCAGCGCTTTCAGGCGTGGAGCCTGAGGTGACCTTTTTAATGGTGGTGACACGATGCTCTTTATCGCCGGGATTGATGCGCTCAGGGCTATAGCCGCAGTAAAAGTCCTGATTGAACTTCAGGCCAGAGAACTTTTCAAGCACGGGAACGCAATCTTCTTCAGTGCAACCGGGGTAAACGGTGGATTCATAGATGACGATGTCGCCAACTTTCAGCACCTTGCCCACTGTCTCGCTGGCTTTGATGAGTGGTGTGAGGTCTGGTCGCTTGTGTGCGTCGATAGGGGTTGGCACGGTGACGATGAAGCAGTTGCAGGCACGCAAATCATCCAGCTTGGTACTGAAGCTCAACTGGCTAGCGGCGCGCAGTTCATCCGGCTCAGTCTCAAGCGTGAAGTCATGGCCGGCTTTGAGTTCGTCGATCCGCTTTTGGTTGATGTCAAACCCGACTACTGAGCGTTGTTTGCCAAACTCAACGGCAAGGGGCAGGCCTACGTAGCCAAGGCCGACGATGGCGAGTTTGATGTCGGATAGTAATTTCACGAGTGCGCTTTCAAAACTGAGTGGACTTGCTGGGTCAAGTGGGCAGCGCCACAGACAATAATGGGGTAGATCATATGGAGCGACCGGATAGATTCATGAAAAGATCTGGGCATCTATAAGAGACTTGCCCAACATGTCTTTGGCGGAAAGCTGTGGCGCGACGCCAAGCGGCCACTGAATCCCGATGTCAGTGTCATGCCAGGCAATGCAGCGCTCATGCTCAGGCGCGTAGTAATCGGTGGTTTTGTACAGGAAGTCGGCCGACTCGCTTGTCACCACAAACCCATGCGCAAACCCCGGCGGCACCCACAACTGCCGGTGGTTGTCTTCGCTCAGTTCCACGCCGACCCATTTGCCAAACGTGGGCGAGGACTTGCGAATATCCACCGCCACATCAAACACCGCACCGCGCACCACGCGCACCAGCTTGCCCTGGGGCTGCTGGATCTGATAGTGCAGGCCGCGCAGCACGCCTTTGGCGCTGCGGCTGTGGTTGTCCTGCACAAAGTTCAGACTCTGGCCGGTGGCTTCGTTGAAAGCTTTCTGATTGAAGCTCTCATAGAAGAAGCCTCGGCTATCCCCAAAGATTTTGGGCTCAATGATCAGAACTTCAGGGATCGCAGTTGGAGTGATTTTCATGTGGGACTCGATAATTTAGATTCTCGATACGCTCAAAAAGCCCGTTCGACGGCCATTGAGGTTTTTTGACTGCTCTCCGGATCCCGACGCTTTTTCAGGAAGGGTTGCTCGATGAATTTAAACGTCAGGACGGAGACTGCCACCAAGATCAAGCCCATCGACAAGACGACCCACCAGTAATTCGACACGACCCAGCGGAAACCAACCTTGTTTGCAATGCTCAGAAACAAGGTGATGACAATGCCATGCAGCAGATAGATGCTGTAGCTCACCGCCCCCAGCAGCCTTGGTGTGCAGCAATCCAAAAACTCCTCCACCCTTCAACATGAGAAGGAACGCCACCGTGGACAACACCGCTGCGGTCGCACGATACGCCGTGTCGAAAGACGTCATCAGCACAGAAATCGCACCGACAAACAGGACGTCCGACAGCCACGAGGGAATGCGAATGCCCGACCGGATGCGTTCGTGAACGTCCGCCGCGATCATGCCGCCCAGGAAATAGAACAGGAATTTCTCATCGGAAAGAGTGGCGTAGAGCCCCAGGAGAAGATAGACGCCCCAACGCCCAGAGATGGCGAGCAAGGCGACCATGAAGGGCAGCGCAAAATAGAAGCGCCATTCGTATGCCAGGGTCCAGAACACGCCGGCATTGATGGTGAATGTATGGGGCAACCCGTTGATATCTGGCGCGCCGAGGAAGGCGAAATAGAACCATTTCAGGACTTCCTTCACCACACTCCACTCATCGATCTCTCCACTTCCGGCGGCCTTGCTCAACGCAATCAGCACCAGCGCCACGACAGCCACGACATACATCGGGACAATGCGACGCACCCGGGATTGATACAGAGCGACCCAGTCGACGCCACACCCCGTCTTCAGGATACGCCCCCAAAACAAAAAGGCGGTGATCATGAAGAAGAAGCCGACGCCGAGTTGTCCGGTCATGACATAGAACGGTTCATCGGGCGCCTTCCAGACACCGCCTGTCTGGAACGAAAAGTTGATCAGCGCATGATGAAAAAAGACGCCCAACGCCAGAAAGCCGCGCAAGCCATCGATGGACTTGTAGCGTCCTTCTTCACTGACCATTACCACCCGGGAAAACTTCTTGGCGAACGCATAAATGCAACCTGAAAAAGCAAGGAATACCGAAGACAGCAAAAAATAAGGCCAAATGCTTGCAGGCTGGATCATGTATTTTTCAAGCAAAAAGAAAAAAGGACGGTGGCCTATTACGTCTGAACAAACGATGCAACTTCTGCGACAAGCCTACGCAGAATGCTTACCGGGCTCCTTCAGCAAGCGCAACATATATTGACCATAGCCGTTCTTGGCCAGCGGCCGGGCCAGCTTTTCAAGCTGCTCGGACGTGATGAAGCCGTTGCGCCACGCAATCTCTTCCGGGCAGGCGATCTTCAGGCCCTGGCGGTGCTCCAGCGTGGCGATGAACTGGCCGGCTTCGAGCAGGCTGTCATGCGTGCCGGTGTCGAGCCAGGCATAGCCGCGCTGCATGATCTGCACGTTGAGCTGGCCCAGATCAAGATAGGCTTGGTTGACGGCGGTTATTTCGAGCTCGCCCCTGGCGCTGGGTTTCACGGCCTTGGCGATGTCCACCACCTGCTGGTCGTAGAAATACAGGCCAGTAACGGCGTAGTTGCTCTTGGGTTTAGCAGGCTTTTCTTCGATGCTGCTGGCCTTGCCATTGGCATCGAAGGCCACCACGCCGTAGCGCTCGGGATCTTGCACATGGTAGGCAAACACGGTGGCGCCGCTGGTTTGGGCGTCGGCCTGGGCCAGCAAGGGGGCGAAGTCGTGGCCGTGAAAGATGTTGTCGCCCAGCACCAGGGCACTGGGGTGGTTGCCCACGAACTTGTCGCCAATGATGAAGGCCTGGGCCAGGCCATCGGGGCTGGGCTGCACGGCGTATTGCAGGTTCATGCCCCACTGGCTGCCGTCGCCCAGCAGTTGCTCAAAGCGCGGAGTGTCTTGCGGGGTGCTGATGATGAGCACGTCGCGAATGCCGGCCAGCATCAGGGTGCTGAGCGGGTAGTAGATCATGGGCTTGTCGTACACCGGCAGCAGCTGCTTGCTGATGGCCAGGGTGGCCGGGTGCAAACGGGTGCCGGAGCCGCCAGCGAGGATGAGGCCTTTGCGCTGGGTCATGAAGGTTTGCCCTCTTGGGCGTAGGAGGTGGGTGAATGGGCCACGCCGAACCTTGCGGCCAGCCCAGCCAGCCGTCGGTCCAGGGTCCACAGCGTGGCGCCGGGGGTGATGAGTGTTGATGCCAGAAGATGGATGTCGATGAGGCCGCAGCCAAGGCCATAGAGCTGTTTGTCTTCGATGAACGCCAAGACCTCTGCCTGGGTAGGAAGGGCGGCCGAGCGCAACAGCCCGATGTCGTGCAAGGTTCGGCTTCGGGGCGCCGGTGGTGTGCCGCAGGCAAGTTCGCCAATCACCATCGGGTGGGTGAGCGACAAATCTAATGCCACCAAATCGACCAAGGCGTCGTTGCGGCACCTGAAATGGGCCACCCATACCGAGGTATCGACCAGTACATTCATTGCGTGGGCAGCGCTTCGCGGCGGCGTGGCACATCTTGCATGTCGGGCGCCGTGCCGCCCAGAGCCGCCAGGCGCTTGGCCGCCTGCACACGGATAAAGGTCTGAATGGCTGCGCGGAACAGCTCGGCCTTGTCCATACCCGGGTCGATCATTTCCAGCGCCTGCTGGTAGAGCGCATCGTCGATGGTGACAGTGGTTCGCATAAATAAGCACCTCAATTGATGAAATATTACATCAATTATCGCATCACAGAATTTCGCGCAGCATGCGGGCTACGCCGGTGTGCCAATCGGGCAGCGTGAGGCCAAACGCCGTTTGCAGCTTTTCGGTGTTCAGGCGCGAGTTGTGCGGGCGCCTGGCCGGCGTAGGAAAGGCGCTGGTGGGCACGGGGGTCACTTCTTTTGCTACCAACTCAATAGCTGGTTGTGCTTGCTTGGCCTCGGACAGCACATGTTTTGCATAGCCATTCCAGGTGGCTTGGCCGCTGGCGGCCAGGTGGTAGATGCCCGCCGCGCCCTGCGGCCCGGCTGGGCGCTGCACCACCTGGCGGATGGCGTGGGCCGTGACATCGGCAATCAGCTCGGCGCCGGTGGGCGCGCCCCATTGGTCGTCGATGACGGTCAGGCGCTCGCGTTCGCGCGCCAGGCGCAGCATGGTCTTGGCAAAGTTGCCGCCGCGCGCGGCATAAACCCAGCTGGTCCTGAAGATCAGGTGCTTGGGGCAGTGCTTGGCAATCAGTTGCTCGCCTTCAAGCTTGGTCTGGCCATAGATGTTGAGCGGTGCTGGTGCGTCGGTCTCTTTCCAGGGCTGGCTGCCGCTACCGTCAAACACGTAGTCGGTGGAGTAATGCACCAGCCAGGCGCCGAGTTGGTGCGCCTCTTGCGCCAGCACGCCGGGGGCGGTGGCATTGATGAGGCGTGCCAGTTCGGGTTCGCTCTCGGCCTTGTCCACGGCGGTGTGGGCGGCGGCGTTGACGATGACGTCGGGGCGCAATGTTTGCACGGTTTTTGCCAGGCCTTGCAGGTTGGCCATATCTCCACAGAAGTCCTGGCTATGGCGGTCCAGCGCGACCAATTCACCCAGCGGGGCCAAGCTGCGCTGCAGCTCCCAGCCGACCTGGCCGTTTTTTCCGAGCAGGAGGATCTTCATGCCGCAACCGTGCCCGCGTATTGGGTTTGCAGCCAGTCGCGGTAGGCGCCGCTTTGCACGTTGGCCACCCACTCGGGGTGGGCCAGATACCACTGCACGGTCTTGCGGATGCCGGTGTCAAAGGTCTCGGCGGGCTTCCAGCCGAGCTCGCGTTCGATCTTGCTGGCGTCGATGGCGTAGCGCCGGTCGTGGCCGGGCCGGTCTTTGACGTAGCTGATTTGCGTGCGGTAGCTGCTGCCGTCGGCCTTGGGGCGCAGTTCGTCGAGCAGGGCGCACACCGTGTTAACGATCTCGATGTTGGGCTTTTCGTTCCAGCCGCCGATGTTGTAAACCTCGCCCAGCTGGCCTGCTTCGAGCACGCGGCGGATGGCGCTGCAGTGGTCTTTGACGTAGAGCCAGTCGCGCACCTGCATGCCGTCGCCATACACCGGCAGCGGCTTGCCGGCCAGGGCGTTGACGATCATCAGCGGGATGAGCTTTTCGGGGAAGTGGTAGGGGCCGTAGTTGTTGCTGCAGTTGGTGGTGAGCACCGGCAGGCCATAGGTGTGGTGGTAGGCGCGCACCAGGTGGTCGCTGGCGGCCTTGCTGGCGCTGTAGGGGCTGTTGGGCTCGTAGCGGTGCTGCTCGGTAAAGGCCGCATCGCCTGCGCCCAGCGAGCCATAGACCTCGTCGGTGGAGACATGCAGCAGGCGAAAGGCCGCTTTATCACCAGCCGGGAGGTTGCCCCAGTAGGCGCGCACGGCTTCGAGCAGGCGAAAGGTACCGACCACATTGGTCTGGATGAAGTCTTCGGGGCTGTGGATGGAGCGGTCCACATGGCTTTCGGCGGCAAAGTTGATGACGGCGCGCGGCTGGTGCTGGGCCAGCAGGCGGGCCACCAGGGCGGTGTCGCCGATGTCGCCCTGCACAAAAGTGTGCCGTTCATCGTCTTGCACCGAGGCCAGGGTTTCGAGGTTGCCGGCGTAGGTCAGTTTGTCGAGGTTGACGACGGGTTCCTGTGATTGCGCCAGCCAGTCGAGAACGAAATTGGCGCCGATGAAGCCGGCGGCGCCGGTAACGAGAATCATGATGTGCCCCAAAGATACTGCCTGCTGGCAAAGCCGAAAATTATCGCACCCGCTTCGGATTATCACGTAACCAGGTGCTGCACAGGGCGGGACGCTTGCCGAACACAGTCCGTGCGCAGCCATCCTCTACACTTTCTCCTTTCCCCTGATTGGAGGTTCCATGGCCAAGAAGATGCAGAAGACCAGCGGCGACAAGAAGCAGAGCGACGCCCAGTTGTCCAGCACCGTCAAGGATTCGGCGCAGCAGATCTGGCTGGCGGGCTTGGGCGCTTTTTCGAAGGCGCAGGAAGAAGGCGGCAAGGTGTTTGAAGCCCTGGTCAAGGAGGGCCTGACCATCCAGCGCAAGACGCAGGCCGTGGCCGAGGAGAAGATCACCGAAGCCACCAGCCGCATGACCACCATGGCCAGCGACATCGGCTCCAAGGCCCAGGGCCAGTGGGACAAGCTGGAGAACCTCTTTGAAGAGCGTGTGGCCAAGGCCCTGGGCAAACTGGGCGTGCCTTCGGCGCGCGACATCGAGGCCCTGCATGCACGCATTGATGCGCTGACCCAGGGCGTCGGCACATCTGCATCGGCAAAAACCGCTGCGAAGCCTGCGGCCAAGGCCGCCCCGCGCAAGGCGGCCCAGAAAACTGCAGCCCAACCCACCGGGAAAGCCACCCCCGCCAAGAAGGCTGTGGCAAAGCCCCGCGCTGCCGCCACCCCCAAGGCCAGCGCTGCGCCGGACGCATCCTCTGCCACCTGAGGCTGAGAGTCTTTCAGGCGCGCAGCGCGCGCAACGGCGCACGGGCTCGGAATGGAAGCGACTGACACGCCGTGGTGTGCAGTCGCTTTTTTCTTGCCCCCGGATGGCGGTACATCACACCGCGAAAGAACGAATGCCCCCGCAGGCCACACCAGCGTTGCGCTTCAATGCTGCATTGCACCAAAATCGGCTGGGTTAGAGTAGCCCTCGGAGCGCAAGAAACAACGAGACAAAGGGGCACGCATCCATGGAGAAGAAAGCGCCGCGCCGCACTGCCGAACGCATCCTGGAAGTGTCTCTGAACCTGTTCAACCGGTTTGGTGAACCCAACGTGTCCACCACGCTCATCTCGGCTGAATTGCGCATCAGCCCCGGCAACCTGTACTACCACTACCCGGCCAAGGACACGCTCATCAACGCGCTGTTTGACCGGTATGAACAGTCGCTGAACGACCTGCTGGGTGCCAGCGACAACGTGCGCAACGTGGAAGATGCCTGGTTCTTCATGCACACGCTGTTTGAAATCATCTGGCAATACCGCTTTCTGTACCGCGACCTGAACGACCTGCTGTCCAAGAACCGCCGGCTGGAAACGCATTTCCAGGCCATCCTGAAAGAAAAGACCCGCGCGGTGCGGGCCATGCTCGACGGCATGGCCCGCGCAGACGCCTTGCGCATCGATACCAGTGACCTGCAGGCCACCGCCACCAGCATGGTGGTGGTGCTGACCTACTGGCTGAGCTTCGAATACGTGCAGGACCCGCGCCGCGCACTGGAACCCGAGAGCGCCCAGGCAGCGCAGCTGCGGGGTGCGCACCATGTGCTGAACCTGCTGATGCCCTATCTGGAGGGTGCTCAGCGGGCGCATCTGCAGCACATCGTGGGCGCCTACGCACCGGCCACCGGCTGACCGCCGCACACCACCAGAGAACCCAAGGAGACACACCATGGCCCCATGGACCCCTTTCCCCCATGCGGGTGACTACCGGCTGGATGCGGCCAGCGTCAAAGCGCAGTGGGGCCGGCTGCACTGCGACGATGCCGAACCCTGCCCCCAGGATGGCGCCGTGCTGCAGGCCTGGGCGCTTTATCACAACGGCGAATTCGAGCAGGCCGCGGAGGCGGGCCTGCGTGCGGGCGAGGCCGGCATCACGGCCGCCAACAAGGCCACCGCGGTGTATGCCAACTACCTGGAGCCCGGGGAAAAAACCCGCCTCGATCTGTTCATGCAGGTCGCCGAACGCGCCGCAGCCCAGGCGGCACAGGAGCCCGAAAACGCCAATGCCTGGTACTGGCAGGCCTACGCCCTGGGCCGCTACAGCCAGGGCATCAGCGTGGCCAAGGCGCTGGCGCAAGGGCTGGGCGGCAGGGTCAAGCATGCGCTGGAGAAGGCGATTGCCCTGTCGCCCGGGCATGCCGATGCCCATATTGCGCTGGGCACCTTCCATGCAGAGGTGATCGACAAGGTGGGCGCGCTGATTGGCGGCATGACCTACGGCGCCAGGAAGGACGTGGGCCTGCAGCTGTTTCAGCAAGCCCTGCGGATCCACCCCGGCTCCGCCATCGGCATGATCGAATATGCCAATGCCCTGGTGATGCTGGAAGGCGACCCAAGAATGCAGGAAGCCACGCAGCTCTATGAAAAGGCGGCAACCACCGAGCCCCTGGATGCCAGGGAGCGCCTGGACGTGGAAATGGCGCGCATTGAACTGCAGGAGAACTGAGGCTGTACCCCAGGTCAGCCGAAACGCCGCGCGGCGATCTCCAGCAGGCCGTCAAAGATCAGGTTGTCCACCAGTTCGAACGGCCGCGTCATGCTGGGCGCCATCTTCCAGCCGGCACCGCCGGTCATGACACAGGCGGGTTCGGCGCCGCAGTGGGCCATGACATGCTGCACCATGCGCTCGACCGCACCGGCAATGGCATAGGTGCCGCCGCTGGTCAGTGCATCGCTGGTGTTGGTGGGGAAAAGGCGCACGTCGCCCGTGGGCACATGCAGCCCGGCGGTGCCGGCCTCCAGGGCGCGCAGCATGATGCCGTGGCCCGGCAGGATCAGGCCGCCCAGAAAACGCCCTTCGGTGTCGATGCATTCCACGGTGACCGCCGTGCCCACCATCACCACCACGATGGGGCGCGCCGGGCCTTGCGCGAGCACATGGTGGCGCGCGCCTATCATGGCCACCCAGCGGTCCGAGCCCAGGCGCGAGGGGTAGTCGTAGCCGTTGGTGACACCGGCCTCTTGTGCCGACGACACCACCCATTGCGCCGCCACATCCCACAGCTCCATCTGGTCCTGCACGCGGCGCTTGACGGCGTCGCCCGCCACCACGCAGCCCAGCATCTTGGCCGGTGCGGGCAGCTGCGCCCACGAGCCTTCTGCCAGGCGGTCGATATGGTCGAGGAATTCGGCGCCATGCGCCAGCAAGGCAGCACCCGGACGGTGAGCGTCGTACAGCGCCCATTTGAGACGCGTGTTGCCGACGTCAATGGCCAAGAATGTCATGCGGCGGATTATCCAGAGTTTTTTTACCCGCCCATTTGGGCGCCACGTCAGGTGCCGCCCAGCGCAGGCACTGCGCGCGAGATCGGGCATTTGTCCGACATGCCGCACGGCCGCCGCGGGGATACAGTGGCCTCTCCCCCCACTCTGCAACCACAGGAGAATCGACATGGGTTTATTCAGTTTCATCAAGGAAGCCGGCGAGAAGCTTTTTGGCGGCAAGGACGCGCAGGCGGCACCGGGCAGCCCGGCCGCCACGGACGAACTCAACGCCAATGCCGCCAAGGCCATCGAAACCTACATCGCATCCCAGAACCTGGGCGCCAGCAACGTGCAGGTGGCCTTTGATGGAGCGCAGGGCAAGGTCACCGTGAAAGGCACGGCACCCACGCAATCGGTCAAGGAAAAGATCACCCTGTGCTGCGGCAACGTGGCCAATGTGACCAGCGTGGACAACCAGATGGATGTGACCAACCCCGAGCCGGAAGCCCAGTACCACGACGTGGTGCGCGGCGACACGCTCTCGGCCATCGCCAAGAAGTTTTACGGCGATGCCAGCAAGTACCCCCAGATCTTCGAGGCCAACAAGCCCATGCTGACGCACCCCGACAAGATCTACCCCGGGCAGAAGCTGCGCATTCCGGCAGTCAAGTAGCCCCCTGAGTCGCCTGCGGCGCCTTCCCCCGAGGGGGACGCACCCGGTGGCCCGGCAAAGCCGGTTCCACGGGTGCACTGGTGCACTGGTGTGGGCAGTGGTAGCTCAAGCGCTGCCGATGGATGCGGCGCGGGAGCAAGCCGAATTTGAGAAATCAGCTGGCAGCGCTTCACATGCAAGCGCTGGCGGCTATTTTTTTGGCCACCTCAACCCTGCTTCCACGGCAGGCCCTGAAAACGCCAGCCGCCCCTCTTGCCGCGCTGCGCATGGCCATCGGGGTCGCCCTCGAAGCCTTCGAGGATGTTGTAGGCGGTGATGCCCAGCTCGGTGGCGCGCCGCGCGGCAGCCACCGAGCGCACGCCGCTGCGGCACAGCAGCACGGCGCGGCCGCCCTCGGGCACGGCGGCGCGCAGCTGGGCGTCGAAATCGGCATTCATCGCCATGCCGGGCCATTGCTTCCAGGCCACGGCAATGGCGCCGGGCACCTGCCCCACCCATTCGCGCTCGGCATCGCTGCGCACATCGATCAGCACGGCCTGCCCGCTCTGCACCCATTGCCAGGCCAGCTGGGCTGACACATCGCCCGCATAGCCCTCGGCCGTGCGCGGTGCCTGCAGGGTGGCGCCATCGGCGTCGTGCCGCAGGCCCGAATGCAGGTTGGCGGGCACGGCTTCGTCGATGCGGCGCGGGCGCGGCAGGTGCAGCGACTCCATCAGCGCCACAAACTCGGCCTGGCTGCGGCCGGCCACGCGGGCATTGCCGGCCTTTTCGGCGGCGATGGTGGAGTGGCTGCGCCCGTGGTAATCGTGGCCGGGCCAGACAGTGGTTTCCGGCGGCAACGCAAACAGCACGCCGGTGATGCTTTGGTACAGGTCGGCCGCGCTGCCCGACTGGAAATCCGTGCGGCCGCAGCCGTTGATGAGCAAGGTGTCGCCAGTAAAGACATGGTTGCGCCACCGGTACGACATGCCGCCCGCCGTGTGGCCGGGGGTGTGCAGCGCGCTCAGGGTTTCGCCACCGAAGGCCAGCGTCTCGCCGTCGAGCAGCTGCACCGCTGCCGTGCCGATGCCGCAGCCCGCGGGCACCGCCGTGTGCGCCCCGGTGTGCTCGGCCAGGCGGCCGGCGCTGGTGATGTGGTCGGCGTGCGCATGGGTTTCCACGGCCCAGCGCAGCGTGAGGTGGTGCGCCTGCAGCACTGCCAGGTCGCGGTCGAGCTGCTCGTCCACCGGGTCGATGATGAGGGCATCGCGGGTGGCGGGGTCGTGCAGGATGTAGGTGTAGGTGCTGGAAGCAGGGTCGAACAGCTGCAGGGGAATCATGGTGGGCATCCTGACGGTGAGATCCATGCGGAACGAACTGTCATTTTGCCGCCAGCCGCCCTGGCTTTCAAACGCGGCCAGAGTGCCTCTGCGCGCTTGGGCGACGCTGAATAAGTCCCCGCGATGGCGCGCGCCCTGGTTTGGGATGGGCTGCAAGGCGCAAAGCACAGCAATAGCCATCGCTATTGCGAGCATTTGCAGCGCCGCAGACCGCCCAAAACAGGGATGCGCGGCACGCGAGGGACTTGTTCAGCGTTGCCCTTATTCCCACAGCGGTGCCGGCTGTTCGCGCAGGGCGTGGCGCAGCACCGGGTAGTCGGGCACCACCGTGGCCACGGTGCCCCAGAAGCGTGGGCTGTGATCCATCACGCGCAGGTGGGCCAGCTCGTGCGCCACCACATAGTCGATGATGGCCGGGCGGTAGTGCAGCAGGCGCCAGTTCAGGCGGATGGAGCCATCGGCCTTGGCGCTGCCCCAGCGGGTCTGGGCGCTCGACAGGCGCAGGCTGGTCCAGCGCACACCGAGCAGCGGCGCAAAGTGGTCGAGCCGGTCGGTGAAATGGCGGCGCGCATCGCGCATCAGCCAGGCCTGCACGGCATCGCGGATCTGCGCCGGGCTGGCGCTGTGGGACAGGCCGATGCGCAGGTGCGCCCCCCCGGCGCCTTCACTGCCGGCGTGCAGGGCGCCGCCCTTGCCGGTGAAGCCGTGGGTGGGGTCCAGCACCACGGTGAGGGGTTCGCCCAGATAGGGCAGCTGCGCTCCGTGGGCCCAGACGATGCGCCCCCCCTCGCTGCGCTGCTGGCGCGCGCGGGCTTCATCGAGCTTGCGCAGGATCCAGCCCGATTTTTCGCGCAGCGCCGCATCCACGGCCGGCAGGGTGACCCAGGTGGGCGCCCGCACGGCCAGGCCATCGGCCCCCACCGTGAAGCCGATGCTGCGCCGGCGCACGCGCTGCAGCGCATAGGCCACCACGGCATCGCCCAGCAGCACCTCGCGGTTGGCCCGTGGGTGGCGGAACTCGGCGGGGGACAGCAGCGACGGCAGGGCCGCTGCGTCAGGAGGCACCGGGCACGGATCAATCGCTACGCTCTCAGGCGCATCTGGCGCAGCACCCACCGGCGCTAATGGCCTTCTTGGCTTGATTTCTTGCGCGGGAGGCTCTGGCACCACAGGCGCCTCATCCGCCTGGCGATCCGCACCAGGAGGGTCGAACAGATCGAGCGCCAGCTGCACCAGCCGCTGCATCATGGCGCCCTCACGGATTGGAAGAAACGGCCTCGGGGTAAGCCTCCGGGTCGAGGCGGCGCATTTCGGATTCGATCCAGGCCTCGACCTCCTGCATCAGCTCGTCGGGCTTGCGGCCCACGCTGGGGATGGGCTGGCCGATCGACACATCCACCACCCCGGGGCGCTTGATGAAGGCCTTGCGCGGCCAGACCCGGGCCGAGGTGACGGCCACGGGCACCACGGGCACCCCGGTATCAATGGCCAGCCGCGTGCCGCCGCTCTTGTACTGCCCCGCCTGCCCCCGTTCTATCCGGGTGCCCTCGGGAAACATGATGACCCAGGTGCCCTGGGCCAGCAGCGCCCGGCCCTGCTGCACCACCTTGACGAAGGCGCGCGCGCTCTGGCCACGGTCGATGTGGATCATGTCCAGGCTGCCGATGGACCAGCCGAAGAAGGGCACGCGCAGCAGCTCCTTCTTGAACACATAGGCCAGCGGGCGCGGCATGATGGCCGGCATGAGGAAGGTCTCATAGGTGGACTGGTGCTTGACCAGCAGCACCACGCCCTGGTTTTCCGCGGCGGGCAGGTGCTCCATGCCGGTGATGCGGGTGCGGATGCCCATGATCACGCGCGCCGAATCCACACTGAGCTTGAGCCAGGCCCGCGCGATGCGGTAACGCGTGCGGCTGCTGGCGCCCAGCATGCGCACCAGCAGGATGGCCAGCGTGTAGGGCACCACGGTGATGCCCATCCAGAGCATGTGGAGGATGGAACGGATCAGGGCCATATATTTCTCAAGTGTTTTCGGAAGATGGCGCTTGCCAGACAGGCGCTGCAAGCGATCAAATGAGCAGCATCAAGCCACCAGGGGCGGCGCAGGTGTTGGGGACGGCGCAGGCGCCGCGGGCAGCAGTTGTTCGGCAAACGCCCCCAGGCTGGCATGCACCTGCGTCGTGGCGGGAAAGTCGATGGGCAAGGCCTGTCCGGGCTGCCAATGGGCCGACCGGCCCGTGCACACCAGATGCACCTGCGCACCCAGCGCGGCCCCCGCCTGCAGATGCTCCGCGCAACTGCCCACCACCTGCACATCGAAAGGCTCCACGCCATAGCGGTCGCAGATCTGTTCGAGCAAACCGGGCGCCGGCGCGCGGCAATGGCAGGCCTCATCGGGCGCGTGCGGGCAGTAAAACACCGCGTCGATGCGCCCGCCCACCGCAGCCACCTGCCGCAGCATCTTGGCGTGGATGGCGTTGAGCGACACCACGTCGAACAAGCCCCGGCCCAGCCCGGGCTGGTTGCTGGCCACCACCACCCGCCAGCCGCCATGGTTGAGCCGGGCCACGGCCTCCAGCGCGCCCGGCTGGGCGCTCCACTCTTCGGGCGAGGTGATGAAATCATCGCCCTGCGGGTTGAGCGTGCCGTCGCGGTCGAGGATGACGAGTTTCATGGGGTGGGTTTCCCTTGTGAGAGCCGCCAGCCTATCAGCACCAGGCTCACACGGCCAGGCGCGACAGATCGGCCACGCGGTTCATGGCTTCGTGCAGCGTCTTGAGCAGGCCCTGGCGATTGAGGCGCAGGTCGAGCTGCTCGGCGTTGACCATCACATCGTCAAAGAATGCATCCACCGGCGCACGCAGCACGGCCAGGGTCTGCAGGCTGGCGGTGTAGTCGCCGGCTGCGAACTGCGCATTGGCTTCGGGCACAAAGCGCTGCAGGGCGGCGAACAGGTCTTGCTCGGCCTGCTCTTGCAGCAGGGCAGGGTTGACGTGGGCGTCCACCGGGCTTTCGAGCTCGGCCTTCTTGAGGATGTTGCCCACGCGCTTGTTGGCCGCCGCCAGGGCCGGGCTTTCGGGCAGCGCGGCAAAGGCGCGCACCGCCGCCAGGAACTGGGGCACCTGCGCCAGGCGCTGCGGGCGCAGAGCCAGCACGGCATCGACCTCTTGCGCGCTGTAGCCCTGCTCGCGCAGGCTGCCGGCAAGGCGGTCGTAGATGAAGTCGGCCAGCGCGGCCGAGGCATCGGTGATCTTGTCACCAAACGCGGGCACGGCGCCCGCCAGCAGCGCGTTCAGATCCAGCGGCAAATCCTTTTCGACCAGCATGCGGATCACGCCCAGCGCATGGCGGCGCAGCGCGAACGGGTCGCGGTCGCCCGTGGGCAGGTTGCCGATGCCGAACATGCCGACCAGTGTTTCGAGCTTGTCGGCCAGGGCCACCACCACGCCCGCGGTGTTGCGCGGCAGCGCATCGCCGGCAAAGCGGGGCTTGTAGTGGTCTTCGATGGCGTCGGCAATGGTTTCGCCCAGGCCGTCATTGAGCGCGTAGTAGCGGCCCATGGTGCCCTGCAGCTCGGGGAACTCGCCGACCATGTCGGTCACGAGGTCGGTCTTGGCCAGCAGCGCGGCCTGGTCGGCATCGGCGACCAGGGCGGCGTCGCCCAGCTGCGTTGCGATGGCCTTGGCGATGGAGCGCACGCGTTCCACGCGCTCGCCCTGCGTGCCCAGCTTGTTGTGGTAAACCACCTTGCCCAGGCCTTCCACGCGCGAAGCCAGGGTTTTCTTGCGGTCCTGGTCGAAGAAGAACTTGGCATCGGCCAGGCGCGGGCGCACCACGCGCTCGTTGCCGCCGATGACCAGGCTGGCATCGGCGGGCGTGATGTTGCTGACCACCAGAAACTGGTGGGTGAGCTTGCCAGCGGCGTCGAGCAGCGGAAAGTACTTCTGGTTGGCCTTCATCGTGAGGATGAGGCATTCCTGCGGCACGTCGAGAAACTCTTTCTCGAACGAGCAGGTGAGTACGTTGGGCCGCTCGACCAGCGCAGTGACTTCGTCGAGCAGCGCGTCGTCGTCAATCGGGCGCGCGCCGTTGCCTACCTTCGCGGCGGCGGCGGCAAGCTGGCGGGCGATCTCGGCCCTGCGTTCGGCAAAGCTGGCGATCACGGCGCCCTGGCTGGCCAGCTGCTGGGCATAGCTGTCGGCGCTGGTGATGACCACCGGGTCCACCGCAGCCTCGAAGCGATGGCCGTGCGTGGCGTTGCCCGCGGCCAGGCCCAGCGCCTGCACCGACAGCAGCACCTCGGTGCCGTGCAGCGCCACCAGGCCGTGCGCGGGGCGCACGAAGTGCACGCTGCTCCAGCCGTCCTGCAGCTGGTAGCGCATCACCTTGGGGATGGGCAGCCTGGCAATGGCCTCGTCCAGCGCCTTTTGCAGGCCTTCGGCCAGCGTCGCGCCCTTGGCGGTGCTGTTGTAGAACAGCACGTCGGCCTTGCCGTCGTGCACACGCTCCAGGCTTGCCACGGCAGACGCATCGGCGCCCAGCGCAGCCAGTTTCTTGAGCAGCGCCGGTGTGGCCTGGCCGTCGGCGCCCAGCCCCACGGCCACGGGCATGAGCTTTTGCGACACGGCCTTGTCGGCCGCGCTGGCGGCGACTTCGGTGATATGCGCGGCCAGACGGCGCGGCGAGGCATAGGCGGTCAGGCGCGAGCCGGCCGCCGCCAGGCCCTGGGCCTGGAGCTGCTCCAGCAGCACGCCGGCAAAGGCGTCGCCCAGCTTCTGCAGGGCCTTGGGTGGCAGTTCTTCGACAAACAGTTCGACGAGAAGATTCGGGTGGGTCATGGTGGTTTCAGTGCTCCGCGCTGCGCCTTCAGGCGGCCTTCTTGTGCTGTTGTTGCTGCTCTGCCCGGGCCAGGTCGGCCAGCACCTCGGCGGCCCACTCCTTGGGCGCCATGGGGAAACCCAGGCGCGCACGGCTGTCCAGATAGCTCTTGGCCACGGCGCGGGCCAGGTTGCGGATGCGGCCGATGTAGGCGGCGCGCTCGGTCACGCTGATGGCGCCGCGCGCATCGAGCAGGTTGAAGCTGTGCGCGCCCTTGAGCACCTGCTCGTAGGCGGGCAGCGCCAGCTGCTGCTCCATGAGGTGCTGGGCCTGCCTTTCGTGCGCGTTGAAGGCGGTGAACAGGAAGTCGGCGTCGCTGTGCTCGAAGTTGTAGGTGGACTGCTCGATCTCGTTTTGCTTGTACACGTCGCCGTAGCTCAGCTTGCTGCCGTCGGCGCCTTCGGTCCAGGTCAGGTTGTAGACGTTGTCCACGCCCTGCAGGTACATGGCCAGGCGTTCCAGGCCGTAGGTGATTTCGCCGGTGGCGGGCTTGCAGTCAATGCCGCCGACCTGCTGGAAGTAGGTGAACTGGGTCACCTCCATGCCGTTGAGCCAGACCTCCCAGCCCAGGCCCCAGGCGCCGAGCGTGGGGTTTTCCCAGTCGTCCTCGACAAAGCGGATGTCGTTTTTCTTCAGATCGAAGCCGAGCGCTTCCAGCGAGCCCAGGTACAGCTCCAGGATGTTGGCCGGTGCGGGCTTCAGCACCACCTGGAACTGGTAGTAGTGCTGCAGGCGGTTGGGATTCTCGCCGTAGCGGCCGTCCTTGGGGCGGCGGCTGGGCTGCACGTAGGCGGCCTTCCAGGGCTCGGGGCCGATGGCGCGCAAAAACGTAGCGGTGTGCGATGTCCCGGCGCCCACTTCCATGTCATAAGGTTGCAACAGCGCGCAACCCTGGGCGTCCCAGTAGGTCTGCAGCTTGAGAATGATTTGTTGGAAGGTCAGCATGGCTGGGGGATTCGGGTGAGAGGGCGCGGCAGCGCGCGCGAACCCATCATTTTACGAGCCATGCCCTGCCCCGCCGTCAATCCGCAAAAAGAGCCGTTGGTGCTTGTCAGACAAGCGCCAACGGCTCTCCATTGAATAGCAACGAAAAAGTGCGCCCTACGCCACCCAGCGGCGCAGCACCAGGCTGGCGTTCGTGCCGCCAAAGCCGAAGCTGTTGGACAGCACGGTGGTGAGCTGCGCATCGCGCGTTTGCGTGACCAGGGGCATGTCGCCCAGGGCCGGGTCGGGCGTCTCGACGTTGGCCGAGCCTGCGATGAAACCCCGGTTCAGCATGATCATGCAGTAGATCGCCTCCTGCACGCCCGTGGCGCCCAGCGAGTGGCCGGTGAGCGACTTGGTGGAGGAAAACGGCGGCACCTTGTCGCCGAACAGGGCGCGCATGGCGCGCACTTCCTGCATGTCGCCCACGGGCGTGGAGGTGCCGTGGGTGTTGATGTAATCGATGGGGGCGCCCAGGCCTTCCATGGCCTGCTGCATGCAGGCAATGGCGCCATCGCCCGACGGGGCCACCATGTCTTCGCCGTCGCTGGTGGCGCCAAAGCCCACCACTTCGGCCAGGATGGTGGCGCCGCGGGCCTGGGCGTGCTCCAGACTCTCCAGCACCACGGCGCCGCCGCCACCCGCGATCACGAAGCCGTCGCGGTTCGCGTCGTAGGCGCGCGAGGCCTTTTCGGGCGTCTCGTTGTACTTGCTGGACATGGCGCCCATGCCGTCGAACAGCAGCGACATGCCCCAGCTCAGCTCTTCGCCGCCACCGGCAAACATCACGTCCTGCATGCCCCAGGCGATCTGCTGCGCGGCCGCGCCGATGCAGTGGGCCGAGGTGGAGCAGGCCGAGGTGATGGAGTAGTTGATGCCCTTGACCTTGAAGTTGGTGGCCAGGCAGGCGGACACGGTAGAGCTCATGCAGCGCGTGACCTGGTAAGGGCCCACGCGGCGGATGCCTTTTTCGCGCAGCGTGTCGGCCGCTTCGATCTGGTTGGCGGGCGAGCCGCCGCCCGAGCCCATGATGAGGCCGGTGCGCGGATGGCTGACCTGCTCGGGCGTCAAACCGGCTTGCTGGATCGCGTCTTCCAGGGCGATCTGCGCATAGGCCGCCGCGTCGCCCATGAAGCGCAGCTGCTTGCGGTCGATGCGCGCCTCGATGTCGATCTCGGGAGCTCCGCCCACCTGGCTGCGCAGGCCCAGCTCCTTGAACTTCTCCACGGCCTTGATGCCGCTGGTGCCCGCGCGCAGCGAGGCTTCCACGGTGGCCAGGTCGTTGCCAATGCACGAGACGATGCCCGCGCCGGTGATGACTACGCGCTTCTTGGTGGTCATGCTGCTTCCTTGCCGTCTTCCTCGCGTTTGAACAGGCCCACGCGCAGGTCATTGGCTACATAGATTTCCTTGCCGTCGGCCAGCAGGCGGGCATCGCCAATGGCCATGACCAGCTTGCGCTTGATGACGCGCTTGATGTCGATTTCGTAGGTGACGAGCTTCACGCCAGGGCCCACCTCGCCGGTGAACTTGACTTCGCCCGCACCCAGCGCACGCCCGCGGCCGGGCAGTTGCAGCCAGGTCAGGTAAAAGCCGATGAGCTGCCACATGGCATCGAGCCCCAGGCAGCCGGGCATGACGGGGTCGCCCTGGAAATGGCAGGCAAAGAACCACAGATCGGGCTTGACGTCGAGTTCGGCGCGGATTTTCCCCAGCCCGTGCGCGCCGCCATCGCTGTCGATGTGGGTGATGCGGTCAAACATCAGCATGGGTGGCAGCGGCAGACGCCCGCTGTCAGCGCCGAACAATCGGCCCTCGCCCGAGGCAATCAGTTGTTCGTAGGAAAAGGAATCTGCCATTTTCAGTCGTGCTCCAGAACAGCGGCCGTGCCGCTTCAATAATTCACCGTTCGCAACCCCTGCTCACAGTTGCAGGGCTCCATTATCAAGGCACAACACGGCCCATGGCCCGCATACCCGCCGATTGAACCGCCGGCCAACCGCGAGAGCTCCCTTTATTGCTTGATCTGAGTCAATTCGCGACAGGCCCGGAGCCCGCGCCAGCCTGCCGTCTCAGCCCCGCAAGCGCCTGCGCCGCGCCAACGCTGCCCCGGCGACCACGCAAAAGCCTGCCGCCCACAGGGGTGCCAGCCCCCAGCGTGCCACCCACCAGGCATAGGGCGTGATGCCCCAGCCGTCTTGCGCGCTGAGCCCGCGCCCCTGCACCTGGCCGGTCAGCACCCCGCGGGTGTGGCGCGCCAGCGCATGGGTGACCACGCCCCGGTGGTCGATGATGGCGGTGGCACCGGTGTTGGTGGCACGCACCATGGGGCGCTCGAACTCCAGCGCGCGCATGCGGCTGATCTGCAGGTGCTGGTCGATGGCAACCGTGTTGCCGAACCAGCCGATGTTGCTGAAATTGACAAACAGCGTGGGGGCGCTGGCCGGATCGGCAAAACGCGCGCCCAGTTCTTCGCCAAACAAGTCCTCGTAGCAGATGTTGGGCGCAATGCGCTGGCCCGCCCAGACAAAGGATGGCTGCCCGATGGCGCCCCGGTTGAAATCGCCCAGGGGAATGTTCATCATGGCCGTGAACCACCGGAAAAACGGTGGAATGAATTCGCCAAACGGCACCAGGTGGTGCTTGTCGTACTGGTAGGGGGCCGGCTGCGCGGGTTTCAGGCCGAGCACCGAATTGGTGTAGCCCTGCACTTCATCGCCCATCGGGATACCCACCAGCGCCGCCTGCTGGCCCTGGCCGAAATGCGCCGCCAGCCCCTCCAGATAACCCGGCATGAGTTGCTGCGGCAGCAGCGGAATGGCGGTTTCCGGCACCACGACGAGGCTGGCCGTGGCAGCCCGCAGTGCATCGGCATACCACTGCAGCGCCAGCGGCACGCCGCTGCCGGGCTGGAATTTTTCGTCCTGCGGGATGTTGCCCTGGAGCAGCGCCAGGCTGATCGGTGGCGACGGCGGCAGCGCCGGGGTGTGGCACGACTCAATGGCGCATTGGCGCTGCAGGCCTGCGCCCACCAGCACCAGCGCACCCAACGCCACCAGCGCCCAGGCACGCAGGCGCAGGAGATCGCCGGGGCGCGCCTGCGCCAGCAGCATGGCCAGCACCGCAGCCACGCAACCGACGCCGTACACGCCCACGGTACGTGCCAGCGCGCTCAGGGGCCCCTGCACATGGGCATAGCCGCCGGCGCCCCACGGAAAGCCCGTCCACAGCGTGCCGCGTGCCAGCTCCGCCAGCATCCAGATTGCTCCGAAAACAATAGCTGCCAGCGCACGATGGGTTGGTGCCAGACGCGAAAAAAGCGCCAGAACCGCCGCATAGTAGGCACCCAGAAAGCCCGCCAGCCCCAGCACGGCCACCACCGCCAGTGGCGCCGCCAAGCCACCGTAGTGGTGCATGGAAATGAACAGCCACCAGAAGGTGGCCGCCATCCAGGCCGTGGCAAACACCCAGCCCAGGCCCGCCGCACGGCGCCAGGGCGCTGGTGCCCGCACCAGCCACGCCAGCACGGCCAGCGACAGGATCTGCAACCACCATTGCGGCTCGCCGCTCCACGGCAGGGCCAGGGACAGGGCCTGCGCCACGCCCGCCGCAGCGGCCAGGCAGGCCTGCCCCGCAAGCGCAGCACCCGGCAGGCGTTGCAGCCGGACCATCAGCCGGGGGGACTGTCTTCGTCGATGCGCGACACCTTGAACCAGCGCACGGCGCCGCCCTTGGTGTGCAGCACCACAAAGTGCAGGCCGCACAGCTGCAGGTGTTCGCCCCGCTTGGGCACATGCCCCATTTCGTGGGCGATCAGCCCGCCCACGGTGTCAAAGCTTTCCTCGGGATCACTGCCTTGCAGGGTGATACCAAAGGCTTCGGCCACGCGTTCGATGGGGGTGTCGCCGCTCACGCGGTAGGTATGGTCGGCCAGGCCGAAGATGTCGCCCTCGTCCTCGGGGATGTCGAACTCGTCTTCGATCTCGCCCACGATCTGTTCCAGCACGTCTTCGATGGTGATCAGGCCCGCCACCCGGCCGAACTCGTCGATCACGATGGCCAGGTGGTTGCGGTTGCCGCGGAACTCGCGCAGCAGGTCGTTCAGGCCCTTGCTTTCCGGCACGAAGGCAGCCGGGCGCAGCAGGGCGCGGATGTTCAGCTCGGGCGCCCGCTGCAGCTTGAGCAGGTCCTTGGCCATGAGGATGCCGATGATGTTTTCCCGCTCGCCCTGGTACACCGGAAAACGCGAGTGCGCGGTGTTGATCACCAGGCGCAGCAACTCGTCAAAGGGCGCATCGATGTTGACGAGGTCCATGCGGGGTGCGGCCACCATCACGTCGCCGGCCGTCATGTCGGCCATGCGGATGACACGCTCCAGCATCACGCGGGAGTCGGCGCCGATGACTTCGTTGTCCTCGGCCTCGGCCAACGTCTCGATGAGTTCTTCGGTGGAGTCCGGTCCGGGATGGATGAACTCGGCCACCTTTTGCAGGAAAGTGCGCTTGTCTTCCTTTTCGGGCAAGCGCTGGGGGTGCGGGTCAGACACTGTCTTGGAGTGCAGGACGTGCGGTAGTTGAACAGACCCCTAGGATAGCGGATTGTCATGACACCGCCCGCGCCGCAGGCGGGCAACGGCCCTATTCGGCCGACTGGTGGCGTCCGTGCTGCACGCCCTTGCGCACTTCCTGCACCCCGGCCAGGAAGTCCCAGAACTGCTTGGCCTGGCGCTTGAGGCGGTAGTCCATCTCGGCGAATTGCTGCTCGACGATTTCGGTCATGCGCGTGTCCAGGCTGGCGGGCGGAATCTGCAGGTAGGCCTCGGATTCGGAGCCGTCGCGCTGCACCGTGGCGCCCGCATTGCGAGCGATCTTGAGCATGGCGGTGTTTTCCGTCAGCGCATGGATGAACACCATGCTCACCCCCGCGTTGCGGGCATGCATGATGGCGCGGTCAAACAGACGTGCGCCAAACCCCCGGCCCCGTGCCTGCTTGAGCACCGACACGCCAAACTCGGCACATTGCTTGTGCTCGGGGTGCTCGGCAAACGCCAGATGGGCCATGGCGATGAGTTCCAGGCGGCGGTTGTAGATGCCAAAGATTTCGTCACGGTCGAAATCGAGCCGCTCGGTGTAGCGGCGGATCTGCTCATCCGTGGCGGCATAGCCAAAGCGCAGATACCGGTCGGGCGGCTCCAGCTGCAGCAGATGCTGCGTGATGCGCTCGCGGTAGGACGGGCCCAGCGAACGGATGGGCACCATCAGCGGAGTGGACGCGGGGGCATCATCCAGCGAAGGGCCGGCAAAGGGCGCCAGCATGTCTTTGCTGGCGTCCCACGAAGCCTTGAGCCAGTCTTTGGTTGCGATCATGGTATGGAATTTAAGGGTTTTCCCTCATTTATTCCAGCACTTTTGCTGCGCTGCAACAAAATAGAGACGAACATCCAATCAGGGCAAAAACCGTGATATCCAAAACAGACAATGCGCCATAAGCTATTGAATTGATAGCCATTGTTACAAAAAAACCCGCCCCGAGCGCCCCGGGGCTCACACCGGCACGGCGGTGGTGGCCTTGACCCGGTCGAGCACAAAGCTGGTCTTGCAGTCCTGCACGCTGGGGTGTTTGAGCAGCGTGTCCATGATGAAGCGGCTGTAGTGCGCCATATCGGCCACCACCACCCTGAGCAGGTAATCCATCTCGCCGGTGAGCGCCGCGCACTCCACCACTTCGGGCCAGGTCTGCACGCTGGCGCGGAACAGGTCCATGGGGTTGCGCTTGTGGCTTTCGGTGTGTTTTTCGAGGCGCACATTGAGGTAGGCCGTGAGTCCCAGCCCCACGGCCTCGGGCCGGACCAGGGCCACATAGCGGGCGATCACGCCGCTG
The DNA here is from genome assembly GCA_023259355.1 of Comamonadaceae bacterium. Lineage (GTDB taxonomy): Bacteria > Pseudomonadota > Gammaproteobacteria > Burkholderiales > Burkholderiaceae_C > JAHFQI01. The sequence goes on from JAHFQI010000021.1 coordinate 28,340, forward strand.
TCTTCCAGGCGCTTCACGCGCCGCAGCACGGCACTCGGCGACAGGCCCACCTGCTCGCCAATCACGTCGTAGGTTTCGCGCCCGTTGTCCTGCAGGCGGCGCAGGATGGCCTTGTCCAGCTTGTCGAGTGCGTTGGCATCGTTCATTGCGCAGGATTCTACGAACGAACACCCGCAACGCCCATTGCGGCGAAGAGGCGGCGCACGCACCGGCCCTTGCGCGGGCTGCAACCCGCCGCTGCGGCACGCTGAGCCGGCACGCCGCTAAAGCCGCCGAATATTTCGCGAAAAAACGGCGCGAAATTATCAACATCCGTCGTTCGTCAAATATTGATTTGGCGCATGATTCCTGCAAACAATACCCCATTGACTCTCCAATTCGCCAGAAACATGAGGACTTGCGCGCCTACAGTGCACAGCATTCCACATTTTTGACCGGAGACAACATGAACGCAGCATTGCCGCAGCAAGCCACCCAGGACACCGCCGCCTGGGAGAACCCCATGGGCACGGACGGGTTCGAATTCATCGAATTCGCGGCGCCCGATCCGCAAGCCATGGGCAAGGTGTTCGAGGGCATGGGCTTCAAGCCGGTGGCGCGCCACCGCCACAAGAACGTGCTGCTGTACCGCCAGGGCGAGATCAACTTCATCATCAACGCCGAGCCCGACAGCTTTGCCCAGCGCTTTGCCCGCCTGCACGGCCCCAGCGTCTGCGCCATTGCCTTTCGCGTGCACGACACCAAGGCCGCCTACGAGCGCGCGCTGGGCCTGGGCGCCTGGGGCTACGCGGGCGTGGCCGGCCCGGGCGAGCTGAACATCCCCGCCATCAAGGGCGTGGGCGACAGCCTGATCTACCTGGTGGACCGCTGGCGCGGCAAGAACGGCGCCCAGCCCGGCGACATCGGCAACATCGGTTTCTTTGACGTGGACTTCGAGCCCCTGCCCGGCGTGTCGGCCGACGAGGCCCTGAACCCCAGGGGCCATGGCCTGACCTACATCGACCACCTCACGCACAACGTGCACCGCGGCCGCATGAACGAATGGGCCGATTTCTACGAGCGCGTGTTCAACTTCCGCGAGATCAAATACTTCGACATCGAGGGCCAGGTCACTGGCGTCAAGAGCCGGGCCATGACCAGCCCCTGCGGCAAGATCCGCATCCCGATCAACGAAGAAGGCAAGGAGAAGGCCGGCCAGATCCAGGAATACCTGGACATGTACAAGGGCGAGGGCATCCAGCACATCGCCATGGGCTCGGACAACCTCTACGACACGGTCGATGCGTTGCGCGCCAGCGGCGTGCGCCTGCTCGATACGCCCGAAACCTACTACGAGCTGGTCGAAAAGCGCATCCCTGGCCACGGCGAGCCGGTGGAAGCGCTGCACCAGCGCAAGATCCTCATCGATGGCGTGGCCGGCAAGCTGCTGCTGCAGATCTTCAGCGAGAACCAGCTGGGCCCGATCTTCTTCGAGTTCATCCAGCGCAAGGGCGACGATGGCTTTGGCAACGGCAACTTCAAGGCGCTGTTCGAAAGCATCGAACTCGACCAGATCCGGCGCGGCGTGCTCGAAGGCAGGAAAGACTGAACGGAAGCCGGCCATGGCCACCGAACCCGTCGTTTATGGCGCCAGCGCGCGCCCACCGCGCGGCGACTACGCGCGCGCCGCCGCCGACTACACCTGCCCGCAGAACTTCGCGGCCTATACCGCCGCCGACCACGACACCTACCGGCGCCTGTACGAGCGCCAGTCGGCCCTGCTGCCCGGCCTGGCCAGCGAGGCCTTCGTGGCGGCCCTGCCCTCGCTGGGCATCAAGGACCATATCCCGCGCTTCGAGGAAATCAACGAGCGCCTGTACCGCGCCACGCGCTGGGAGATCGTGGCCGTGCCGGGGCTGATTCCCGAGGTGCCGTTCTTCACCCTGCTGGCGAACCGCAAGTTCCCGGTGACGGACTGGATCCGCACGCCGGCCGAGTTCGACTACATCGTCGAGCCCGACATCTTTCACGACCTGTTCGGCCATGTGCCGCTCCTGTTCAATCCGGTGTTTGCCGACTACGTGCAGCGCTACGGCCAGGGCGGCCTGAAGGCGCAGCAGCTGGGCGCCTGCGAGATGCTCAGCCGCCTGTACTGGTACACGATAGAGTTCGGCCTGATCCGCGAGGCGGGCGGTCTGCGGGCGTATGGGGCCGGCATCCTCAGTTCATCGGGCGAGCTGCCCTACTCCGTGCAAAGCCCTGAACCGCAGCGCCTGCCCCTGCAACTGGAGCGCACGATGCGCACGCGCTACAAGATTGACACCTACCAGCAGACGTACTTTGTGATCGACAGCTTCGAGCAGTTGTTCGACATGACGGCGGGGGACTTTGCGCCGATTTATGAGCGGCTGCGGGGATTGCGGGAGTTTGCGGCGGATGAGAGGGAAGGGGTGGTTTGATTTTTTGGATCAAGCTGGGTTGTAGCGCTTATTTTTAAAGCTCTGGTAGCTCTTGTTTTTGTAGTTTGCTGTGTGCTTTTGCTGAGGTCGGAGGCCGGGTCTCGCCCCGGCTGGCGAGGTACTTTTCTTTGCTTCGCCAAAGAAACGTACCCAAAAGAAAGGCGACCCACAGTCTGCGACCCCCACGCTATGCGTGGGGGCAAACCTGCGTCGGAGCGGTTGCGGGGTGCGCCGTGGAACTC
>JAHFQI010000022.1:0-25272 GCA_023259355.1 Comamonadaceae bacterium
CGTGCTCGCCCGCAAGTACCGCCCGCGGAATTTCACCGAAATGGTCGGCCAAGAGCACGTGGTGCAGGCGCTGACGAACGCGCTGACGACCCGGCGGCTGCATCATGCCTACCTGTTCACCGGCACGCGCGGCGTGGGCAAAACGACGGTGTCGCGCATTCTGGCCAAGTCGCTCAATTGCCAAGGGCCGGACGGGCAGGGCGGCATTACCCCGACGCCGTGTGGCGTGTGCCAGGCGTGCACCGACATCGACGCGGGCCGGTTTGTCGACTACACCGAACTGGACGCCGCCTCCAACCGGGGCGTGGATGAGGTCCAGGCGTTGCTGGAACAGGCGGTGTACAAGCCGGTGCAGGGCCGCTTCAAGGTCTTCATGATCGACGAAGTGCACATGCTGACCAACACCGCCTTCAACGCGATGCTCAAGACGCTGGAAGAGCCGCCCGAATACCTGAAGTTCGTGCTGGCGACCACCGATCCGCAGAAAGTGCCGGTCACGGTGCTCAGCCGTTGTCTGCAGTTCAACCTGCGGCCCATGGCGCCCGAAACGGTGCTGGAGCACCTGACCCGGGTGCTGGAGACCGAAAACGTTCCCGCCGATGTGCAGGCGCTGCGCCTTCTGGCCCGCGCCGCGCGCGGCTCCATGCGCGACGCCCTGAGCCTGACCGACCAGGCGATTGCCTTTGGCTCGGGCCAGTTGCAGGAAGCCACCGTGCGCCAGATGCTCGGCAGCGTGGACCGCTCCTACGTGTTCCAGCTGATCGACGCGCTGACACGGGGCGATGGGAAAACCGTGGTGGAAACGTCGGAAACGCTGCGCCTCAATGGCCTGAACGCGGCGTCCACGCTGGAGGAAATGAGCAGTGTGCTGCAGCGCATGGCCGTGCTGCAGGCCGTTCCCGGCATGGCCGCTGACCAGGCCGATCCCGATGCGCAGGAAACCGCGCGCCTGGCCGGCCTGATGCCCGCTGACGAAACCCAGCTGCTCTACAGCCTGTGCCTGCATGGCCGCGGCGAGTTGGGTCTGGCGCCCGACGAGTACGCAGCGCTGACGATGGTCCTGTTGCGCCTGCTGGCGTTCAAGCCCGGTGCCGCGCAGGGCGCAGCGGCTGAAAAAAAAACTCTGAAGCTGGCCGCTGAGCCCGTTGCGGGGGGCGCGTCCGTGCCCGCCGCCATCCGGGTGCCGGTGCCGGCACCCAGGGTCGCCACACCGGCTGCGGTGGCCAGCCCCCTGGTCAGCGCGCCTCCGGGCGCGCCGCCGGGTCAGGTCCTGCCCGTGATCGAGCAGCGGGCGCCCCGCGCCGAATTGCCGCCTAAACCCGCCGATGCCATGGGCCCTGGCCCGTCGGACGCCGTGGAGGTGGTGGGCATTCCCGTGCGCGTGCAGGCGGAGCCCAGCGAACACGCCGAGCCGCGCCGCGCAACGGACGCCGCTGGCGCCTCCGCGCAGGCCGACGTGGCCCCGAGCGAGGATGGCGACTTCTGGCACGCCACGGTGCGCCAGCTGATTGCCGACGAGGCCATCACCGCGCTGGTGCGCGAACTCGCGCTGCAGTCGCAGCTGGTGGCGCGCGACACGGGCGACTGGCTGCTGCGTGTCGAGCGCGAATCCCTCAATCAACCCACCGCGCGGGAGCGACTGCAAAACGCGCTGCAGGCCGCCGGCCACGCGGTGCGCCTGAGCGTGGAGATCGGCCGTGTCACCGACAGCCCGGCGCGGCGCAATGCGGCGGCGGCGGCTGAAAAGCAGCGCGCCGCCGAAGCGCTGATCCATGCCGACCCCTTCGTGCAGGCGATGGTGCGTGACTTTGGCGCGAAAATCGTGCCCGGCAGCATCAAGCCGCTCTGAATTCCGTTTCTAAATCCAAAGGAAAAACATGTTCAACAAAGGACAACTCGCCGGCCTCATGAAGCAGGCCCAGGCCATGCAGGACAACCTCAAGAAGGCGCAGGACGAACTGGCCTTCATCGAGGTGGAGGGCGAGTCTGGCGCCGGTCTGGTCAAGGTGCTGATGACCTGCAAACACGATGTCAAGCGCGTCACCATCGACCCCAGCCTGCTGGCCGACGACAAGGACATGCTCGAAGACCTGGTCGCCGCCGCCTTCAATGCCGCGGTGCGCAAGGCCGAGGAAACCTCCCAGGAGAAGATGGGCAAGCTGACTGCCGGCATGCCGGGCCTGCCCGGCGGCATGAAGTTCCCCTTCTGATCCGTGTCCGACGCCAACGCCCTTGACGCGCTGATCCAGGCGCTGCGGCGCTTGCCGGGCGTGGGGGTGAAGTCGGCCTCGCGGATGGCCTTCCATCTGCTGCAGCACGACCGCGACGGCGCGCAGGCGCTGGCGCGCGCGCTGCAGGAGGCGACGGGCCGCATTCGCCATTGCGCGCTGTGCCACACCTTCACCGAGGCCGAGGTCTGCCGCACCTGCCTGGACCCGGCGCGCGACCGCAGCAAACTCTGCGTGGTGGAAACGCCGGCTGATCAGTCGGCCGTGGAGCGCACAGCGGCCTTCAAGGGTTTGTACTTTGTGCTCATGGGCAAGCTCAGCCCGCTCGACGGCATCGGGCCCAAGGAAATCGGCCTGCAAAAGCTGTTCGACCGTGCCACGGACGGCGTGGTGCAGGAAGTGATTCTCGCGACCAACTTCACGGCCGAAGGCGAGGCCACGGCGCATGTGATCGGGGAGGGGCTCAAGGCGCGCGGCCTGCGGGTGACGCGCCTGGCGCGCGGTGTGCCCGCGGGCAGCGAACTGGAGTACGTGGATCTGGGCACGATCGCCCACGCCATGGTGGATCGCCGCTAGGGCGGGGCGCCAGGTTTGAATCGGCGCCGATGGGCTGCCGAACTGGCGGCAAAAAATGATTTGATCAAGCGAATAACTGCGCGAAAGGAAAAAAATAAATGAACACCAGCCTGACTTTTGCGCGGTTCACCGTGGCGTACTGGTGCGTGCTGATTGGCGCCGTCCTGCCCATTGTTTGCGCGGGCATTGCCAAGTGGGGCACGTTCAACAAGCCCCGGCGTGAGGGTGGCTTTGACAATGCCAACCCGCGCGCCTGGCTGGCACGCCAGACCGACTGGCGCGCGCGGGCCAACGCGGCGCAGGCCAACAGTTTTGAGTCACTGCCGTTTTTCATCGGCGCGGTGATCATTGCGCACCAGCTGGGCGCGCACCAGGCCCGGCTGGACATTCTGGCGTTTGTCTACATCGTGTTTCGCCTTTTGTTCATCATGATGTACGTGGCCGGCCTGCCCACGGTGCGTTCCATCGCATGGGCGCTGGCCTTTGTGGCCAATATTGGCATCCTGTTTGTCGGCTACCGCTGAACCGGTGCGCTGACGGCAGGCCCGGCGCGACGGGCTTACGTGGAAACCCGCACGGGATGTTCCCGATGCGCAATTTGGACGGCCTGGGTACGCTTGCCTCAACAAAGATTGACAGGCGAGGACGTTCGTGCACCCACCTTATCCGCTCCGCCGGAGAGCTTTCGGCATCCTGGCGACCCTGACGGCCGCCAGCGTGGCGGTGCCCGTGCTACGGGCCCAGCCGCGGCTTGAAAAAACCAGGGTTTCGATCGCGGTGGGCGGCAAAACCGCCTTTTACCACCTGCCGCTCACGGTCGCCGGGCAGCTGGGCTATTTCAAGGCCGCGGGGCTCGATGTCGAGATCACCGACTTTCCCGGTGGCGCCCGCGCGCTGCAGGCGTTGGCTGGCGGGGGCTTCGATGTGGGCAGCGGCGCCTACGAACACACCATTGCCCTGCAAGGCAAGGGGCAGATGTTCCAGTCCTTTGTGCTACAGGGCCGGGCGCCGCAAATCGCCGTGGGCGTATCGACGCGGGCGATGCCCGGCTTCCATGAGCTGGCCGACCTGCGGGGCAAGCGCATCGGTGTGTCCTCACCGGGTTCTTCCACCAACATGGTGGTCAACATGGCGCTGCGGCGTGCCGGCCTCACTGCCGCCGATGTGAATTACGTCGGTGTCGGCACCTCCAGCGGCGCCCTGGCCGCGCTGCGTTCAGGGCAGATCGAGGCGATCAGCAACGTCGAGCCCGTGATGACGGCGCTGGAGCAAAAGGGCGAGGTGAAGATCATTTCGGACACCCGGACCCTCAAGGGCACGCAGGAGGTGTTTGGCGGCCCCATGCCCTCGGGTTGTCTTTACGCGCCGCTGGAGTTTGTGCAAAAGAACCCGGCCACCTGCCAAGCGCTGGCCAATGCCATCGTCCATGCGCTCAAGTGGCTGCGCACCGCCGGTCCGAGCGACATCATCAGGACGGTGCCGGAGAGTTACCTGCTGGGCGACCGAGGGCTGTACCTGGCGGCCTTCAACAAGGTCAGCGAGGCCTTTTCAATCGACGGCATGATGCACGAAGAGGGTTCGCGCACCGCGCTCAAGGCGCTCTCGGCGCTCGACCCGGCGGTTCGCGCCGACCGCATCAATCTGGCGCGAACCTATACCAATGAATTCGCGCGCAAGGCCAAGGACCGGTTCAAGGCCTGACAGGGGCCTTGAGGTTTTTTTGGGCAAGGCGGTCCGTAGCGGTGCCTTAGCGGCGGTTCTTGCGGGGGGCCTTGCCACCGCTGTGGCCCGAGGACTTCCCGGCGGACCGGCCGCCTGATCGCTTGGCCGAAGCCCGTGCCCCGGTGGGCGCCGAAGCGCGACGGGCACCATGCTCGGCGGACTTGGCACTGGCCTGGGACGGCAGGAACACCACGATGGCCTGCCCTTTTTTCAGGCTGGCGGAAGCGGCAAGCTTGTTCCAGCCGGCCACGCTCGCGGCCGGCACGCCAAAGCGCTGCGCCAGACTCGACACGGTGTCGCCCTTGCGGGCCCGGACCACGCTGCGGCGGATGACTGTTTCCGGCGCCAGCGCCATCTGGCCGTTGTCCGCCACGCTGGAAGTGACGTCGGTTTCCACCTTGTCGGAACGCGGCACAAGCAGGGTGGACCCGGCCTTGATGAGCATGCGCGGCGGAATGCTGTTGATGCTGCGGAATTCGCTCTCCGCCATGCCCACGCGCTGCGCTGCGTCAACGGGCTTCATCGTGGCGGGCGCCACCCAGGCCGTCCAGCTGGCCAGGCGGCCGCCGGTGTGGGCCTCCAGGTTGCGCTCGAACGTGGCCGCGTTGTCCCAAGGCAGGAGGATCTGGGGGGTGCCCGCCGCCAGGATCACCGGGCGATGGATCGATGGATTCAGCGCCTTGAAGTCCTCCAGCGAGACTTCGGCAAGGCGCGCCGCCAGGGCGACGTCGATGTCGCGCGTGATCAGCACCGACTGAAAGTAGGGGTGGTTTTCGATCAGCGGCAGCTTGGCCTGGAACCCCTCGGGCGCGGCGATCAGGTTCTTCACGGCCTGCAGCTTGGGCACGTAGAAGCGGGTTTCAGCCGGCATGTTGAGCTCGCTGTAGCTCAGGCCCAGGCCGGCGGCCTTGTTGCGCGCGATGGCCCGGCTGACGCTGCCTTCACCCCAGTTGTAGGCGGCCAGTGCGAGTTGCCAGTCGCCGAACATGCCGTAAAGCTTTTGCAGGTAGTCGAGTGCGGCGCGGGTGGATTCGAGCACGTCGCGGCGGTCGTCCCGGAAGGCGTTCTGCTTGAGTTCGAAGTATTTGCCGGTGGCCGGCATGAATTGCCACATGCCCGCCGCCTTGGCGCTGGAGACGGCTTGCGGGTTGTAGGCGCTTTCGATGAACGGCAGCAGCGCCAGCTCGGTCGGCATGTTGCGACGCTCCAACTCCTCCACGATGTGGAAAAGGTACTTCCGGGAGCGTTCGGTCATGCGGAACATGTAGTCCGGCCGCGTCACGTACCACTGCTCCCGGTCACGCACCAGATCGCTCTCCAGGTCCGGCATCGCGAAGCCGCGGCGGATGCGCTCCCACAGGTCCGCCGGCGGACGCAGCATGACCACGGACCGTGAACTCGCCCGCGCCTCTGCCAGGGGTTGCATGGTGCCCCCGGCAAGCTGCGCCCCGCGGGGGATGCTGGCCGGGGTTTCGCTGGCGGCGGGTGCCGGTGGCGGCGGGGCCGGTACAGCGCCCGGCGCCCCGGCGGTGCTGTTGCCGCCGCCGGTGGTCGCGCAGCCGGCCAGCACGACGAAAGCGGCCAGGCACAAGGCCCTCAGGCCTTCAGGAAATTTCATTTGAACTCATTCTTCCATTGACGAAGCGCCGCACACTTGGCGACGCTGTCGTCGGGGGCCTCCCAGGCCTGCGCGGCGTGTTGCCAGGTGCTTTCGCGGCTGCGCAGGGGCGGTTTGATTGGTCGTGCCATGATCAGCGCGGCGCCAGAGCGCCGCCAGTGGGGAGCATGACTAGAATTGCAGGCAGTTGCAAGACGGCTTGCCGTGTTCGAATGATCTTCATGGAGCCTCGAATTATAGGAAGCACAGCGGGCATGCACGACTGGTTCCAGACGCCGCCGGGCCGGTATCTGCTGGACTGGGAGCGCGCGCAGTTTGACCAGGCCGTGGCTGACATCTTCGGTTACCACGCGCTGCAACTCGGCCTGCCCGACCTGGATGCGCTTCAGACCAACCGCATGCCGCACCGCTGGCTCGCGCTGGACTCGACGGGCCTGGCCGCCGCGGCGCCGCAAGAGCGGCTGGCGCTCAAGACGGACTTCGCTGCGCTGCCATTTCCGGCCAGCAGTCTGGATCTGGTGGTGTTGCCGCACTCGCTGGAGCTCAACCCCGACCCCCATGCCACGCTGCGCGAAGTGGAGCGTGTGCTGGTGCCTGAGGGCCGCGTGGTGATCTGCGGTTTCAACCCGGCCAGCCTCTGGGGCCTGCGGCAGCGGCGCGCCCACCTGTGCCGCCGGCTGGGTTTTGGCGAACTTTTCATGCCCGATGCGGGAGAATTCATCGGTTACTGGCGGTTGCGCGACTGGTTGCGGCTGCTGAGTTTCGAAGTCGAATCCGGCCGCTTTGGCTGTTACCGCCCGGCGGTGCGCACCGACACATGGCTGCGGCGCTTCGAGGGGATGGACCGCGCCGGCGAACGCTGGTGGCCGATCTTCGGCGCGGTGTATTTCATCGTGGCGGTCAAGCGGGTGCGCGGCATGACGCTGCTGAGCCCGGCGTGGAGGCCCGCAACGGCCATCGCCACGTCCCCGGTTTCCATCGCCAATTACCATCAGCCCAGGCTGGAATCAACGGAAAAAAGTCTTGAATCACATTGAAATTCACACCGACGGCGCCTGCAAGGGCAACCCCGGCCCCGGAGGCTGGGGCGTGCTGCTCAAGTCCGGCGCCACCGAAAAGGAATTGTTTGGCGGCGAGGCGGTCACCACCAACAACCGCATGGAGTTGACGGCCGTGATCGAGGCGCTGGCGGCGCTCAAACGCCCCTGCAAGGTGGCGCTTTACCTGGACAGCGAGTATGTGCGCAAGGGCATCACGGAGTGGATCCACGGCTGGAAAGCCCGGGGCTGGCGCACGGCGACGAAACAGCCCGTGAAAAACGTGGAGCTCTGGCAGCGGCTCGACGAGATTGTGGCGACCTCGGGCCACGAGATCGATTGGCACTGGGTCCGGGGCCACAACGGCAATCCGGGCAACGAGCGCGCCGACGCGCTGGCCAACAAGGGCGTGGACCAGATTCGCGGACGGGGTTGAAGCTCCCTCGTCATGTAAACGGCGGGTAAAGCGGCTCGGGATTGCTGCGGGTTTGTACGGATGCCAAGGCCCCGCAGGGCCATCGGACGCGGACCCGATGCTACATTCCGGGAGCACAGTCGTATGACGACTTTTGGCTGATTCCCGCGAACAACCCCATTCGACTATTCCATGGCATCCAAAGCTCTCTACACCACCGTCGCCGTTGTCGGTATTGCGGCAGCCTCCGGCGCGGCCTGGTGGTTCCAGAACAAGCCCGGCACCGGCGATGCCGGGCAGGCAACCGCCTCGCCGGGTGCGACGGCCCCCCAGGCGGGTGCCAGCGCCGCGGGCGCCGGCCGCCCACCCGCGGTGGAAGTGGCGCGGGTGGAGTTGGCCCGGCTCACCGACGACACCCAGGCCGTGGGCAGCCTGCGCTCGCGCCAGGGCGTGGTGTTGCGCCCCGAGGTCAGCGGGCGCATCACCCAACTCAACTTCCGTGATGGCGAGCGCGTGCGCAAAGGGCAATTGCTGGTGCAGTTCGATGACCAGTTGCCGGTGGCGCAGTTCAAGCAGAGCCAGGCGGAGTTGTCCATTGCGCTGGCCAACCACAAGCGCAACCAGGATCTGGTGGCGCAGAACTTCATCAGCCAGCGCTCGGTGGATGAAAGTGCCGCCAACCTGGAGGTGGCCCAGGCCAAGCTCGCGCTGGCCCAGGCCACGCTGGCACGCCTGAAGGTGCTCGCGCCGTTCGACGGCATTGCCGGCATCCGCACGGTGAACCAGGGGGACTACCTGAAGGACGGCGCGGACATCGTCAACATCGAGGACATCGATGCCGTGTACGTGGACTTCCGGCTGCCCGAGCGCTTCCAGTCCAAGGTCAGGAAGGGCCAGCGCGCCATGGTGGACCTGGACGCGCTGCCCGGACGCAAGTTTTCCGCCGTCATTCAGGCCATTGATCCGCTGCTGGACACCAACGGCCGCTCGGTCGGGGTGCGCGCCTGCATCGACAACCGCCAGCTGCAGCTGCGACCCGGCATGTTTGCCCGGGTCACGGCGGTCTTCGGCGAGCGTGACAAGGCCCGGGTCGTGCCCGAGGAGGCCATCGTGCCGCAAGGGCAGAAGGCGTTTGTGATCAAGCTGGTCGATGGCCCGGACAAGGACACGAAGGTGTCCCAGCGCGTCGAGGTGAAGGTCGGCATCCGCCGGCCGGGCAAGGTCGAAATCGTTGATGGCTTGGATGAAGGCGACACGGTGGTCATCGCCGGCCAGCAGCGCATCCAGAAAGACGGTTCTCCCGTGCGCATTCTCGACGTCGGCCGGGCACGGGGCGAGGGGGCACCGGCGGGTCCGGCCGTGGCGCAGGCGGGAGCCCCGGCGGCGCCCGCTTCTTCAGTGGCCTCCGCAGCCACGGCCACGGCGGGGCCTGTTGCCGCGTCCGGCGCCACAAAGCCTGCGGTGGCGGCAAAGGCCGGCAAGGCCCCCGAGGGGCCCGATCCCTGCCTGGTGGATCTGGCCAGCCTGTCCCCCCGGGGCGAAAGCGCCAGAAAGCCGGGCGGCGAAGCGCCGGCGCGCAAGGACGGCCCGCGCCCCGCGTCCGCCCGGTCCTGATGGGCGTGTTCTAAGGAAACGACATGCAACTCGCGGAAGTGTCCATTCGCCGTCCCGTGTTCGCGACGGTGCTCTCCCTGCTGGTGCTGCTGATCGGCCTGGTGAGTTTCACCAAGCTGTCGGTGCGCGAGTACCCCAAGATCGACGAGCCGGTCGTGACCGTGAGCGTCAAGTACGCGGGCGCCTCCGCCGAGGTCATGGAGTCGCAGGTCACCAAGCCGCTGGAGGACTCGATTGCCGGCATCGACGCCGTGGACGTGATCACCTCCATCAGCCGGGCCGAGCAAACCCAGATCTCGGTGCGTTTCCGGCTCGAAAAGGACGCCGACACCGCGGCCGCCGAAGTGCGCGACCGCACCTCGCGCGTGCGCAACAAGCTGCCGCAGGCGGTGGAAGAGCCGGTGATTGCGAAAGTCGAGGCCGACGCATTCCCCGTGATCTGGCTGTCGTTCACCAGCGACACCCTGAACAACCTGCAGATCAATGACCTGGTCAACCGGATCGCCAAGCCGCGGCTGCAGACCGTCACCGGCGCGGCCGACGTGCGGATCTTCGGCGAGCGCAAGTACGCCATGCGCGTCTGGCTGGACCCCGACAAGCTGGCCGCCTACAAACTCACCACCCAGGACGCTGAAGACGCCATCCGGCGCAGCAATCTGGAAGTGCCCGCCGGGCGCATCGAGTCCACCCAGCGCGAGTTCAGCGTGACGTCGCAGACCGACCTGTCGCGGCCGGTCCAGTTCTCCGACATCATCGTCAAGAATGCCAGCGGCTTTCCGGTGCGCATCCGCGACGTGGGCCGCGTGGAGGAGGCGGCGGCCGACGAGCGCAGCGGTTCGCGTCTGAACGGCAAGGTGGCCATCACCGCGGGCGTGATCCGCCAGGCCACGGCCAATCCGCTGGACTTGAGCAACGGCGTGCGCGCCATGATCCCCAAGCTCCAGGCCGACTTGCCGCCCGGCGTCTCGATTGAAGTCGCCAACGACAACTCGGTCTTCATCGACAAGTCGATCAAGAGCGTGTTCCAGACCATTGTGGAAGCCGTGGTGCTGGTGGCGCTGGTGATCTTCGTCTTCCTGCGCACCGTTCGCGCCTCGATCATTCCGATCATCACGATTCCTGTGTGCCTGGTGGGGACCTTCGCCCTCATGGCGCTGGCGGGTTTCACCATCAACACCCTGACGCTGCTGGCGCTGGTGCTGGCCATTGGCCTGGTGGTGGACGATGCCATCGTGGTGCTGGAAAACATCTACCGGCACATCGAGGAAGGCATGGACCCGTTCTCGGCCTCGATCAAGGGGGTCAAGGAAGTCGGCTTTGCCGTGGTGGCGATGACGCTGACGCTGGTGGCGGTGTATGCGCCGCTGGCCTTCACGCCGGGGCGCACCGGGCGTCTGTTCATCGAGTTCGCGCTGGCTTTGGCCGGGGCGGTGGCGGTGTCGGGCTTCATTGCGCTCACCCTCTCGCCCATGATGTGTTCGCTGCTGCTCAAGCACAACCCGAATCCGAGCTGGTTCGACAGTCACATGGAGAAGTGGCTCAACGCCCTGACCGCGAGTTACCAGCGCGCATTGAACTGGTTGGTGACCACCCGCTACGACCGCGGCCGTTCCCGCGAGGGGAAGGGGCACGCCCTCCGGCGCGTGCTGCTGGATGCGCGCTGGATCGTGGTCGGCGTGATGGCGCTGTCGGCGCTGGGCATTGCGCTCGTTTTGCCGAACATGAAGCGCGAACTCTCGCCGCTGGAAGACCGGGGCCAGGTGCTGGCCGTGATCACCGCGCCCGACGGCGCGACGCTCGATTACACCAACCGCTACGTCAGCGCGATCGAGCGCCTGGGGCAGCCGTACAAGGAGTTCGACCGCATCTTCGTGTCGTCCGGCAACCCGACGGTCTCCCAGGCCAACGTGTTTTTCCGCGCCATCGACTGGGATTTGCGCAGCCGCTCCATTCTGGATGTGGCGCGTGAATTGCAGCCCAAGCTCGCGAGCCTGCCCGGGGTCACGGCGTTTCCCATCACGCCGCCGTCGCTGGGCCAGGGTTTCCGTGAGCGGCCCGTCAATTTCGTGCTGATCACCACCGACAGCTACCAGAACCTGGCCACTGTGACCCGCCAGTTCATGGACGAAATCGCCAAGAACCCCGGCATCCTGAGCGCTGACATCGATTTGCGTCTGAACAAGCCTGAACTCAAGATCGATGTGAACCGCGAGAAGGCGGCGGATCTGGGCGTTGGCGTTGACGTGGTGGCCCGCGCCATCGAAACCATGCTGGGCGGCCGGCAGGTCACGCGTTACAAGCGAGAGGGCGAGCAGTTCGACGTCATCGTGCAGACCCAGGCGACGGGCCGCGACACGCCCGACGACATCGAGAAAATCTTCGTGCGCGGCCGCAACGAAACCATGATCCCGCTGGCCTCCCTCGTGACCGTGCGCGAATCGGTGGCGCCGCGGGAACTCAACCACTTCAGCCAGCGCCGCTCGGTGTCCATCACGGCCAACCTGGCGGCCAACTACTCGCTGGGCCAGGCACTGGATTTCCTGGACGCCACGGCCGCCAAGCTGCTCAAGCCGGGCTACACCACCGACCTCAACGGCACCTCGCGCGAGTTCAGGAACTCGCAGGGTTCGTTGATGATCGTGTTCGCTCTGGCGCTGCTGTTCATCTTCCTGGTGCTGGCCGCGCAGTTCGAGAGCTTCATCGATCCGCTGGTGATCATGCTGTCGGTGCCGCTGTCGATGATCGGGGCCTTGCTGGCGCTGCAGTGGTCGGGCGGCTCGCTCAACGTGTATTCGCAGATCGGCCTGATCACGCTGGTCGGGCTGATCACCAAGCACGGCATCCTGATCGTCGAGTTCACCAACCAGCTGCGCGAAGCCGGCATGGACATGACCGAGGCGCTGGTCAAGGCCGCCTCCCAGCGGATTCGCCCGATCCTGATGACCACCGGCGCCATGGTGCTGGGCGCCGTGCCGCTGGCGCTCGCGCACGGCGCCGGTGCCGAGAGCCGCAAGCAGATTGGCTGGGTCATCGTCGGGGGCATGTCGCTGGGGACCTTGCTGACCATCTTCGTGGTGCCTACCATGTACACCCTGTTTGCGCGCAAGGCCGTGCCGGGCCCGATCACGCGGGACGTGCACGACGAGGCGCCGGCGGTTCATGCGGTGGCCGGCGACGGTTCCGCCATCCCCGCCAAATAAACCTGCAAGGGGGCGTGACATGCCCATGGTTGAATTTGCCCCGGCGCTGACGCGCCACGTGCCGTGCCCGCCGCAGCGGGTCGCGGCCGACACCCTGCGCACGGCGCTGGAGGCGGCCTTCCTGGCCGCGCCGGGCCTGCGAAGCTACGTGCTCGACGACCAGGGCGATGTGCGCCAGCACGTGGCCGTGTTCGTGAATGCGCAAATGATCGCCAGCCGCAGCGCGCTTGACATCACGCTGCAGGCCGACGACAAAGTGCTGGTGATTCAAGCCTTGACCGGAGGTTGACATGCAGACTCAAGGACACACGCTGTGGGTGGGCACCCGCAAGGGGCTGTTCGGGGTGCAGCGGGCGGCGGGCGGCTGGCGCATCGGCAAACCGCATTTCGCCGGTGAACCGGTTACGCAGGTGCTGGTCGATGCGCGAGACGGTGCCTGGTACGCGGCGCTGCGCCTGGGGCATTTCGGCGTCAAGCTGCACCGCAGCGTGGATGCTGGCGCCAGCTGGCGGGAAGTCGCCAGCCCGGCGTTTCCGCCCAAGCCCGTGGAAGGCCCCTGGAAGGACGACCCCACGCCCTGGAGCGTGGACCTGGTCTGGGGTCTGGAAGCGGGGCCCGCCCCGGCCGGTGCGCCGGGGGCCAGCCGCCTGTGGGCCGGCTGCCTGCCGGCCGGGCTGTTCAGCTCGGATGACGGCGGCGCGAGCTGGCAGCTCGTGGAAAGCCTGTGGAACCGGCCCGAGCGCAGAGAGTGGTTGGGCGGTGGCTATGACCACGCCGGCATCCACTCCATCTTGATCGACCCACGCGATGCAGCGCACGTCAGCGTGGCCATTTCCTGCGGCGGCGTCTGGCAAAGCCGCGACGCGGGACAGAGCTGGACCTGCACGTCCGCCGGCATGCGGGCCGATTTCATGCCGCCCGAGCGCCGCGAAGACCCCAACATCCAGGACGTGCACCGCATGGTGGCTTGCGCGGCCGATCCCGATGTGCTGTGGGTCCAGCACCACGGCGGCCTGTATCGCTCCAGCAACGGCGGCCAGCACTGGCAGGCGATTGCCGCGCCAGCGCCCAGCGGCTTCGGCTTTGCCGTGGCGGCGCATCCACAAGATCCGCGTCGCGCCTGGTTCGTGCCGGCCGAGGCCGATGCCCGGCGCATCCCGGTCGATGGGCAGCTCGTGGTCAACGAAACGCGGGATGGAGGCACCTCGTTCACCAGCCATCGCGCCGGCCTGCCGCAGCAGGATGCCTACCACCTGGTCTACCGGCACGCGCTGGTGGCCAGCGACGACGGCCAGACCCTGGCCATGGGTTCGACCACCGGTGGCCTGTGGGTCAGCGAGGATGCTGGCGCGTCGTGGCAATGCCTGTCGCGCGACCTGCCGCCGATTGCCGTGCTGCGCCTGGGCTGAACGCCCAACGAGCGCGCGGCACGGCCGCGAAGTGACCAGCGTGGGTGGCGGGGCCGCAGCGCCGGGCCGCCCCAAGCAAGGCCGGCCCCCTCGGGGGGCAGCGCCGTACACGAAGTGACAAGCGTGGGGGCTTACCTCTCCGTGTAGCGCGTCATCACGTACTCGCCGGGCGCATCGCACAGGGCGACATCGGCGGGGATGGGCCTGGCTGCCTGCTTGCGCGAGGAGTGGTGGGCCAGCCAGGCCTGCCAGGCCGGCCACCACGAACCTTCATGAACGGGCGCGCCGGCGGCCCAGTGCTCCGGCTCGATCCAGGCGCCCTGGGCTGGCCGCGTCTCGATGCGGTAGCTGCGGTGGGCGTGGCCCGGCTCGGAAACAATGCCGGCATTGTGGCCGCCACTGGCCAGGACGAAGGTGATTTCGGCGTCGCAGAGGTGATGCAGCTTGTACACCGAGCGCCAGGGCGAGATGTGGTCGCGTTCGGTGCCGACCATGAACACCGGTATCCGGATGTCCGCCAGCGACACGGCGCGGCCATCGACCCGGTAGCTGCTCGTGGCCAGCGCGTTGTGCAGGTACAGCGAAGTCAGGTACTCGTGGTGCATGCGCGCGGGCATGCGGGTGGTGTCGGCGTTCCAGGCCATCAGGTCGTTGCGCTGCTCGCGTTCGCCCATCAGGTATTCGCGCATGCGGCGTGTCCACACCAAGTCGCGCGAATGCAGGAACTGGAACGATCCCGCCATCTGGTCCCCGCTCAGGTAGCCTTTGCCGTTGGTCACGTTGTCGAGGAAGCCGATCTGGCTCTCGTCGATGAACAGCCCCAGTTCACCGGGTTCCGAAAAATCGGTCTGCGCCGCGAGCAGCGTGAGCGTCTTGAGCAAGGGGAGGCCGGTGTAGCCCATCACGCCGTCCGTGCGCGATTTCGCCAGCGCCGCCGCCGCGATGGCCAGCAGGGTGCCGCCCAGGCAGTAGCCCATGGCGTGGATGGATGCGGGATTGCCGCTGAGGCGACCGATCGCCTGCAGCGCATCGAGCACGCCCAGCCGCAGGTAGTCGTCCATCGTCAGGTCGTGGTCGCCGGCATCCGGGTTGAGCCACGACAGCATGTAGACCGTGTGGCCCTGGCCGACCAGGTAGCGCACCATGGAATTGCGTGGCGACAGGTCGAGGATGTAGTACTTCATGATCCACGAAGGGATGATGAACACGGGCTCCGGGTGCACCTTGTCGGTTTGCGCCTCGTAGCGGATCAGTTCGATCAGCCGGTTGCGATGCACCACCTTGCCCGGTGTGACGGCGACATCGCGGCCCACCTTGAAAAGATTCTGCTGCGCCAGGGCCTCCGGCGTGGCCACGCCCGAGACATCGGCCACCCAGTTCTGCAGGCCCTTGGCCAGATGGGCGCCGTTGGACTCGGCGACGTCGCGCAGCACCACGGGGTTGGTGGCCAGCCAGTTGGCGGGCGCCATCATGCCCAGCCATTGCCGCGCGAAAAACTGCACCATGCTGGCGTGGTGGGCGGTCATGCCCGGCACGCGGGTGGCTTCGCGCCAGAACGCCTCGGTGTTGCGAAACCCGGCGCGCATCTGGCTGAATGGCCAGGTGGCCCAGGCCTCGTGGCGAAAGCGCGGATCGTCATCTTCGGCGCCCGCGCCTTCCGTGGTGCCGTCGCGGGTGCGCAGCGTGTCCTTGAGCAGTTGTGCGCCGAGTGCCGCCAGTTCCAGTTGCCGTCCCGGGGAGACACCCAGGTGCCAAGCCCAGTCGGCCAGCGCCAGTGACAGGGACACCGGCGAGAGGCCGCCGGTCAGCGGCGCGGCCGTGGCGTGCACCAGCCGGTCCAGCCGCTGTGTCGGGGTTTCGGGGGGCTTGGGTGTCGCCGCGTAAGGCGCGGGCGGCCGGGTCGTCTTGGTCATGGCATCGGACCGCGCCGGGGACATGCACCTTGCGGGGGCGTCCGGACAGCGGTGAATGCGATTGTGAAAGGCCGATCGGCTGTATTGATTGATCCGGGTCAAGATCAAGGGCATTTGCCAGGGTGGCCGGGTGCCGGCAACTTGCCCTATCGCAGATGGGCGCCTAGTATCGAACGATGCCACCGGTTTTCGATCCCATGCGTCTGAGCGCGGTTTCGCTCGATGTATTGAGCGCGGGGCGCGCCACGCGCCACGCCATCGCGGCGCGCCAGAAGACCCGGCTGGCCAGCCTGCTGGAAGGGGCTTTGCGAAGCTCCCGTTTTTACCGGGAACACCTGCGCGGGGCCGGCCCCAGGACGCCGCTGGCGTCGCTGCCCGTGGTCACGCGCGGCGAGTTGATGTGCCACTTTGACGACTGGGTGACCGATCCGCAGCTCAAGCTCGACGAGTTGCGTGCCTTCACGGCCGACCCGTCCCGTATTGGCGAGCCCTACCACGGCAAGTACATGGTCTGGGAAAGTTCCGGCACCAGCGGCCAGCCCGGCATCTTTGTGCAGGATGCGCAGGCCATGGCGGTCTACGACGCGCTGGAGGCCTTGCGGCGGTGCACCCCGCAGTCGCTGCTGCGCTGGATGGACCCGCTGTACCTGACCGAACGGATCGCCTTTGTCGGCGCAACCGGCGGGCATTTCGCCAGCCATGTGTCGATCGAGCGCATGCGCCAGCTCAACCCCTGGATGGGGCGGGCGGTGCAGAGCTTTTCGATCCTGCAGCCGACCGGCGAACTGGTGGCCGCGCTCAACGATTTCCGGCCCACCGTGATTGCCACCTACCCCACGGCCGCCGCGCTGATGGCCGACGAGGCGGACCGCGGCACCTTGCGCGTCAACCCCCGCGAGGTCTGGACTGGCGGCGAAACCCTGAGCCCGAAGGTGCGCCGGCGGGTGGAGCAGGCCCTGGGCTGCACCGTGCGCAACAGCTACGGGGCTTCGGAGTTCCTGACCATGGGCTGGGAATGCGGCCACGGCCAGATGCATCTCAATGCAGACTGGGTCATCCTGGAGCCGGTCGATGAGCAGCACCGGCCGGTGCCGGCGGGCCAGCCATCCTGCACGACCTTGCTCACGCACCTGGCCAATCCGGTGCAGCCACTGATCCGCTACGACCTGGATGACCAGCTCACGGTCCATACCGAGCCCTGCGCCTGCGGGTCGCCGCTGCCGGTGATCGAGGTCCGGGGCCGCCACGACGACCCTCTGGTCATGGCCGGCCAGCACGGCCAGCCGGTGACGCTGCTGCCGCTGGCGCTGACCACGGTGCTGGAAGACGATGCCGGTGTATTCGATTTCCAGCTGTGCCAGAAAAACGACCACACCCTGGTGCTGCGCCTGGCGCTCACGGGTGACGAGGCCGAATGCGCCATGGCGCGCTGTCGCGCCGCGCTCAAGGCCTTCGCGGCCTTGCAGGGCTTGAAGCCCGTTCAGGTGCTGGAGGAGTCGGGCCAGCCGGTGCGCAGAGGGCGCAGCGGCAAGGTCTGCCGCGTGATCGCGCGGGCGGATTGAGCGGCCGCGCGCCTCGCCGGCTCACTGCCAGCCGAAGCGCCTGATGTAGAAAGCCTTCATGGCCTGGGTCAGCATCACGTAGCCGGCCAGGATCGCCACGACGAACACGAAATACAGCGGGGGCAGCGCTTGCAGCTTGAAGTAGGGGGCCAGCGGCCCCATCGGCAGGAAGACGGCCACGGCCATGATGAGGCCGGTCATCACCAGCAGCGGTGCCGCGGCCCGGCTCTGGATGAAGGGGATGCGCGGCGTGCGGATCAGGTGGACGATCAGCGTCTGCGTCAGCACCCCCACCACGAACCAGCCGGACTGGAACAGCGTCTGTTGCCCCACGGTGTTGGCACCGAACACGAACCACATCAGGCCATAGGTCGCGAGGTCGAAGACCGAACTGACCGGGCCGAAGTACAGCATGAAGCGCCCGATTTCGGTGGGCTGCCAGTGCAGGGGCCTGGTCAGCAGTTCGCTGTCCACGTTGTCGAACGGAACCGCGGCCTGGGACACGTCGTACAGCAGGTTCTGCACCAGCAGGTGCATGGGCAACATCGGCAGGAATGGGATGAAGGCGCTGGCCACCAGCACCGACAGCACGTTGCCGAAGTTGGAGCTGACCGTCATCTTGATGTACTTCAGCATGTTGACGAAGGTGCGCCGGCCCTCCAGCACGCCCTGGTCCAGCACCAGCAGGTTCTTTTCGAGCAGGATGATGTCGGCTGCTTCCTTGGCGATGTCCACGGCAGTGTCCACCGAAATGCCGATGTCGGCCACGCGCAGCGCCGCGGCGTCGTTGATGCCATCGCCCATGTAGCCCACCACGTGGCCGTTGCCCTTGAGCAGGCGGACGATGCGCTCCTTGTGCGCGGGGGTGAGTTTGGCGAACACCGTGGTCTTCTCGGCGGCAGCGGCGAGTTGCGCATCGTCCAGGCGTTCGATGTCCGATCCCAGCAGGATGGTGCCGGGCGCCAGGCCGACGTCGTGGCAGACCTTGGCGGTCACGGCCTCGTTGTCGCCGGTGAGGATTTTCACTGTCACGCCGTGGCTGGCCAGCGCCGCCAGCGCCGGCGCGGTGGTTTCCTTGGGCGGATCGAGAAAAGCGACATAGCCGACCAGCGTCAGTGCGGCTTCGTCGGCGATGCCGTAATCGGTTTTTGCGGGCGGCATGTCCTTCACCGCCACGGCCACGACGCGCAGGCCCTGCGCGTTGAGGCTGCCCGTGAGGGCCTGCTGGCGCGCCAGCAAGGCCGGCGTCAGCGGTTCACCGACGTCGCCATGGCGCACCTGGGTGCAAACCGACAGGATCTCCTCGACCGCGCCCTTGCAGATCAGCAGGTGGCGCCGGTCGTGCTCGGCCACCACCACCGACATGCGGCGGCGGCTGAAGTCGAACGGCATCTCGTCCACTTTCTGGAAGGCGGTCGCCACTTCCAGGTCGCGGTGCACCTCGGCATGTTCAAGCACCGCCACGTCGAGCAGGTTCTTAAGGCCGGTCTGGTGGTAGCTGTTGAGGTAGGCCATCTCCAGCACCTGCGACGACTCTTGGCCCCAGGCATCGGTGTGCTGCGCCAGCACGATCCGGTCCTGCGTCAGCGTGCCGGTCTTGTCGGTGCACAGCACATCCATGGCGCCGAAGTTCTGGATCGCGTCCAGCCGTTTCACGATGACCTTCTTGCGCGACAGGAACACGGCGCCGCGCGCCAGCGTCGAGGTCACGATCATCGGCAGCATTTCCGGCGTGAGCCCCACGGCGATGGACAACGCAAACAGCAGCGCCTGCAGCCAGTCGCCCTTGGTGAAGCCGTTGAGCAGCAACACCAGCGGCACCATGACCGCCATGAACCGGATCAGCAGCCAGCTCACCCGGTTCACGCCGGTCTGGAACGAGGTCGGCGCGCGGTCGGTGGCCGACACCCGCTGCGCCAGCGCGCCGAAGTAGGTGTGGTTCCCGGTGGCCAGCACCACCGCCATCGCCGAGCCCGACACCACGTTGGTGCCCATGAACAGGATGTTGTCCAGCTCCAGCGGATTGGTGGCTTTCAGGTCGCGCTGAACCGGGAATTTCTCCACCGGCAGGGACTCGCCGGTCATGGCCGACTGGCCGACGAACAAGTCCTTGGCCGACAGCAGGCGCAGGTCCGCCGGAATCATGTCGCCGGCTGACAGCACCAGGACATCGCCAGGCACCAGTTGGCGGATGGGCAATTCGATCTGGCGTGAAACCGCACCGTTCGGGATCGCGCCAGGCGTGGCGGCCGGCGCCGGGTTGGGCCGGTCCCGCCGCAGCACCGTGGCCGTGCTGCTGACCATGGCCTTGAGTTTGTCGGCCGCCTCGTGGGAACGGTTTTCCTGCCAGAAACGCATGACGGTGGACAGCACGACCATGGCCCCGATGACGGTTGCGGCCTTGGTGTCGTGGGTGGCCCAGGAGAT
Organism: Comamonadaceae bacterium; assembly: GCA_023259355.1. Classification (GTDB taxonomy): domain Bacteria; phylum Pseudomonadota; class Gammaproteobacteria; order Burkholderiales; family Burkholderiaceae_C; genus JAHFQI01. The sequence continues at coordinate 19,722 of JAHFQI010000022.1, forward strand.
CACCGCCAGCACGGTCAGCAAGAGGTTGAATGGATTGCGGTAGCAGTGCCACAGGTGCAGCCACCATGGCAGGGGCTTTTCGTGCTCCACCTCGTTCGGGCCGGCCCGTGTGCGCGCGGTGCGGGCCTCGGTCTCGGTCAGCCCGTCGGCATGGCTGCCCAGCGATTGCAGCAGGGCCGCTGGATCGTTGCGCGCCGCCTCGGACAGCGTCTGTGCCAGCGTGGACGGCACCTCGCGGCTGATCGGCGCATCCTGGATCGACTCCAGCAGCGCCATGCGCCGGAACAGGCGGTGGATGGCGCGGGTGTGCAGGAAGCGGGCAAAAAAGCCGGCGTGCCTTCCGGGTTTCATCGGGTGTTCAGGGCTTGTCAATGTCTGGACACCACCGCCGCACCGGTCAGATCACGCCGTCGAACATCATCACGTCCACCTCGTCGCCCGCCGCCACATTGCCCTGGGCGTGGTGCAGCACGATCAGGCCGTTGCCCTGCACCATGGAACTCAGCACGCCCGAGCCCTGGTTGCCCGTGGTCTGCACGCGCAGCGTGCCGTCGGGCGCCGTGCTGACGGTGCCGCGCTGGTACTCGGTGCGGCCGGGCTTCTTGCGGATCGCCTCCACGCTGCGCGCGCGCAGCAGCGGCGGGGGCAGGGTGCGGCGACCCATCATCCGGAGCAGGGCGGGGCGCACGAAAGCCAGGAACGTCACCATCACGGCCACCGGGTTGCCGGGCAATCCAAACAACACAGCGGATCGGCCCTCCGAGGCGATCCGGCCGACCGCCATCGGCCGGCCCGGCCGCATGGCAATGCGCCAGAACGCCACGTCGCCAAGCTTCTTCATCATGGTTTTCGTGTAGTCGGCCTCGCCCACGCTCACGCCGCCGCTGGTGATGATGGCGTCGGCCTGCCGTGCGGCGCTGGTGAAGGCGGCTTCCAGCAGCGCCGGGTCGTCGCGCACCACGCCCATGTCGATGACCTCGCAGCCCAGGCGCGTGAGCAGGCCAAACACCGTGTAGCGGTTGCTGTCGTACACCGCGCCTTCGCGTGGCGGCTCGCCCAGGCTCAGGATCTCGTCGCCAGTCGAGAAGTAGGCGACCTTGAGGCGCCGGGCCACGGGCACCGAGGCGATGCCCAGGCTGGCCAGCAGGCCGCAGGCCGCCGGCGAGAGGCGGGTGCCCTGCTGCAGCGCAGGCCGGCCGGCCATGAGATCCTCGCCGAGCTTGCGGCGGTTGTCGCCGGGCTGCAGCAGCTTCGCGGGGAGGGTGACCGCATCGCCGGAGACGGTGGTGAACTCCTGCGGCACCACGGTGTCCAGCCCCGCCGGCATGATGGCGCCGGTCATGATCTTCACGCACTCGCCCGCGCCGACGGTGCCTTGCCAGGCCTTGCCCGCGAAGGCGGTGCCGACGACTTTCAGCGTCAGCGGCGCATCGGGCCGCAGCTGCGCGCTGTCGAAGGCAAAGCCGTCCATGGCCGAGTTGTCGTGCGGCGGTACGCTGATGGGGGAGATCACGTCCTGCGCCAGCACGCGGTCCAGCGCCTCGAAAATGCCCACGGTCTCGGTTTCCGTGACGGGCGAAACCAGGCGCGCAAGAAATTCGTTCACGCCGTCCGCGCTCAAGGCCTGCGGGTCGTAGCCTTGCAGTTCGGCGGCAATCTGTTCAAGGGTCTTCATGGACTTTCAAGTGAATGCAGCTCGGCCAGCGTGTTGGCGTTGAAAAACGCCTTCGGTTCGTCGCCGGGCCGGTCGAACGGCACGATCACGGTGTTGTGCTGGCCCGTCCAGCGGTCGATTTTTCGTCCACCCGCGTGGGTGAATTTCACCAGGCTTTCGAGCAGTTCGGTGCGCAGCAGGCAGAACACCGGCTGCGCGCGCAGCTGCCCGTCTTCCTCGCGGGCTGCGGCCATCGCGATCTCTGCGTTCTCGCGCACCAGCGCCTCGGCCAGGCGCGCGGCCAGGTCCGGCGGAAACAGCGGCGTGTCGCAGGGCACGGTCATGAGGTACGGGGTTTCGCAGCGCTCCAGCCCGGTCAGGAAGCCGGCCAGCGGCCCGGCGTAATCGGCCAACGTGTCGGGCCAGACCGGCGCGCCGAAGGCCTCGTATGCAGCCAGGTTGCGGTTGGCGTTGACCATCACCTCGCCGATCAGCCCGCCTTGCTGGGTTTGCAGCCGCATCAGGGTGTGCAGGGCGAGCGGCAGGCCGTTGAAGTTCTGCAGGCCCTTGTCCACGCCGCCCATGCGGGAGCCGCGTCCGCCGGCAAGGACCAGGGCGGTGATTTCCAGAGGCTTGATCATGGGGGAGATGTCGTGAATGTCGATCGCATGGCCGAGGCCATTGCGGGTCAGCCGCCGATGTAGCTCATCTCAACCCGGCGGGTTCCGGTACTGGTGTCGGGCGCCATAGTGCTTCGCAACTCCGAATAACGGTCGTCGCGGCCCTGCCAGATGCCGCCGATGGCGGAGGCGATGTCGTCGTCGCTGGCGCCACCACGCAGCAGCGCGCGCAGGTCGTAGCCTTGGCCCGCGAACAGGCACAGGTAGAGCTTGCCCTCGGTGGACAGGCGCGCGCGGTTGCAGTCGCAGCAGAAGGCCTGCGTCACGCTGCTGATCACACCGATCTCGCCCAGCGCCGGGTCGTGCCTGCCACTGGCGTCCGCGTAGCCCCAGCGCTCGGCGGTTTCGCCAGGGGCCGATGGGTCGAGCTGCACCAGCGGCAGCTCGGCGTGGATCATCCTGACCACGTCGGCGCTGGGCAGCACCTCGTCCATGCGCCAGCCGTTGGTCGCGCCCACATCCATGTACTCGATGAAGCGCAGCACGATGCCGCTGCCCTGGAAATGCCGGGCCATGGGCAGGATTTCATGCTCGTTGGTGCCGCGCTTGACGACCATGTTGATCTTCAGGCTGTGGCCCGCGCCGCCCTGGCCCAGGCCCGCCTCGCGCGCCGCTTCGATGCCCGCCAGCACGTCGGCCACGGGAAAGTCCACGTCGTTCATGCGGCGGAACACCGCGTCGTCGAGCCCGTCCAGGCTCACGGTCACGCGCTGCAGGCCGGCGGCCTTGAGCGATTTCGCCTTGCGCGCGAGCAGCGAGCCGTTGGTGGTGAGCGTCAGGTCCAGCGGCTGGCCGTCGGGCGTGCGCAGCGCGGCGAGTTGCTCGATCAGCACCTCGATGTTCTTGCGCAGCAGCGGCTCCCCGCCGGTCAGGCGGATCTTGCGCACGCCGTGCGCCACGAAGAGTTTCGCGGTGCGGGTGATTTCCTCGAACGTCAGCAGCGCGCCGTGCGGCAGGTAGGGGTAGTCCTTGTCGAACACTTCCTTGGGCATGCAGTAGTTGCAGCGGAAGTTGCAGCGGTCGGTGACGCTGATGCGCAGGTCGCTGAGCGGCCGGCCCAGGCGGTCGCTGAGCAGGCCGTCCGCCGCGATGCGCCGCGCCGGGACGGTGGCCGCGAGCGAGGCGATGCGCTGGTCGATCAGGGGAATGACACGTTCGGACATTCATGCGATTATGCCGGCGCGGTTGCCCGCACGGGCGCTGGTGTTATTGGGGGTTCAGTCGAGAAAGAAGGCCTGCGCATGGAACCGAAAACCCGCTGGAACCTGGCTTACTGGGCCGTCGCCATGCTGGCGATCATGGCGCTGCAGACGCTGTGGCAGGCCCGCCAGATCGAGCTGGTGTCGTACAGCGAATTCGAAAAGGCGCTGGCCGCCGGCCGCGTGGCCGAAGTCACGGTGGGCGAACGCACGCTCACGGGCCGGCTCAAGGAGCCCGAGGCCAACGGCAAGACCGTCATCGTTGCCACCCGCGTCGAGCCCGACCTGGCCGCGCGGCTGGCGCCCTACAACGTGCCCTACACCCGCGTGATCGAAAGCACGCTGCTGCGCGACGTGATTTCCTGGATTGCGCCGGCCGCGGTGTTCATGGGCCTGTGGTACTTCGTGTTCCGCCGCTTCGCCGAGAAGCAGGGCATGGGCGGGCTCGGCGGCTTCATGAGCATCGGCAAGAGCCGGGCCAAGGTCTTCGTCGAGCAGGACACCGGCGTGACCTTTGCCGACGTGGCCGGCGTGGACGAGGCCAAGGCGGAGCTGCAGGAAATCGTCGCCTTCCTGAAAGATCCGAAAGGCTATGGCCGGCTGGGCGCCCACATGCCGCGCGGCGTGCTGCTGGTCGGCCCGCCGGGCACCGGCAAGACGCTGCTGGCCAAGGCCGTGGCGGGCGAGGCGGGCGTGCCGTTTTTCCTGATCTCGGGATCGGAATTCGTCGAGATGTTCGTGGGCGTGGGCGCGGCACGCGTGCGCGACCTGTTCGAGCAGGCCCGCGGCAAGGCCCCGGCCATCATCTTCATCGACGAACTGGACGCGCTGGGCCGCGCGCGAGGCGCCGCCGGCCTGGTGGGCGGCCATGACGAGCGCGAACAGACGCTGAACCAGCTGCTGGTGGAGCTGGACGGCTTTGACAGCTCCACCGGCCTGGTGCTGCTGGCCGCCACCAACCGGCCTGAAATCCTCGACCCGGCCCTGCTGCGCGCCGGCCGCTTCGACCGCCATGTGCTGGTGGACCGCCCCGACAAGGTGGGCCGGGTGCAGATCCTGAAGGTGCATTCGCGCAAGATCCAGCTCGACAGCCTGGTGGACCTGGAGCAGGTGGCGGCGCTGACCACCGGGTTTTCGGGGGCCGACCTGGCCAACCTGTGCAACGAGGCCGCCCTGGCCGCGACGCGCCGCGGTGCCGGCGCGGTGGCGCTGATCGACTTCACGGTCGCCATCGAGCGCATCGTGGCGGGTCTTGAAAAACGCAACCGCGTGCTCAGCCCGCGCGAGCGCGAGGTGGTGGCCACCCACGAGATGGGGCACGCCCTGGTGGCCCTGTCGCTGTCCGACACCGACCCGGTGCACAAGGTCTCGATCATTCCGCGCGGCATCGGCGCATTGGGCTACACGCTGCAGCGGCCCACGGAAGACCGCTTCCTGATGACGCGCGAGGAACTGGAGCACAAGATCTCGGTGTTGCTGGGCGGGCGCGCCGCCGAAAAACTCGTGTTCGGCCAGCTCTCGACCGGCGCTGCGGACGACCTGGCCAAGGTGACCGACATCGCGCGCGACATGGTCACGCGCTACGGCATGGTGGAGGAACTGGGCTACGTGGCCTACGAAGCCCAGCCGCCGCGTTTCCTCGACACGCCCGGCCCGGTGCAGGGCGGCAGCCCCACCAGCCCGGCGACGCAGCAGCGCATCGACGAAGCCATCCGCGCCATCGTGATGGACACCTTCGCGCGGACCCTGGCCATCCTGGAGCGCAACCGTGATGTGCTGGAGCGCTGCGCACGCGAACTGCTCGCGCGCGAGACGCTGGACGAGGCGGCGCTGCGGGCGCTGACGCGCGACTTGCGGCGTTGAGCGGCAGGCGCCTCAGCGCTCGGCAATGTAGTGCGACATGCGCGCGCTTTCGCCGTGCGCCAGGAAGGCGCGCACCTCGGCTTCGAGCGCTTGGTCGGCCACGGTGGCGCGGGCGCGCTGGCGCAGGTAGTCCACCCACGATTCGACGATGAAGC
>JAHFQI010000022.1:25282-31000 GCA_023259355.1 Comamonadaceae bacterium
GCCTTCATGCGGCTGACGGTGTCGAGAAAGGCGCGGTCCTCGTCGGGGCGGATGCGGTAACCCACCTCCACCGCCACCGGACCCGCCTCGGGGCTGGGTTCGGCGGCCACGAAGAGTTCGTCCCAGGGCGTGCCCTGCGTCACCTCGTGGATGGCGCCCACGCGCAGGGGAAACGGGCGCGCCAGCAGCAGGCCGGCGGCCATCAGCAGGCTGGCCGCGACCAGCGCCGGGGTCAGGCCGGCGAGGTCGGAGACCGCGCCCCAGAAGGCCGAGCCGATGGCGAAGGCGCCCAGCGAGGCCACCATGTGCAGCGCCACCGCGCGCGAGCGCACCCACGGCGGCGCGCTGGCCTGCGTGGCGCTGTTGAAGGTGGACATGGCCGCCATCCACGCGGCGCCGCCCAGCGCCATGGCGCCATAGACCAGCAACGGCACGCGGGTCCAGGCGGCCAGCAGCATGACGGCGGCAAAAACCACGCAGCTCGCGCCAACGATGGCGTCCAGTCCGAAGCGCGCTCTCAGGCGCCCGATCACCAGACCGGAGGCCACGGCACCCGTGCCCAGGCAGCCCATCAGCAGGCCGAAGCCTTCAGCCCCGGTGCCCAGCTGGCGCTGCGCGATCACCGGCAGCAGCGCCCACAGCGCCGAGCCGGCCGCGCTGTAGGCCATCACGCGCACCAGCTGCGCCAGGATCATGCGCGAGTGCCAGGCAAAACGCAGGCCGCTGAGCGTGCCGCCCCACAGGCGCTCGGCCGGCAGGCGCGAGGGCGGGTGCGCGCGCGGCGGCCAGCGGCGGATCGACTCCCACATCACCAGCGTCGTGAACACCGTGACCGTGAACACCCAGCCCGCGCCCAGTCGGGCAAACAGCAGGCCCGCCAGCGTGGGGCCGATGGCGCGCGCCACGTTGTAGGCAATACTGATCGCGGTGATGGCCTGCGGCCATTCGTCGCGCGGCACCGGGTCCACCACCGACGAGTTCCAGGCCGGCGTCAGCACCGCCGTGCAGCAGCCGCACACAAACACCAGGAAAAGCACCGACGCCGGCCCGCCCCAGCCGCCCAGCACCAGCAGGGCCAGCAGCGCGCAGGCGGCCACCTGCGCCAGCAGCGCGCCCGAGATCAAACGCCGGCGGTCGGTGGTGTCGGCCAGCACGCCCGCGGGCAGCGCCAGCAGGAACATGGGCAGGAACACCGCGGTCTGCACCAGCGCGGCCAGGAAGGACGAGCCGCTGAGTTCGACCATGAGCCAGGCGGCCGCCATGGTCTGCATGCCGCTGCCGATGAAGAAGACGCCGCCGCAGAGCCACAGCCCCCGAAAGGCGGGCTGGCGCAGGGCGCTCCAGATCGAGTGGGTCGGCGGCATGGGGCCATTATTCCCGAGGGCCGGGTCGCCGCGGGTCGCCTGCAGCGCAGCTTGGGTTCGATGGCGCGAAACCGCCGGTGACCAGCGAGGCGCAGGGGGTGCATCCGGCGCGGATTTTGATCACAATGGCTTACATGCAATTCACACCACGCAATTCCATCACCCGCCTCACTGTGATCGGCACCCTGGCTTTGGGGGCGACCGGCCACGCACTGGCGCAGGGCCAGGCTGACGACGCCGCGGCAACGAGGGCCTACGTCCAGATCGGGCATGCCACCGGGGTGACCCGCTCGACCACGGTCGGTGTCACCTGGCCGTGGCCCTGGCCGGGATCCCGGCACTGGGAGATCGGTGGCGGTTCGGTCACCGGGCACTGGGATGCCTACGTGAGCCACTGGCGCGCGCCCAGCGCCAGCACAGCCGGCGCGTTCGAGGGCCTGACCCAGGTCGGCCTGGTGCCGGTGCTGCGCTGGCGCGCCGACCAGGGTCGCGCGCCGTGGTTCGTCGAGGGGGGCATCGGCGTGTCGCTTCTGGACGTGCGTTACCAGACCCCCAGAAAGCAGTTCGGCACCCGCTTCAATTTTGCGGATCACCTGGGTGTGGGCATCAACTTCGGCGCGGGACGGCGCCACGAAGTCGCGCTGAACCTGCAGCACATTTCGAATGCCGACATCCGCAAACCCAATCCCGGCGAGAACTTTGTCCAGCTGCGCTACGGCCTGGCGTTTTGACCGGGCTGCCTCACATCCTGGGCGGCCAGTTGTGTGATTCCGCCTGGCAGTGGCGGCACCATGCATACAGGGCGTCGTACATCACCAGGCCGTGGCCGAGCATCTCGTGGTCATTGGTGAAGTTCTTCGACAGACCCAGCGAGATCGCATACAGCCCGGCGGACTGCGGCGTCAGGTCCAGCCGCGAGGTGTCGGCCCCCCGCACGATGGCGGCCAGTTGCTGCAAGGCCGGATCGCTCAAGCCGTATTTCTTCAGGAAGGTGTCGAAGCTGCACAACTCGCCCACGTGGCTCAGTTCGACGCCGGGAATGTCGTAGGGAATGGCGCCGGTTTCCGCCGCCAGCCGCAGCACGTCCGCCGAAGGGACATACAGGAACTCGGCCTCGGGGTCGATGTAGCGCACCACCAGCCACGGGCAGGCGATGCGGTCGATCTTGGGGCGTTCGCGGGTGATCCATTTCATGGTTCAACTCCTGTGGAGGCGACTTTTTCGGAAGTCTGAAGCGGGTTGGGTCTCGGCAGCGTTCAACGGTGCAGCAGCGGGTACAACACCAGCCCGATCAAGGCAGCGCCCGCCACGATCACCGGTTCCTGCAGCTTTTTGTATTTCCAGAGCAAGGCCACCGTGGCGAGCGCCATCAGTGCCGTCGGGATGTCCACGATGGAGCGCTTGGCGATCACGATGACCGAGCCGGTGATGGCGCCCACCGCGGCCGCTGTCACGCCATCGACGAAGGCCACGATGCCGGGCAGCTTGCCGTACTTCTTGAAATAAGGGGCCGGGATGATGGTGAACAGGTAACACGGCAGGAAAGTCGCCAATGCCGCCACGCAGGCGCCCGGGAACCCCGCCACCAGGTAGCCGATGAAGCCCACGGTGATCACCACGGGGCCCGGCGTGATCATGGCCACCGCGACGGCATCGACGAACTGCTTTTCATTGAGCCAGTGGTGTTCGGTGACCACGCCGCCATACAGGAACGGCACGATGGCCAGGCCCGAGCCGAAGACGAAAGCGCCGGCCTTGGCAAAGAACAGGCCGATCTGGCTGAGCAGCGACAGGTCGAGCGTCGCCAGCCAGGCGCTGGCCTGCGGCGCATCCACCGCGGGCAGGGCTGCCGTCATGCCGCCGCCGAACCAGCGTCGGGGTGGGGCGCGCCAGAGCCAGGCCACCACGCCCGCAGCGAGAAACAGCCAGGCGATCTCGGATTCGGTAATGACCGTCACGGCCGCCAGCGTCAGGAAGATCGCCCACAGCAGCTTGTCCTTGCCCACGCTCTTGGTCGTCAGCTTGTGGGCGCTGATGGCGATGATGCCGATCACGGCGGCCCCGACGCCATAGAACACGGCCTGCATCCAGGTCAGCCCGCCGAATTTCTGGTACGCCCAGCCCAGCGCCACGACCATGAAGAACGATGGCAGGACGAAGGCAATGCCGGCCAGCGTGGCACCCAGGATGCGGTAATGCACATAGCCCAGGTAAATCGCGGTTTGCGCGGCCATCGGGCCCGGGGCCAGCTGGGCCAGCGCCAGGCCCTCCTTGTAGTCGGACTCGGTGATCCAGCCGCGCTGCTCCACCAGGTCGCGGCGCATGTAGCCGACCAGCGCCACCGGGCCACCGAAGCCCAATGCGCCCAGCTTCAGCATGTAGAGCACCATTTGCCACAGGCTGTACCTGATCGGGCCCGCCCCGGCATCGGCCTGGATTTCAGGGTTTGTCATTCGAAATTTCCTCTCTTGAGAACGTGTGGAGCAAGCCGTCAAAAATGCCGCTGGCGGCCGCCAGCAAGGGGTCGTCGTCGTGGATGGCGTCCCGCAGGCCGCCGAGCACGCTTTCCACCCCGGCCGCTTCGGGCACTTGAACGCCGCCCACGTCCAGGTAGTGCACCAGCGCGCCAAGGCGCTTCAATGCGGGGCGCTCCAGATCGAAGCTGGCCAGCAGCACTTCAAACGTGACCCGGGCACCGACGTGGGTGAAGGTCGCACCGTCAAAGTCAAAACCCAGGGCGTTGGCCGGGCAGTCGGCGGGCGTGTCGATCCAGACGATGCGGGCGCCCGGATCGATGAAGCGGCGGATCAGCCAGGCGCTGGCCAGCCGGTCCACCCAGGGGCGGCGGCGGGTGGCCCAGACGCGGCCCTGGTGGTCGGCGGTGCGCAGCGACGGCACCTTGCCCTGCACCGCATGGGGTTCATCAGGTGACAAAGCTACAGCGGCGGCCAGTTCCAGTTCCTCCAGCGCGGCGGCGGTCTGCTTCCTGGCCTCGCCGGGAAAGAAGTCAATCCCGGCGAGGCTGGTGAAGGCTTTGCGGAGCTTGCGGGCCTGCTTGAGCGTGTCGCTCGCGGTGTCGGGTGACAGGGCTTGCGCGGCCGTGCCGATCTCGGCCAGCAGGGCGGCATACGCCGGCGACCGGTCAAATAGGGCCACAAAAGGCCCGCCTTCGGGCTCGTTGAGCTGGAGCACGTAGGCGGTTCCGCCACCCTCCTGAACATCGGCCGCAATGCCGTCCAGGGTGGCGCGGCAGGCCGCCTGATCGGGCAGCACGTACACACCATCCCGCACCACGGCGGCACCGCAGGCCTTGAGCGCCCGCCAGGCGCGCATGCGCACGGTGGCGTTCTCGGTGGGGAGGCTGGTAATGAGCGCTTGCCAGTGATTCATGAAGTGAACTCTACATTGTTGTAGAGTTAACTTCAAATAAAATGGTGCCGCGCGGGAGCGGTCCGCCTATTCGGGCTGGATGCCCGCGTTCTTGATGATGATGATGATGATGCGCCCCGGCGCCACCCGTTGGAACCGGGGCCGGTCCCGCAAAGTTTCAGGTCACCGGCGCCGGGTTGAACAGCACCAGCGCGTTGTGCAGCTTCCAGTGCTCGGCCCAGGTCTTCTTGCGGCCGCTGGCCACGTCGAGCATCAGGCGGAACAGCTCCCAGCCCACCTCCTCGATGGTCTTCTCGCCTGTGGCGATGGTGCCGGCGTTCACGTCCATCAGGTCGTGCCAGCGGCGCGCCAGGTCGCTGCGCGTGGCGACCTTGATCACCGGGCATTCGGCCAGGCCGTAGGGGGTGCCGCGGCCCGTGGTGAAGACGTGCAGGTTCATGCCCGCGGCCAGTTGCAGCGTGCCGCAGATGAAGTCGGAGGCGGGCGTGGCGGCGTAGATCAGGCCTTTCTGCCGGATCTTCTCGCCGGGCGAGATCACACCGGAAATGGGTGAGCTGCCGCTCTTGACGATCGAGCCCATGGCCTTCTCGACGATGTTCGACAGGCCGCCCTTCTTGTTGCCGGGCGTGGTGTTGGCGCTGCGGTCGGCGCTGCCGCGCTTCAGGTAGGCGTCGTACCAGGCCATTTCGCGGATCATGCCCTCGGCCACTTCGGGCGTGGTGGCGCGCGACGTCAGCTGGTCGATGCCGTCACGCACCTCGGTGGTTTCCGAGAACATCACGGTGGCGCCGGCGCGCACCAGCAGGTCGGTGCAAAAGCCCACCGCCGGGTTGGCGGTGACGCCCGAGAAGGCGTCGCTGCTGCCGCATTGCACGCCCACCACCAGCTCACTTGCCGGCACGGTCTCGCGCTGGCGCGCGTTCAGGCGCTCCAGATGTTCCTCGGCCTGGCGCATGATGGATTC
>JAHFQI010000023.1 GCA_023259355.1 Comamonadaceae bacterium
GGCGGCGGGGTCGGTCATGGCGGAAAGTATTGCAGTTTGGATTTGTGGCTGCCGTTATCCATGGCAACTGGCGGGCGCGGTGCCGGCCAGGTCGTCCAGGATCGGGCAATCGGGCCGCTCGTCGCCGTGGCAGTGGTGCAGCAGGTTCTGCAGGCTGCGCTGCATGGCCTGCATCGCCTCGATGCGCGCGGCCAGATCGTCCACGTGTTTTTGCGCGATGCGTTTGACGCTGGCGCTGGCGCGGCGGCGGTTCTGCCAGAGGTTCACGAGTTCGGCGATCTCGGCCATCGAAAAGCCGAGGTCGCGCGAGCGCTTGATGAAGCGCAGCGTGTGCACGTCGGACTCGCTGTACTGGCGGTAGCCGCTGTCGGTGCGTGTGACCCGGCCGAGCAGGCCCAGCGATTCGTAGTGGCGCAGCATCTTGGCCGACACCCCGGACAGCGCAGCCGCCTGGCCGATGTTGACCGGAAAGTTGTGGTGTTCAGGCGGCGACGGCATAACCTTCCTCGGCGATCGCCCGGGCCAGTGTCTCGCGCGGCTGCGCGGATTCGACCTGCACGAGGTTCTGCGCGCGGTCGATCTGGACTTCGGCCTGCGGGTCCACCTGCTGGATCGCGCGGGTGACGGCTTTTTCGCAATGGCCGCAGGTCATGCCGGTGACGGTGAAGGTCTGGTTCATGGGGTGTCCTCGTGGAGGGAGTGAAGTTGAAAGCATAGTCTGAACCTTGCCATTATGGGAACGTCAAGCCCTTTTGCAACGCCTTGACCTTGCCCTCATGGGAAGGATTACGCTTCGTGCCATGAACACCACCACCGCCCCGTCTCCGTCCCTCGATATCGGCATTGGCGGCATGACCTGCGCCTCGTGTGTGACGCGCGTGGAGAAGGCGCTGAAAAAAGTCCCGGGCGTGCAGGACGCGACGGTGAACCTGGCGACCGAGTCGGCGCGCATCGTCTTCGCGCCCGGCGAGCAGATGGAGGCGCGCCTGCGCCGGGCGGTGCGCGACGCGGGCTACGAGCCACGCACGCCCGAGCAGGCCGATGCGATGGAGGACAACTCGCCCTGGGCCGGCTTTGCGCCGGTGGGTGCGGGCCTGCTGCTGTCGGCGCCGCTAGCGTTGCCGATGGTCGGCGACTTCTTGGGCAAGCATTGGATGCTGGCCGCCTGGATGCAGTTCGTGCTCGCCACGCCGGTGCAGTTCATCCTGGGCGCGCGTTTTTACAAGGCGGGCTGGCACGCGCTGAAGGCCCTGACCGGCAACATGGACCTGCTGGTGGCTATCGGCACCACGGCCGGTTGGGCGCTCTCGGTGTGGCTCTGGCTCACGGCGGAGCCGGGCGCCATGGTGCACTTGTACTTCGAGGGCTCGGCCATCGTCGTGACGCTGGTGCTGCTGGGCAAGTGGCTGGAGGCGCGCGCCAAGCGCCAGACCACGGCGGCGATCCGCGCGCTGCATGCGCTGCGGCCCGACGTGGCGCACCTGATCGGCGTCGAGGGTGAAGTGGACGTGCCGGTGGCCGAGGTGCTGGTGGGCGACAAATTGGTGGTCAAGCCCGGTGAGCGCTTTCCGGTGGACGGCACGCTGCTGGAGGGCCACACGCAGGTGGACGAATCCATGCTGACCGGCGAGCCGCTGCCGGTGGCCAAAGACGCGGGCGAGAAGCTGACCGGCGGCGCCATCAACGGCGAAGGCCGCGTGGTGCTGCGGGTGACGGCGGTGGGCAGCGAGACCGTGCTCTCGCACATCATCCGCCTGGTGGAAGACGCGCAGGCGGCCAAGGCGCCGATCCAGCGGCTGGTGGACCAGGTCTCGGCGGTGTTCGTGCCGGTGGTGCTGGGGGTGTCGCTCGTCACGCTGCTGGGTTGGCTGGGGTGGGCCGGTGCGCCGTTCGAGACCGCCGTGATCCACGCCGTGGCGGTGCTGGTGATCGCCTGCCCCTGCGCGCTGGGCCTGGCGACGCCGGCCGCCATCATGGCGGGCACCGGTGTGGCGGCGAAGCACGGCATCTTGATCAAGGACGCGCAGGCGCTGGAACTGGCGCACCAGGTGGACATCGTGGCCTTCGATAAGACCGGCACATTGACGCTGGGGCGCCCGCGCCTGACTGCGCTGGCGGTGGCTGAAGGCGTGGACGAGCCCGAATTGCTCAAGGCGGCCGCCAGCCTGCAAAGCGGCAGCGAGCACCCGCTGGCGCGCGCCGTGGTGGCGGCGGCGCAGGAGCGCGGCCTGACGATCGAAGCCCCCGACAACGTGCGCGCCGTGCCGGGGCGTGGCAGCGAGGGCGAGGTCGGCGTGCGCAGCTACTTGATCGGCAGCCTGCGCTGGATGGAGGAGTTGGGCGTGGCGCTGGGCCCGCTGGCCGCCAAGGCCGAGGCCTTGCAGGCGCAGGGCGCGACGGTCTCTGCGATGGCCGAGCGCACGACCAAAGGCTTGACCTTGCGCGCCCTGATGGCTTTTGGTGACGAACCCAAGCCCGGCGCGAAAGAGGCCCTGGCCGTGTTGCGCGCACGCGGCATCAAGGCGGTGATGATTTCCGGCGACAACCGCGGCGCGGCCGAGGCCATGGCGCGGCGTCTGGGCCTGCGCCCGGAGGATGGCGAGGTGATGGCCGAGGTCTTGCCGGGCGACAAGGCGGCGCAGGTGGCGAAGCTGCGGCAAGGCGGTCGTGGCCCCGACAAGCGGGGAGGTCATACCGTGGCCATGGTGGGCGACGGCGTGAACGACGCGCCGGCCTTGGCGGCCGCCGACGTGGGCCTGGCCATGGGCAACGGCACCGATGTGGCCATGCACGCAGCCGGCATCACGCTGATGCGCGGCGACGTGGGCCTGGTGGCGGCGGCGCTCGACATCTCGGACCGCACCGTGGCCAAGATCCGCCAGAACCTGTTCTGGGCGTTTGCCTACAACGTCGCCGGCATTCCGCTGGCGGCCTTGGGTTATCTGAACCCGGTGCTGGCCGGCGCCGCGATGGCGCTGAGCTCGGTGAGCGTGATGAGCAATGCGCTGCTGCTCAAGCGCTGGCGGCCGCGCGCCACCTGAAAAGCCCTGCTTCGGCAGGGGTCGGCTACCTGCATGGAACTTGACCTGCGTCATGGTGCGGGGGCTCGGCCACGGGCATCCTTCAAGGCCTGTTCCCGCCATTACGAGGAGATCGCCATGAAACACACCAGCCTGCAAATCATCCGGGACGAGCATTCGTCGCTGGCCGCCATGCTCCAGTCGATGCGGATGATGGTGGAACGCGGCCCGGGCGACAACCCGCAGCAGTTCTTTGACGTGATGCGGGCCATGCTGTTCTACATCGACGAATTCCCCGAGCGCCTGCACCACCCCAAGGAATCGAATCTGCTGTTCCCGCGCGTGGCCAAGAGTTCGCCGAAGGTCATGGGCGCCATCGACCGGCTGGAGCGCGACCACATGCACAGCGAAAAATCGGTGCGCGACGTGCAGCACCTGCTGCTGTCGTGGGAGCTGCTCGGCGACTCGCGCCGCCAGACCTTCACCGATGAATTCAAGCAGTACGTGGACGCGTACCTGGACCACATGCGCCTGGAGGAGGAGGTGATCCTGCCCGAGGCCGAGCGCGTGTTGTCCGAAGCCGACTGGAAAGAGCTGGACGCCGCGTTCGAGAAAAACTGCGACCCGCTCACGGGCAAGTACCCGCCCGACCCGGCCTACGACCGCCTGTTCACCCGCATCGTGATGCGGGCGCCGGCACCGATCGGGCTGGGCGAATAAGCGGTCTGGCGGTGCCCGGCGCTGTACGCGCCGGGTTCACGCCAGCCCGGCGTCGGTGCGCCGGAACACGACGGTGGCGCGCAGCCCCGGGCCGTCCGGCGCATTGCCGAGGCTGAAGTCGGCGTCGAGCAATTCGGCATAGCGGTGCACGATGGCCAGGCCCAGGCCCGCGCCCTGTCCCAGCCGCTGGCCGGCCGCGCCCTGCACCCCGCGCCCGACCAGGCCACTGGCTTCATCGGCGCTCACGCCCGGACCGTTGTCCGTGACGGACAGCGCGATGCCGCCGGGCTGCGGCGTCAAAGCCACTGTGACACGCGGCTTCTCCGCCGTGCCGTAGCGCAAGGCGTTGTCGAGCAGATTGCCCAGCAGGCCTTCCACCAGCGCCGCGTCGGCCCAGACCCGGGCCGGCGTGTCGAGCCCCACGGCACCCAGATCGACGCCGGCCGCATCGGCCCGCGGCATGAACCGCATCAGCACGTCGCGCACCAGCTCGTCCAGCGCCACGATGCTGAGCTTCAGGCTGGTGCGCGCCTCGTCCGCGCGCGCCAGCGCCAGCAGCTGGTCCACCTGGTGGCTGGCGCGGGCCTCGCTGCGCGCAATGCCCTTCAGCTGTTCCAGCCAGACGGCCGGGTCCGCGTTCGCGAGCGCGTACTCGGCCTGGGCGCGGATGCCCGCCAGCGGGGTGCGCAACTCGTGCGCCACGTTGCCGGCGAACTCGCGCTGCGCGCCGAGGCTGGAGTCCAGCCGCGCCAGCAGGGAGTTGATGGCGGAGCCCAGGTCTTCGACGTCGCGCGAACTCGCACCGGCCACCACGGCGGGCGAAATGGGGGTCAGGTCGTTCGCGTCGCGGCGGTTCACGGCCTCCTGCAACTGGGCCAGCGGGTGCAGGTCGCGCCGGATCACGCGGCGCAGCCACCAGGTCAGGAAGGCCAGCAGCAGCAGCTGCGGCGCCGCCGAGTAGGTGAGCAGCCGGTGCAGCAGCTCGTTGCGGCTGTGGGTGGTTTCGGCCATCACCACGGTGAACTCCGCCGGCTGCGTCCGCCGCAGGCTGACCGCGCGCAGGTCCCGCCCGCGCAGGCTGAGGTTGGCGAAGCCGTGCGAGCTGCCTTCGGGCAGCGCCGGCGCGCGCAGCCCGCTGTGGCCGGCCACCAGAACGCCATCGGCCCCGAGCACGGCGAAATACACCGATTCGCGCTGATCGAACAGCACGGTGTCCATTTCACCGGCGGACAGGCGAAGCGCAAGCCGGCCGTGATCGAACTGCACGTGGGCCGCCACGGCGTAGGCGTCGTCGAGCAGCGAACGGTCGAAGGCCTGGGCCACGAAATAGCTGGCCACCGACAGGGCGACGGTGGTGCCCAGGGCCCAGGTCAGCACCAGCGGCAGCACCACCTGGCGCGCCAGACGGGTGCGCAGGGACGGTTTCAAGCGTCGCTCTCCAGCACGTAGCCCAGGCCCCGCAGGGTCCGGATGCTGGCGCCGCTGCCACCGAGCCGCTTGCGCAGGCGCGAGATGAAGGCCTCCAGCGCGTTGTCGCCCAGCGCCTCGTCGTTGCCGGACAACTTCTCGGACAGCACCCGTTTGCTCACCACCCGGCCGGCGGGTGTCATGAGTTCCCACAGGACTTCGAATTCCCGCGCCGGCAGGTCCCAGGGCTCGCCCTGCAGGAAAAATCGCCGGGCCTTGCGATCCAGCGTCAGTTCGCCCATGTCGACACGGTCGTCGGTGCCGTGGGCGCGGCGCATCAGGGCGCGCAGGCGCGCCTCGACCTCGGCCAGGTCAAAGGGTTTGCCGAGGTAGTCGTCGGCGCCCGCGTCCAGCCCGGCAATGCGCTCCTCGGTGCGGTTGCGCGCCGTCAGCACCACGACCGGCGTGCGGTCGCCGCGCGCGCGGGCCTCGCGCAGCACCTGGAGCCCGTTGCCCAGGCCACTTCGCGCCTGGGCGGACACCGGCAGATTGAGGTCCAGCAGGACGGCGTCGAAGGTCTGAACAAGCCACCAGTGGCGTGCTTCCTCCACGGTCGTGGCCACGTCAACCCGGTGGCCTTCCCGGATCAGGCTGCGTGTCATCACGTCACGCAGGACGTCGTCGTCCTCGACCAGAAGGATGCGCATGGCTCAGTTGCAGTTCAAAGTGGGTACGCAGTATTACGGAGTGGCCCGGTCAGTGACCCGTCAGCCGCCTTCGGCGATAACTGGCGCATGAGCATACGACAGTTATTTCTGGTTTCAAGTCTGGCGCTGGCCCTGCCCTTGCCGGCATGGGCGCAGGCGCCCACTCCCGCGACCCCCACAACCCTCACGCTGGGGCAGGCCCTGCAGGCGGCCCGGGGCAACCTTGACGTGGCGCTGGCCCGCGGCGCCGTGGCGGCCGCCAGCGCCGACGTGGCCGCCGCCGACCACGCGCCGCTGCCCGTGTTGTCGGGCAAGCTGGCTTCCATGGACCTGCAGAACGGCATCGGGGGCGGCAACCTGTGGAGCCGCAAGCGCATCGACAAATCCATCGGCCTGGACTGGACCTGGGAGCGCGGCGACAAGCGCGAACTGCGCACCCGGACGGCCCGGCAGGCGGAGGCCGCGGCGCAGGCCGATCTTGACGACACCACCGTGCAGCAGCTGACGGCGGCGCACGCGGCGTTTTTTGACCTGCTGGCTGCGCAGGAGCGGCTGGAGCAGGTCACGGCGCTGGAGCGCAGCGCGGCGCAACTGGCCGCGACCGCGGCCCGTCGCGTGCAGGCCGGCGACCTGGCGGCCCAGGATGCCGCCCGGACCGACATCGAGGCGCAGCGCGCGCGCGCCGATGTGCTGGGCGCGCGGCTGGAGCGCCAGCGCGCCGCGCTGGCGCTGCGCCAGCTCACCGGGGTGACCGTGCCGGCCGACGGCCTGCAGGCGCGCGCCGACTGGCCCGGCAACGAGGTTGAAGTCGCCATGCCCGACGCGGCCGCCGTCGCGCAGGCACGGCCCGACGTGCGCGCCGCGCAGGCCCGCGCGCTGGCGGCCCAGGCCGCGCTGGACGGCGCGCAGGCGCTCAAGCGCACGGACCTGACCTGGGGCGCCTCGCTCGACCACTTTCCCGGCACCTCGACGCGGCTGCTGGAATTGCGGGTGCAGATGCCGCTGCAGTGGGGTTACGGCTACCAGGGCGAGATCGGCCGGGCCCAGGCCCAGCTCACGCAGGCCCAGGCCGCGCAGGAGAAAGTCCTGCGTGCCGCCACCAGCGAAATGCAGCGCCTGCAGTTCGAGGCGCTGGCCAGCGCGCAGCGCGCCCGCAGTTATGAAACCGACATCCTGCCGCGTGCGCGCAAGGTGGCCGAGGGCGCCGAGACCGCCTACAACAAGGGCGCCATGTCGCTGACTGACCTGCTCGACGCCCGGCGCACGCTGCGCGCCACCCTGATCGAGGCCTTGGCTGCGCGCACCGACGCGGCCAAGGCCGCCGGCGCGTGGCAGCTGCGCGCCCGGCCCGAGACTTTCCAAACCTCTTCCACGGAATCCTCCAAGTGAAAAAAGCTTTTTCAACCCTGACGCTGGCACTTGGCGTTGCCCTGCTGAGCGCCTGCGGCGAGGCGCCCGCCCCCCAGGCCGAGGCGCCGCAACCCATCGTGCACGGCAACCAGCTGCGCTTTCCGGCCGGCCACTCCCAGCTCGCGCTGCTCGGCGTGACCGCCGCCGCGCCGGGCAAGACCCTCACGGTCGAACTGCCGGCCAAGCTGGTCTGGAACGAGGAGCGCACGCAGCGCATCTACCCGGCTTTCGCCGGGCGCGTGACGGCGATCCGGGCCGACGTGGGGCAGGCGGTGAAGCCCGGCAGCGTGCTGGCGCAGCTGGCCTCGCCCGACTTCGCCGTGGCCCAGGCCGACACCGCCAAGGCCCGGGCCGACGCGGCCCTGACGCAGAAAACCCTGCAGCGCCAGCGCGAGCTGTTCGAGGCCGGCATCGTGGCGCGCAAGGACCTGGAGCAGGCCGAGGCCGAGGCCGCGCGCGCCCAGGCCGATGTGGCGCGGGCGCAGGCCCGCACCCACCTCTATGGCAGCGGCGACGGCGTGACGCAGCAGCTGGCGCTGGCCTCGGGCATTGCCGGCGTGGTGGTGGAGCGCAACCTGAATCCGGGCCAGGAGCTGCGGCCCGACCAGGCCGGTCCGGGCGTGCCCGCGCTGTTCGTGGTGTCGGACCCGGGCGCACTGTGGGTGCAGATCGACGCGCGCGAATCGGAGGTCGGCACGCTGCGGCCGGGCGCGGTGTTCGAGTTGCTGGTGGCCGGCTTGCCGGGCCAGAAATTCGAGGGCCGCGTCGCCGTGGCGTCCGATTTCATCGATCCCGCGACGCGCACCATCAAGGTCCGCGGCGTCGTGGCCAACGCCGATCGGCAACTCAAGGCCGAGATGCTGGCCACGGCACGTTTCGAGCGCACGCTGGGCGCGGGCGTGGTGGTGCCGGCCTCGGCCGTGCTGCTGAGCGGGACGCAGCACGTGGTGTATGTGCAGCCGCAGGCCGGGGTGTTCGAGCCGCGTACCGTCGAACTGGGCTATCAGGGGCCGAAAGAGGTGGTGGTGTCGCGCGGGCTGGAGGTCGGCGAGCAGGTGGTGAGTGAGAACGCGCTGCTGCTGGCGCGCCAGTTCCGCATCGCGCAAAACGACGTGGCGGCCCCGGCCGCAAAGGCCTCCGAGCCGGCACGGCCGGCATCGGCCCGGGCTTCCGGCCAGAAGGCGGGGGCCCAATGAGGCGCCTGATCGCCTACGCGCTGTACCAGCCGCTGTTCATCGTGCTGGGCACGCTGATGTTCGCTGCGGCCGGTTTTTTCGCGTTCAAGAACCTTTCGGTGGAAGCGTTTCCCGACGTGACTGACACCCAGGTCACGGTGATCTCGCTGTTCCCCGGCCGCGCGGCCGAGGAGGTCGAAAAGCAGGTGACGCTGCCGATCGAGGTGGCGCTGTCGGGCCTGCCGAACGCGATCCGCGTGTTCTCACACACCCAGTTCGGCCTGTCGTTCACCGTGGTGACCTACGACGACAACGCCAACGTACAGCAGGCGCGCCAGCAGGTCGTCGAGCGCCTGCGCGGCGTGGACCTGCCGCCCGGCGTGGAGGCCGAGATCGCGCCGAACGCGACGCCGGTTGGCGAAGTCATGCGTTACCGCCTGCGCGGCGACGGCCTGTCCACCACCGAGCTGCGCACGCTGGAGGACTGGGTGGTCGAGCGCGGCCTGCGCCAGGTGCCGGGCGTGGCCGACGTGGTGGCCATGGGCGGTTTCATCAAGCAGTACGAGGTGCAACCTGACCTGGACAAGCTGCGCGCCTACAAGCTCACGTTCCAGAACCTGCTCGACGCGCTGGGCCGGGGCAACTCCAACGCCGGTGGCAGCTACGTGGCGCAGGGCGCCCAGCAGTACGCGATCCGCGGCATCGGCCTGCTGCGCTCGGCCGACGACATCGGCCGCATCGTGGTCACGGCGCGCGGCGGCACGCCGATCCTGATCCGCGACATCGCCCAGGTCAAGGTCGGGGCCGTGCCGCGCCTCGGTACCGTGGGCCAGGACGCGGACGACGACGTGATCACCGGCATCGTGGTGATGCGCAAGGGCGAGAACCCGAGCGTGGTGCTCAAGGGCGTGAAGGAAAAAATCGCCGAACTCAATGCGCGCAGCCTGCCGCCTGGCGTGAAGGTGGTGCCGTACTACGACCGCACCTGGCTGATGGGTAAGACGCTGACCACGGTGTTCAAGAACCTGGTGGAGGGCGCGCTGCTGGTGGCCCTGGTGCTGTACCTGTTCCTGTCGAACATCCGCGCCAGCCTGGCCGTGGTGGTGGTGATTCCGCTGGCGCTGCTGGCCACCTTTCTGGGCCTGAAGATCATGGGCGTGCCGGCCAACCTGCTGAGCCTGGGCGCGATGGACTTCGGCATCATCGTGGACGGCGCGGTGATCGTGATCGAGAACATCATGCACCGCCTGTCCGAGGACAAGGAGAACCTGAGCGAAAGCGAGCGGCGCCAGACCATCATCGACGCGGCCAACGAGGTGGGGCGGCCGACGCTGTTCTCGATGCTGATCATCATCGCGGCCCACATTCCGATCTTCGCGCTGCAGCGCCACGAGGGCCGCATCTTCCAGCCGATGGCGCTGTCGGTCACCACGGCCCTGGTCGGCTCGCTGATCTTCTCGTTGACGCTGGTGCCGCTGCTGGCCTACTGGATGTTGCGCAAGAAACTGCCCCATGGCGACAACCGCGTGGTCGCGACCTCCAAGCGCCTCTACGAGCCGGTGCTGGACTGGGCGCTGGTGAACCGCCGCAAGGTGGTGATTGCGGCGCTGACGGTGTTCGCGATGGCCATGGGCGTGGCCTCGCGCCTGGGGTCGGAGTTCCTGCCCGAACTCAACGAGGGCACGATCTGGGTCAACCTGCGCCTGCCCGCCAGTGTGGCCAACGACGAGGCGGCGCGCATCCTGCGCCGGGTGCGCCAGGCCCTGCTGACAGTGCCCGAGGTGCGCACGGCCGTGTCCAAGGCCGGCCAGCCGGAAGACGGCACCGACCCCAAGACCATCAGCATGGCCGAGGTGTTCGTCGACGTGAAACCTCAGGAAGAGTGGCGCAAGGGCCTCACGCGCGAGCAGCTGATCGACCAGATGGATGCGGCGGTGTCGGCGATTCCGGGCATGGAGCCGACCTTCTCCCAGCCGATCCGCGACAACGTGCTGGAGTCGATCTCGCAGATCGACGGCCAGATCGTGATCAAGGTGGCGGGCGACGACCTGGTCGAACTGCGGCGCGTGACCGAGGCGATCGAGCGCGAAATCAAGCAGGTGCCGGGCGTCTTCCGCGCGGAGATCGACCGCCTGGGCGAGTTGCCGCAGCTCGTGATCGACATCGATCGTGAGCGCGCGGCCCGCTACGGCCTGAACGTGAGCGACGTGCAGGACGTGATCGAGGCGGCGCTGGCGGGCAAGGCGGCGACCAGCCTCTGGGAAGGCGAGCGCAGGTTCGCGGTGGCGGTGCGCCTGCCCGAGGACAAGCGTTCGATCGCCCGCCTGAGCGCGACGCCGATTCCCACGCCCGATGGCGGCTACACCACGCTGAGCAGCGTGGCGCAGATCCGCGAAACCACGGGTGCCATGAACATCGCCCGCGAGGCCGGCCGGCGCACCATGGCGATCGGCATCTTCATCAAGGACCGCGACATGGGTTCGGTGGTCAAGGACATGCAGGCGCGCGTGGGCGCCAGCATCAAGCTGCCGCCCAACTACGAGATCCGCTGGTCTGGCGAGTTCGAGAACCAGGAGCGCGCGATGCAACGTCTGTCGCTGGTGGTGCCGATCTCGCTGCTGCTGATCTTTGTGCTGCTTTTCGACGCCTTCAAGTCGTTCAAGCAGGCGGCGCTGATCCTGATCAACGTCCCGCTGGCGCTGATCGGCGGTTTCGTGGCGCTGTGGATCTTCTCGATTCCGCTGTCGGTGTCGGCCGCGATCGGCTTCATTGCGCTGTCCGGCCAGGCCGTGCTCAATGGCGTGGTCATGCTCTCGGTGTTCGGCCAGTTGCGCTCGGACGGCATGCCGGTGGCCGAGGCGGTCAAGCAGGGCTCGATGCAGCGCCTGCGGACCGTGTTGATGACGGCGCTGCTGGCCGCGCTGGGCCTGTTGCCCATGGCGCTGTCGCACGACATCGGCTCGGAAACGCAGCGGCCGCTGGCGATTGTCGTGATCGGCGGGCTGATCACCGCCACGCTGCTCACGCTGGTGGTGCTGCCGGCGCTGTATGTGAGCTGGTTCGGCAAGTCTCGGCCGAACCGCGATCTGGCGGACACCTGAGATCGAAGACCGGCGATCTCGTCCTGACCCGCGCTGAACCTTGAACGCCCTGGCTTTTCCCCGGCGCGGGTCTCTCGCGCTGCCGGTCTGGCTGCGCGGCCCGGCGGCCGTGGGGCTCCTGTTCCTGTTGTTCGCGGCCGTCTGGCTGTGGCATCTGGACAGCGTGGCCCTGAGTCCGCCGGCCGACAACATCGAGCAGCTGACCTGGATGCGCTCGCTCGAATGGGGCTACTACAAGCACCCGCCGGTGCCCACGTGGATGATGTGGGCCTTCGCGAAGCTGGCCGGCTGGTCCGCCTGGTCGAGCTACCTGCTGGGCGCGCTGTGCACCCTTGTTTCGGTGGCCCTGTACGGCCTGCTGCTGCGTGATATCCAGGGGCCGAGGTTCGCGCTGGTGGGGGTGCTGGCGGCGCTGGGCATCACGTTCTACAACGGCCGGCTCAACTACTTCAACCACAACGTCGCGCTCATGCTCTGGGTCTCGGCCAGTGCCTGGCTGTGGTGGCGCCTTCTCACGGTTCCCCGGTTGCGCTGGTGGTTGGCGCTGGGCGCCGTGGCGGGCCTGGGCATGCTCAGCAAATACCAGTACGCGCTGGTTGCCGCAGGCGGGTTGTGGCTGTATGTCCAGCAGGGGCTGTGGCGCAGCCGGCTTCAGCGGCGCGGCCTGCTGCTGTGCGTGGCGCTCGCGGCGCTGATGTGCCTCCCCCATGCCGTGTGGCTGCTGGGCCGCTCGCGCGGACCGCTGGACTACGCCATGCATTCGTCCCTGGGCGCGGGCCTCGGCACGGCCGCGCGCGCGGCGTGGTCGGCGCAGTGGCTGGCGGACTGGCTGTTCAACCGCTGCCTTCCCGCCGTGCTGCTGCTCGTGCCGGTGTGGTGGATGCAGCGTCGCGCGGCGCCGTCGTGCAACGAAGTTCCTGGCGGGCGGACGGTGGCGGGCGCGGGTCGGGCGCTGCTCTGCGTCTGGGGCCTCCTGCCGCCGGCCCTGATGGCCGCCATGGGTTTGCTGTGGGGGGTGGATTTGCAGCTGCAGTGGGGGACCGCCTTCGCGCTCTGGACCGTGCCCGCGCTCATGTTGGCGCTGGACATTCGCGAGAAATCACTCGGCGAGGGCCGCGTCATGGCCGTGGCCGGCGTGGTTTTTCTGCTGCTGCAAGGCGCGCTGCTCTGGCAATCCCATGACAGTTCGGCCTTCGGACGCCATCCGCCCGGCATGCCCCACTGGCGCGAGTTCCCGTCGCAGGCGCTGGCGCTGGCGGTGGCCGAGCCGGCGCGGCAGGCGCTGGGCGGGCCGATCGACATCGTCAGCGGCCCGCCCGCCGCGAGCGGCGCGCTGGCCCTGCTGCTGGACGAAAAGCCCCGCGTGCTGATTGCCCACGACCTGAGCATCAGTCCCTGGATCCAGCCTGCGGAATGGGCCGAAAAAGGGGTTCTGGAACTGTGGCCGCCCGGGGAGGGACCCTCCGACGTCAGGCGGGCATCGAACGGGTGGGGCTGGCGGGTGAGCGGGCCCCGTGTGCTGGCCTTCGGGCACGGGGATGGATGAACCCAGCCCTGGCGGGCTGTCCGTTCAGTCCGCCAGGCCCGGGTAGTCGGTGTAGCCCTTTTCGCCGCCGCCGTAGAAGGTGCTGCGGTCGGGCTCGTTGAACGGGCCGCCCCGGCGCAGGCGCGCCACCAGGTCGGGGTTGGCGATGAAGGCCTTGCCGAAGGCGACCAGGTCGGCGCCGTCGGCCAGGGCTTTTTCGGCTTCCGCCAGGTCGTAGCCGTTGTTGACCATCCAGGCGCCGGTGCCGCCGGCGTCGCGCCAGGCCTGGCGCAGGGCGGCGTAGTCGAACGGCCGGTCGCTGATCTCGCGCGGGCCGCCGGTGGCGCCCTCGATGACGTGGATGTAGGCCAGGTTCAACGGGGCCAGATGGCGCACCACGTGGTCGAACAGCGCTTGCGGGTCGGCATCGACCACGTCGTTGGCTGGCGTGACCGGCGACAGGCGGATGCCGGTGCGGTCGGCGCCGATGGTGTCCACGACGGCGCGCACCACTTCGAGCAGCAGGCGGGCGCGGTTCCGGATGCTGCCGCCGTAGTCGTCGGTCCGGTGGTTGGCGCCGGTTTTCAGGAACTGGTCGAGCAGGTAGCCGTTGGCGGCATGGATTTCCACGCCGTCGAAGCCGGCGTCGATGGCGTTGCGCGCGGCGTGGCGGTAATCCTGCACGATGCCGGGAAGTTCGGCCGCGTCCAGCGCGCGCGGCTCGGAGGTGTCGGTGAAGGTGGGCACGCCGTCCTTGATCAACACGGTCTTGGTTTTGGCGCGGATGGCCGAGGGCGCGACCGGAGCCTGCCCGTCGGGCTGCAGCGAGGTGTGCGAGACACGGCCCACGTGCCACAGCTGCACCACGATCTTGCCGTCGGCCTCGTGCACGGCGTCGGTCACGCGCCTCCAGCCGTCGAGCTGCTCGGTGCCGTACAGGCCGGGCACGTCGGCATAACCCTGGGCCTGCGGGCTGATGGCCGTGGCCTCGGTGACCAGCAGGCCGGCGCTGGCGCGCTGGCTGTAGTAGGCGGCCATGAGCGGTGTGGGAATGGCATCGGGCGCGCGGTTGCGCGTGAGCGGCGCCATGACGATGCGATTGGCCAGCGACAGGGCGCCGGCCTGGAAGGGCGTGAAGAGGGGGGACATGGCGGGGCGTGGATCTCTCGATGGTGAAGTCTTTGAGCGTACCCACTTTGTGGCTTTCCCGCAGAATGCAAGTGACATGAACCGTCCCGCCCCGCGTTCCCTGGATCCGCTGCACCTCCCACCCCGGTCGCTGGCCGCGCTGGCCTTGGCGTTGTCGCTCGGCGCGGCCGTGTCGCTGGGCGTGACCCGTTTTGCGTATGGACTGCTGCTGCCCACGATGCGCGCCGACCTGGGCTGGAGCTACACGCTGGCCGGCGCGATGAACACGGCGAATGCCCTGGGCTACCTGCTCGGCGCGCTGGTCACGCCGTGGCTGATGCGGCGCCTGGGCGCGGCATCGTTGCTGCTGTGGGGGGCGCTGCTGGCCAGCGTGTTCATGGGCTTGAGCGGCTTTTTCACCGGGGCGGCGCCGCTGCTGGTGCAGCGCCTGCTGGCCGGGGTGGCCAGCGCCTTCGTGTTCATTGCGGGTGGCCTGCTGGCGGCGCGGCTCGGAACGCTGCAACCCGGGCGCGCCGGCTTTCTGATCGGCCTGTACTACGGGGGCACGGGCCTGGGCATTGCGGTGTCGGCGCTGCTGGTGCCCGCCGTGCTGGAGGCGGCGCACGGCCGCCCGCACGGTTGGGCCTGGGCCTGGTGGGCCCTGGCGGCGGTGTGCCTGGGCGCGACGGCGCTGCTGCGCTGGCCTGTCAGCCGGCTGCACAAAGACGCGCAGTCAACGGCCAAGGGCCGCACGGATGCGGCCCATTCGGCCAGCGGGAACCCGGCGTTTCACTGGCGCCCGCTCGGCTTTGCGCTGGCCGGCTACACGCTGTTTGGCGTGGGCTATATCGGCTACATGACGTTCGTGATCGCACTGTTGCGCGAGCAGGGCGTGGGGGCCGGCGCGGTGACGTTGTTCTACACGCTGCTGGGCTTGGCGGTGGTGGCGTCGTCGCGCATCTGGGCCGGCCTGCTGGACCGCAGCCGGGGCGGGCAGGCGCTGGCGTTTCTCAACGCGCTGCTGGGCGCCGCGACGGTGCTGCCGGCGCTGACCTCCGCGTGGCCCATTGTGCTGGCCTCGGGCCTGCTGTTCGGCGGGGTGTTCCTGTCGGTGGTGGCCTCGACCACGGCGCTGGTGCGCCATAACCTGCCGCCGGCGCAGTGGCCGGCCGGCATCAGCGCCTTCACCATCGTCTTCGCCGCGGGGCAGATCGTGGGGCCGACCATCGTGGGCTGGATCGCCGACGGCCCCGGCGGGCTGGGCCGGGGGCTGGTGTTTTCGGCGGGCGCGCTGTGGCTGGGGGCGGCCCTGGCGTCGCGGCAGAAGGCGCTGGCCGTCTGAAGGGCTGCGGCGCGGGCGGCCCGATGCGACGGCTCAGCTCAGCAGGTCGCGCACCGCGGTGTCGTACATGGCGGTGAGGTTGTCCATGACCTCGAACACCCGTTCGCTGGTCGTAGCGATGGTTTGCAGGCTTTCCGGGCTGGGCGTTTTCGTCAAGGCGGTTTCGTAGAACAGCCACTGGCTTTTGGCCAGTTCCAGTTCGTTGCGGATGGCGGCCGTGGAAATCGGGGCCGACTGCAGGGTCGCCAGGCCCTGGTTGAACTCCGCCCGGGCGGTTTCAAGCTGTTTCCTGACGGCCGGCGTGTCCTGGCCGGCCGCGATCAGGAAGTAGCCGCGCGCGGCGCGCTGCGACAACATGCGCTGGCGCCCCGCGATGTTGACGATCTTGGCGCTGCCCTGCTGGGACAGGCCCTCGTACCCCTTGGTGAGCCGGTCGGCGGATTCCAGCACCTCGTCCGCGGTGCGGGCCACCTCCACAATCGCTTCCTTTCTGGGCGTGCCGGCCAGGGTGGCGGCGAACGCGGCGTTGTGTTTGTCGAGCGCCTGAAGCAGCTTGCGCACCTCGGCGGGCGGGTTGCTGGCGGCCAGCTCCTCCAGGTTGCCGGCGATGATGCGCTGGCTCGATAGGACGGTTTCCCGCGCCTTGTCGGACAGCACATTCAGCGTCGCCTGGATGTAGGCCCGGGAACTGCGCTGCGACAGGGCGCGCACCTTGCCGGCCCGGTTGATCGCCACGCTCAGGGGCAGGGCGGCGCGGGACTGGGCGAAAACCAGCGGGGAAGCCGGCAGGATCAGGGCAGCGCCCGATTGAAGCAGGGCGCGGCGGCGCAGGCCGGAGGTGGCGGGCAATTGCATGGCGATGGCTTGGTGGGTGGGGATGCCTGCGACTTTAGGGCACGGCACCGCCATGCGGAATCCCTCTGTTGACCTAGGGCCGGTCGTTCTCTGGAACGGTGCGGGCCCGCGGCCATCGTCCGGAAGAACTATTGGCGGGTGCTTGACGCTCGGTCGAAGGCGCCGGGGGCGTTATCGCGCTTCATGGACCGCCCTCGGGTGAGGGCGCGGAACCCGATTGGCCGCGCCAGCCGCCGGTGCGCGTGGCGACCGGACTCTCTTGCAGCGGTGTGTCTCAGCGAACGACCAGCACCGGCCGCGTGGACTGCGCCACCACCTTGCCGGCCACGCTGCCCAGCACCAGCTTTTCGACGCCGCTGCGGCCGTGCGAACCGATGACGATGAGGTCCACCGCGGCATCGTCGGCCACCTGGAGGATGCCGCGCGCCGCCTGGATGTTTTCCACCAGCCGCACCTGCAGTGGCACGCTGGCCGCGGCCGCCAGGTCGGCGAGATGGATGAAGACCTTGGTGGAGGCGTCCTGCGCGGCGCTCATGTAGGCCTGGAACCCCATGGGGTTGGCTTCGCCGATGCCGAGATAGGGGTAGGGGTCCACCACATAGGCCGCCGTCACTTGGGCGCCATGGATGCGCGCGAGTGCGAAGGCTTTCTGGGCCGCGTGCCCGGCGCTGGGCGAGCCGTCGGTCGCGAGGAGGATGTGCTTGAACATGGCGAAAGACCTTTCCACGGAGGGTTCCGGATGCGTTTCATTCTGCGCGCATGGGCATCGCCGCGCTTGAGGTGCGTCAATCCGGGTGCCTTGCCTTGGCGTTGCGGCGGGCTCACCGGGGCGAGGTCAGGCGCTCCAGTTGCCCAAGGTACAGCAGGGCGTGGGTTCCGCCGTCGTCCTGCGCGCCGCACATCTCGCCGGACGGCCTGAGCTGGCCGCACACGCGCGGGCGTTCCGGCTGGCCGAAGATGCGGCAGCGGTTGGCGTCGTCGAGCTGCGCGCAGCGCACGCCGGCGGGTTTGCCGTGCGGCATGCCGGGGATGGCGGAGCTGATGGACGGGGCGATGCAGCACGCGCCGCAGCCCGGACGGCAGTGCATCATGTGCGTGCTTGAAGTATCAAAATCATAGCAAACAAGGACCGTCGCAGAAGGGCGAGGGCGCCTGCCTCTGGAGAACCGCCTGGGCCGGGCCGCGGGACCCGCGGCGCAGCGATTCAGGGCGCATTCAGCCGCCGGCTGGCCGACAGCACCTGCTCCACGACGGCGTGCACGCCCGCGCGGCTGGCCTCGGTGGCGAGTCCGCCATCGGGGTCGAACGCCCCTTCGGCTTTGCCGAGCGCGAACTTCTTCGGCGCCACCCAGCACTGCAGGATCATCATCAGCGGCGCCAGATGGCTTTGCGAGCGGAGGCCCCCGAGGGCGCCTGGCGAGGCGCTCAGCAAGCCGACCACCTTGCCGGTGAAGGGCCGCAGGCCATCGCGCCACTCCGGGTGGCCGGGCACCGGGCGCGAGACCCAGTCCAGGGTGTTCTTCAGCAGCGCGGGGTAGCTGCCGTTGTACTCGGGCGAACAGATGATCCAGGCTGGGTGCGCGTGGCAGATCTCCTTGAGCCGGATCGCGGCGGCCGGCGTGCCGCGGGCTTCCAGGTCGGCGTTGTAGATGGGCAGTTCGAAGTCGGCCAGTTCGATGTGCGTGACTTCGGCCCCTTCGGCCCGTCCCATCTGGGCCGCGACGGCGGCGAGTTTGCGGTTCCAGGATTGCTGGCGGGTGCTGCCGGCGAAGACGAGGAGTTTGTTGGTGTGGCTCATGCGTGGCATTGTGCCTCGCACGGGGCCGTCCGTCGCGCGGTCACGGGTACAGCCCGCGCATCTCGCGGGCATGCAGGATGCGCTTGCAGCCGATGATGAACGTGGCGGTGCGCAGCGTCACTTGGTTGTCCTGGGCCACCTGCCAGACTGCGCCAAAGGCTTCCTTCATGATGCGCACCAGGCGGGCGTTGATCTCGTCCTCGCTCCAGAAGAAGCTGGAGAAGTCCTGCACCCACTCGAAGTAGCTCACCGTCACGCCGCCGGCGTTGGCGATGACGTCGGGAACGACCAGCACGTTGCGGTCCCGCAGGATGTCGTCGGCCTCGGGGGTGGTGGGGCCGTTGGCGCCCTCGATGACCATGCGGGCGGTGATCTTGCCGGCGTTGGCTTCGGTGATCTGTTGCTCCAGCGCGGCCGGAATGAGGATGTCGCCGTCCACGCCCCAGAAGGCGTCGTGGGCCAGCGCCTCGGCTTGCGGGAAACCGGCCACGCTGCCGGTTTGTTTCACGTGAAACAGCAGGGCCGGCACGTCCAGCCCGGCCTCGCGGTAGATCGTGCCGCCATGGTCCTGCACGGCCACGACGCGGGCGCCGGCCTCGGCAAACAGTTTGCCGGCGATGCCGCCCACATTGCCGAAGCCCTGCACCGCGATGCGCGCGCCCTCGATTTGCAGTCCGATGTGGCGGGCCGCTTCCACCCCCACGGTGTACACGCCGCGCCCGGTGGCCTCGCGCCGGCCCAGCGACCCGCCCAGGTGGATCGGCTTGCCGGTGACCACGCCCGTGGCGGTTTCGCCGATGTTCATGGAATAGGTGTCCATCATCCAGGCCATGATCTGCTCGTCGGTGTTGACGTCGGGCGCCGGGATGTCCTTGGTCGGGCCGATGATGATGCCGATCTCGCTGGTGTAGCGGCGTGTGATGCGCTCCAGTTCGCCGATGGAGAGCTTCTTCGGGTCCACGCGGATGCCACCCTTGGCGCCGCCGTAGGGCACGTTGACGGCGGCGTTCTTGATCGACATCCAGCCGGCCAGCGCCATCACCTCCGACAGCGTGACGTCCTGGTGGAAGCGCACGCCGCCCTTGCCGGGCCCGCGCGAGGCGTTGTGCTGCACGCGGTAGCCCTCGAAATGCGCGATGGTGCCGTCGTCCATGTGAATCGGCACATCGACGATCAGTGAGCGCTTGGGGTGCTTGAGCGTTTCCACCCAGCGCGCGAGATGACCCAGGTAGGGCGTGACGCGATCCACCTGCTGCAGGTAGATGCCCCAGGGGCCGAGCTTGTCGGCCTGCAGGTAGGAGGGCAGGGCGTGGGTGGTCGCCGTAGGGGCGTAGGGGTTGGATGCAGGTGACATGATCGGCTTCCTTGTGGGTCAGTGGGTGAAGCTTAGATTCCGGCCGGAGGGATGTCCAAGGCCGGGTTGACGTCGGGTTATGCAATCCATGCATAACAGGTCCATCCACCAGGGCCCTGCGCGGCGGTTGCCGGTGTCCCCGCAAAAGGCCCTGAAACGGTCCGGCCGGTAAAATCACCGGTTTCAGGCCGCTGCGGCCCCCGGCGCGGGACGCGCGCCCCTCTCCCCGGATGTTTCCATGCTCTACCCTCAAGAATTCGACGTGATCGTGGTCGGCGGCGGCCACGCCGGTACCGAAGCGGCACTGGCCGCAGCGCGCATGGGCTGCAAGACGCTGCTGCTCAGCCACAACATTGAGACGCTGGGGCAGATGAGCTGCAACCCCTCGATCGGCGGCATCGGCAAGGGCCATCTGGTCAAGGAGGTCGATGCGCTGGGCGGCGCCATGGGCATCGCCACGGACGAGGGTGGCATCCAGTTCCGCATTCTCAACAGCTCCAAGGGGCCGGCGGTGCGGGCCACGCGCGCGCAGGCCGACCGCATTCTCTACAAGGCGGCGATCCGCCGGCGCCTGGAAAACCAGCCCAACCTGTGGCTGTTCCAGCAGGCGGTCGACGACCTGATGGTGGAGGGCGACCGCGTGGTGGGCGCCGTGACCCAGGTGGGCATCCGGTTCCGAAGCCGCACGGTGGTGCTGACCGCCGGCACCTTCCTGGACGGCAAGATCCATGTGGGCCTGAACAACTACGCTGCCGGGCGGGCCGGCGACCCGCCGGCGGTGAGCCTCTCGGCGCGGCTCAAGGAGTTGAAGCTGCCGCAGGGGCGGCTCAAGACCGGCACGCCGCCGCGGCTCGACGGGCGCAGCATCGACTTCAGCCAGTGCACCGAGCAGCCTGGCGACGGCATGCCGGGTGGCATCGGCGAGGCCGTCCCGGTGTTCAGCTTCATGGGCAACGCCGCCATGCATCCGCGCCAGATGCCGTGCTGGGTGACGCACACCAACGAGCGCACGCACGCGATCATCCGCTCCGGTTTCGACCGCAGCCCCATGTTCACCGGCAAGATCGAAGGTGTGGGGCCGCGCTACTGCCCGAGCGTGGAAGACAAGATCAACCGCTTCGCCGACAAGGACAGCCACCAGATCTTCCTGGAGCCCGAAGGCCTGACGACCAACGAGTATTACCCCAACGGCATCTCGACCAGCCTGCCGTTCGACATCCAGTACGAGCTGGTGCGCAGCATGAAAGGGCTGGAGAACGCCCACATCCTGCGGCCGGGCTACGCCATCGAATACGACTACTTCGACCCGCGCTCGCTCAAAAGCAGCTTCGAGACCACCCAGATTGGCGGCCTGTTTTTCGCGGGCCAGATCAACGGCACCACCGGCTACGAGGAGGCGGCGGCGCAGGGCCTGTTCGCGGGCATCAATGCCGCGCTGCAGGTGCGTGGGGAGTCCGCCTGGCTGCCTCGGCGGGACGAGGCCTACCTGGGCGTGCTGGTGGACGATCTGATCACCCAGGGCGTGACCGAGCCCTACCGCATGTTCACCAGCCGGGCCGAGTTCCGCCTGCAGCTGCGCGAGGACAACGCCGACATGCGCCTGACCGAAGCGGGCCGCCGCATGGGCTTGGTGGATGACGCGCGCTGGGATGCGTTCTGCCTCAAGCGCGACGCTGTTTCACGTGAAACAGAGCGACTGAAATCCACGTGGGTGAACCCGCGCAACCTGCCGGCGGCCGAGTCCGAGCGGGTGCTGGGCAAGGCGATCGAGCACGAATACAACCTGTTCGAATTGCTGCGCCGCCCGGATGTGGGCTACGGCGAACTGATGTCGATGGACGGCGGCAAATACGCCGCGCAGGCGGTTTCACCTGAAACCCTGGGTGAGCTGCGCGCGCCCGTCATCGAGCAGGTGGAGATCGCCGCCAAGTACGCGGGCTACATCGACCGGCAAAAAGACGAAGTCGAGCGTGCGTCCCACTACGAGGGGCTGAAGCTGCCGCCCACGCTGGACTACATGCAGGTCACCGCGCTGTCGATCGAGGCGCGGCAGAAACTCGCGAAGCACCGGCCCGAAACGCTGGGGCAGGCGTCCCGCATCTCGGGCATCACGCCGGCCAGCATTTCGCTGTTGCTGATCCACCTGAAGAAGGGCGGCTTCAGGGAGTTTGGCCCCTTGGCCAAGCCGGATGCGCCGGGCGCTGTTGCCGGGTAGCCAGACCGCAAGACCAGGCCGGTGATGCCGGAACGCCGGTGCGCGTCGGCCTCGAATTTCCACGAACCCTTCACAATCGTCAAAACATGACCGAAGCTGATGTTGACAAGCGGGTGCGCCTGGCCAGCGCCGCCGCCCGCATGCAGGTGGCGCTGTCCGAGATGCAGGTCGGGCTGCTGCTGGATTATCTTGAGTTGATCCAGAAGTGGAACAAGGTCTACAACCTGACCGCGGTGCGCGACCCGGCTGAAATGCTGACGCACCATCTGCTCGACAGCCTGGCCGTGATTGCGCCGTTGCGGCGGCAGTTGTCCGCGGCAGGGGTGGGGCAGGGCGAAGGTGCGGGCGCGCCGCGCCTGCTCGATGTCGGTTCGGGCGCGGGCCTGCCGGGTGTCGTGATCGCCATCTGCTGCCCCGACATCGCCGTGACCTGCGTGGACACCGTGGCCAAGAAGGCGGCTTTCATCCAGCAGGTTGCCGCCACGCTCAAGCTGCCGAACCTGCGGGGGCTGCATGCGCGGGTCGAAAATCTGGCAGGGCCCTTTGACGTCATCAGTTCGCGGGCCTTTGCGTCGCTGGCCGACTTCGTGAACTGGTCGGGCGCGGCACTGGCGCCGCAGGGTGTCTGGCTCGCCATGAAGGGCAAACACCCGGCCGACGAGATCGCCGCGCTCCCGCCGGGCGTGGCCGTGTTTCACGTGGAACAGCTGACCGTGCCCGGGCTGGATGCCGAGCGCTGCATTGTCTGGATGCGCGCGGATGCCGTCTGAACGCCGGGCCGGTAACGTAAACTCGACCCCCTACTTCCCGGGAAATTTTCGATGTTCGGCGTTGCGGATTACGGCGCGTTTGTCGCGGCCATTGTGTTGTTCCTGGCCATCCCCGGCCCGGGCAACCTGGCGCTGATCACCTCCACGGGCAAGGGGGGCATCAAGGGCGGCCTGGCCGCCACGCTGGGCCTGATTGCGGGCGACCAGGTGCTGATGTGGATGGCCGTGGCCGGCGTGGCCGCGCTGCTCGCCACCTACCCGGCCGCGTTTGCCGCCGTGCAGTGGCTGGGCGCGGCCTACCTGGCCTGGCTCGGCCTCAGGATGCTGACGGCCCGACCCGGCGGCAAGCCGGTGCTGAACATCCGGCCGCGCCACTACTTGCGGCAGGCCTTCGCCATCACGCTGCTCAATCCCAAGGCCATCGTGTTTTACATGGCCTTTTTTCCGCTGTTCGTGGACCCGGTCCGGCACCAGGGCCTCGTGACGTTCGGCGTGATGGCCGCGACGATTGCGGCGCTGACCTTCCTGTACGGCCTCACCGTCGTGCTGCTGACGCACTTCCTGGCCGAGCGCCTGCGCGCCAGCCCGGTGATCGGCCGCACGCTGGAAAAAATCGCGGGCCTGTTCCTGGTCGGCTTCGGCATCAAGCTGGCTTTGTCCAGGTAACTCTTCTCCTCACCCTGAAAACATCCATGGCGAAAATTTTCTGCGTTGCCAATCAAAAGGGCGGGGTCGGCAAGACCACCACCACCGTCAACCTTGCCGCCGGCCTGGCCAAGGTGGGGCAGCGCGTGTTGATGGTCGATCTGGACCCGCAGGGCAACGCCACCATGGGTTCCGGCGTGGACAAGCGCCAGCTCGCGCTCAGCGTCTATGACGTGCTGCTGGAGTCCGCGTCGATCCGGGAGGTGGCGGTGTTTTCCGAGAAATGCGGCTACCACGTGCTGGGCGCCAACCGCGAACTCTCCGGGGCGGAAGTCGAGCTGGTGGCGCTGGACCACCGCGAAAAACGCCTGAAAGCCGCGCTGGCCGAGGTGGCCGGGGACTACGACTTCGTGCTGATCGACTGTCCGCCGTCCCTGAGCATGCTGACGCTCAACGGCCTGTGTTCGGCCAACGGCGTGATCGTGCCGATGCAGTGCGAGTATTTCGCGCTCGAAGGCCTGACCGACCTCGTCAACACCATCAAGCAGGTGCACGCCAACCTGAACCCGGACCTGCAGATCATCGGCCTGCTGCGCGTGATGTTTGACCCGCGCATC
Source organism: Comamonadaceae bacterium (assembly GCA_023259355.1). Classification (GTDB taxonomy): domain Bacteria; phylum Pseudomonadota; class Gammaproteobacteria; order Burkholderiales; family Burkholderiaceae_C; genus JAHFQI01. Next base: position 23,790 of record JAHFQI010000023.1, read on the forward strand.
ACGCTGCAGCAGCAGGTGAGCGAACAGCTCAAGGGCCATTTCGGCAACAAGGTGTTCAACTCGGTGATCCCCCGCAATGTGCGCCTGGCCGAAGCGCCCAGCTACGGCCTGCCGGGCGTGGTGTTCGATCCCGCCGCCAAGGGCAGCCAGGCGTTTGTGGAATTCGCCAACGAAATGGTGGACCGCATCCGCGCGATGTGATGCCTGCCTGCGCCGTGTCCAGCCTCACCCCTCCTGTCCGCGTCCTGATCCTGCCCGGCTGGCAAAACAGCGGGCCGGACCATTGGCAAAGCCGGTGGGAGTGCGCGCACGGCTACCAGCGCGTCGAGCAGCACGACTGGCTGCGCCCGCTGCGCGGCGACTGGATCGCGCGGCTGGAGGAAACCCTGCTGGGCGGTGAAGCTCCGGCGGTGCTGGTGGCGCACAGCCTGGGCTGCCTTCAGGTGGCGGCGTGGGCGGCGCATTCCAGAAACACCCACCGCGTGAAAGCCGCCTTGCTGGTGGCGCCGCCCGACGCCGAACGCGAGGACCTGCGGCAGATGCTTCCGGGCTGGACGCCGATTGCGCGTGCCGCGTTGCCGTTTCCCAGCGTGCTGGTGGCCAGCAGCGACGATCCCTACGGCTCGCCCGGGCACGCCAGCCAGCTCGCCACGCAGTGGGGCAGCCGACTGCACACGATCGGCCCGCGCGGCCACATCAACGCCGAGTCGGGCCTGGGCGACTGGCCCGAGGGACACGCGTTGCTGCAAGACTTGATGAAGGATTAAAGCCATGGTCACGAAAAAACCCAAGGGCCTCGGCCGCGGACTCGAAGCCCTGCTGGGCCCGACAGTGCAGGACAGTCCCGCGGGCGGTGCCGACGGCGCCGGCCTGCCGGCCAGCCCCGGCCTGCCGGCGTCGCTGCGCCTGGGCGACATGGTGCCCGGCATGTACCAGCCGCGCACCCGCATGGACGAGGGCGCGCTCTACGAGCTGGCCGAGTCGATCAAGGCGCAGGGCATCATGCAGCCGATCCTGGTCCGCCGGCTGGCCGACGGCGAGAACGCCGGCAAATACGAAATCATCGCCGGCGAGCGCCGCTTCCGCGCGGCGCGCCTAGCCGGGCTCGACAGCGTGCCGGTGCTGGTGCGCGACGTGCCCGACGAGGCCGCCGCCGCCATGGCGCTGATCGAGAACATCCAGCGCGAGGACCTGAACCCGCTGGAGGAGGCCCAAGGCCTGCAACGCCTGATCAAGGAGTTTGGACTCACTCACGAACAGGCGGCGCAGGCCGTGGGGCGCTCGCGCAGCGCCGCCAGCAACCTGCTGCGCCTGCTGAATCTGACCGACCCGGTGCAGACCATGCTGATGGCCGGCGACCTGGACATGGGCCATGCGCGTGCCCTGCTGGCGCTCGACCGCGCCGCGCAGATCACCGCCGCCAACCAGATCGCCGCGAAGAAAATGTCGGTGCGCGAGGCCGAGAGCCTGGTCAAGAAGCTCGGCGCCGAGTTCAACCTGGTGCCGCAAAAGCCCCAGAAGGAAAAGTCCCGCGACCTCCGGCGCGTCGAGGAAGAGCTGGCGGACCTGCTGACCGCCGAGGTCGAGGTGCGCGTGAAAAAGCGCGTCAAACGCCACGGCCGGGTGGAAGAGATGGGCGAACTCGCCATACACTTTGGATCGCTCGATGAACTCAATGGCCTGATCGAGCGGCTGCGCGCGGTCTGACGCCGGCGCGGCGGGAGGCTTTCCGCTGGGTCATTGGCAAAGGAGCGCACCATGAGTTTTCACCTGCATCCTCTTTGCGCTGCGCTGCGCTGCTGGCGCTGGGCAGTGTTTCCCTGGCCACTGTCGCGGTGGCCCAGAACGTCAAGCCGCCCAAGGCGCAGCTCTGGATGGACGTGTCCACCGGCAGCATGGCGGGCATGCCCGAGATGGACCTGCCGCCCGGCATGGGCGGCATGCTCGGCGGCCTCATGGGCGGGCGTGGCGGCGCGCCGGGCGGCAACACCGCCTACGGCATGGCCCGGACCATGAACATCATGCCGCCGCGCGTGCTCGACATCGCGCTGTACAACCGCCTCAAACCCGGCGTGGAGGCCTTGCAGGCCATTCCGCCCGGCATGCGCATGGGCGACACGCTGCAACTGGTGCCGCCCCCGCCGGCGCAGCCCGTGCGCGAGCGGGAGCCGACCGACGTGCCGCAGGAATACCAGGCGCCCAAGGGCCGCATCCTGATCTACTGGGGCTGCGGCACCGAGGTGCGCCCCGGCCAGCCCCGCGTGATCGATCTGGCGCGCGGCAACCCGGCCGACTTCGGTGCGGCGTTTGCCGGCCGCTACGTGCCCGACCGCGGCGCCCGCGTGGGCCCGGCCTACGCGCTGTACCCGAACGAGCAGAACCGCGTCAGCCTGGGCCGCGACAGCTCGCTGGTCGGCGAGCACCAGGTGCTCGGCGACGGCGTGCCGGCCTCGATGAAGTTCACGCTCGGCACCGCGCAGGACCTGATGCCGCCCATCGACCTGCAAAACAGCGGCAGCCCCCGGGGCAGCATCGCGCTGAACTGGCGCCCGGTGACGAACGCCCGCGCCTACTACCTGCACGCCATGGGCCAGGTCGGCAACAACGACATGGTGATGTGGTCCAGCGCCGAAACGCCGGACACCGGCATGGGTCTGTTCGACTACCTGCCCAACGCCACCATCGACCGCTGGGTCAAGGACAAGGTGCTGCTGCAGCCCGAAGTGACCCAGTGCGCGATTCCCAAGGGGATTTTTGCGCCGCCCGAAGGCAGCGCGGGCCGGGGCGAGAATGCCGGCGCCATGCTGCGCATGGTGGCCTACGGCAGCGAAAGCAACTTCGCCCACCCGCCGCGCCCGGCCGACCCGAAGGCCGTCTGGGAGCCTGACTGGGCCGTGCGTGTGCGCGTCAAGTCGCACACCATGGCGGCGCTCGGCGAGGAGCAGGGCGCTCGCGGCGGCCGCAGCGCCGGCCCGGCAGGCCGCGGCGGCGCACCCATGCCCGGCGGCATGCAGGACACCCCGCCGCCCGCTGGCAACGAGCCGGCCAATCCGCTGACCAACCCCGTCAACATCCTCAAGGGCCTGTTCGGGCGGTGACCGGGCTCGGTCTGTCGCAGGAAACCCTGAAACCGGGGAGTGATAATTCCCCGGTCTTGACGACAATCAGCGCCTTCACAACCACTTGAAGCGACCTGCGCGACGCAGGTGGCCACGATTCCAGGAGTCCCATTTGAAAGTCCTCGCCCTTACCTTGAACGCCGCGGCCCTGGCCGCCGCCGCATGCATCGCCACCCCGGTCCAGGCCCAGACGCTGGGCGGCGCCAGCGGCCCGGCAGGCGATGCCCAGCAGGTGGAAAAATGCGACGCGCCCAAGGGCACGCTGGCGGTCGTGGAGCCGCAGAATGCGGTGCTGCAGGCGCTGCTGAACATCGGCCTGCAATCGCCCACGGGCATCATCCGGCTGATCGTCCAGCAGTCCAACTGCTTCCAGATCGTGGAGCGCGGCGCGGCCTTCCAGAACATGATGCAGGAGCGCGCACTGGCGGCCGGTGGCCAGCTGCAGGGCGACCAGAACGTGGGCAAGGGCCAGATGGTCGCGGCCGATTTCATCGTCACGCCCAGCGTGGTGTTCTCCAACCCGAATGCCGGCGGCGTGGGCGGCGGCCTGCTGGGCGGCCTGGGCGGCCTGCTCGGCCTGGTGGGTGCGCTGGCTGGCGGCCTGAAATTCAAGGAAGCCCAGACCTCCATGACCATGGCGGACACACGCAGCGGCATCCAGGTTGCCGCGGCCGAGGGCAGCGCGCAGAAGACCGACTTCAACATCGGTGGCGTGTTGTTCGGCGGCGGCGGCGGCGCGGCGCTCGGTGGCTACTCCAACACCGCCGAGGGCAAGATCGTCGCGGCTTCGTTCCTAGACAACTGGAACAAGATCGTGCTTTCGATCCGCAACAACCCGTCGCTGATCCAGGCCAAGGCCGGCCCGGCCAGCCAGGCCAACGCGGCCGGCAGCGTGAAGGCCGGCGCGGGCAGCGCGGGCGACGTGTACGTGGCCAAGATCGCGGGCGTGAAGGTGTACCGCAGCGCTGGCGAAGGCGCCGAACTGACCAGCCTGTCCAAGGTCGACGAAGTGATCTACGAGGGCGAGGAGCAGAACGGCTTCATGAAAGTGGCCACGCCCCGGGGCACGGGCTGGGTCAAGGCCATCATGGTGCGCAAGCAGTAAGGCGGACGCCGCCATGGAAAAGGGCCTGCGCTGCAGGCCCTTTTTGTTGGGGTGATGTTGGGGCGTTGGCCGTGGCGACCGGCCTGTCACCCGGTCCGGCTCACATCGAGAAAATCTTCCCCGGATTCATGATGTTCTTCGGGTCCAGCGCACGCTTGATCGTGCGCATCATGTCCACCGCGCCGACGCCGGCCTCGGTGATCAGGAAGTCCATCTTGTGCAGGCCCACGCCGTGTTCGCCGGTGCAGGTGCCTTCGAGCTGCAGCGCGCGTGTCACGAGTTTGTGGTTCAGCGCCTCGGCGGTTTCGCGTTCGGCGGGTTTTTCGGGGTCGATCAGGTAGCCGAAGTGGAAGTTGCCGTCGCCCACGTGGCCGACCAGGAAGTAGGGGATGCCGCTGGCGTCAGCCTCCGCCACGGAGTCCAGCAGGCAGTCGGCCAGGCGGCTGATCGGCACGCAGGTGTCGGTGCTGATGGCGCGGCAGCCCGGCTTGCTCTGGATGGCCGCGAAATAGGCGTTGTGCCGCGCGGTCCACAGGCGCGTGCGCTCCTCGGGCGTGGTCGCCCACTCGAAGGCCTTGCCGCCGAATTCGCTGGCGATCTCCTGCACGGTTTCGGCCTGCTCCTTCACACCGGCCGGCGAGCCGTGGAACTCCATGAGCAGCATCGGCTCCTCGCGCAGGCCGAGCTTGGCGTAGGCGTTGACCATGCGCACGGTGTTCTGATCGATCAGCTCTACGCGCGCGATCGGCACGCCGAGCTGGATGGTCTGGATGGTCGCGCGCACCGCCGCCTCGATGCTCGGAAACGAGCAGACCGCCGCCGAAATCGCCTCGGGCAGCGGGTAGATCTTCAGCGTGATTTCGGTGATCACGCCCAGCGTGCCCTCGCTGCCGACGAACAGGCGCGTGAGGTCGTAGCCGGCCGATGATTTCTTGGCGCGTGTGCCGGTGCGGATCACCTCGCCGCTGGCCGTCACCACTTCGAGCGCCAGCACGTTCTCGCGCATGGTGCCGTAGCGCACGGCGTTGGTGCCGCTGGCGCGCGTGGCACTCATGCCGCCAATCGTGGCGTCGGCACCCGGGTCGATCGGGAAGAACAGGCCGGTGGACTTGATCTCTTCGTTGAGCTGCTTGCGCGTCACGCCGGGCTGCACCGTCACGGTCAGGTCCTCGGGGTTGATCGACAGCACGCGGTTCATGCGCATGAGGTCGATGCTGATGCCGCCCTGCACCGCCAGCAGATGGCCTTCGAGCGAGGAACCCACGCCGTAGGGAATCACCGGCACGCTGTACTCACCGGCCAGCGTCACGGCGTCGGTCACGTCCTGCGTGCTTTCGGCAAACACCACGGCTGCCGGCGGCGGCACGGCCGTGAAGGCCGACTCGTCGCGCCCGTGCTGCACGCGCACGGCCATCGCGGTGGAGCACTGGGCGCCGAAACGCGCGGCGAGCGCGTCGAGAAGGGCCTGGGGCACGGCACGCTGGTGCACGTCAGGCGTAAGGTGGGCAAGGTCGGCGGGTGCGTTCATGGGCTGTCTCGACTTGTGGGCTGCAGGAGTCGGGAAGTTTACGTCCATGGCTGAAACCGTGGGGGCCGGGGTGACAGCGCCGCTGCGGGCCGCCCGGACAGAGCGCGGGCACGGCGCGTCAGGAACGCCGCTGATTCTCCATTTGGCCGGCTGCAGCGGGTACGTCGGCTTTGGGCGCGGCGGCACTTATCTGCAGGGCCTGGCGCGACGGGGCGGGGCTGGGCATCGGCCCATGCAGGCCGGCGGCGCCGCCAATGACCCAGGTTGCAAACAGCATGACGCTGCGCGCTTCGAAATTGACAAGACGTTGTCTGGCTTTCATGGAGGGGTTCCAGAGAAGTTGAACAGGTGGGCATTGCACCGCAGTCCCGGTGAGGGGGCCAGCGGTTTTGCCGACTGTTGCCTTGCACACATTCAGCAGCATGCTGAAACACCTTGGCGCCGAAGGTCGCACCGGCCTCAGGGCCGGACCGCTTCGCGCAAAATGCGGCATCGGGCCTGCCAGAGGGCCTGGCCACATCACAGAAAAGGGCAGACCATGGGCAACCGACTCACTCAAATCGCCACCCGCACCGGCGACAACGGCACCACCGGCCTCGGCGACAACCAGCGCGTCAGCAAGAACAGCCTGCGCGTGCACGCCATGGGCGACGTGGACGAACTCAACTCCAACCTCGGGGTGCTGCTGTGCGAGGCGCTGCCCGACGATGTGCGCGAACTGCTGGTGGAGATCCAGCACCAGCTGTTCAACCTGGGCGGCGAGCTCAGCATTCCGGGCTTCGAGCTGCTCAAGCCCGAAGCGGTGCTCGCGCTTGACGAGGCCCTGGCGAAATACAACGAACAACTGCCGCGCCTGCAGGAGTTCATCCTGCCCGCCGGCACGCGCGCCGCATCGCTGGCCCACGTGTGCCGCACCGTGGCGCGCCGCGCCGAGCGCGCCGTGGTGGCGCTGGGCAACGAAGAGGCGATCAAGGAAAACCCGCGCCACTACCTCAACCGCCTGAGCGACCTGATGTTCGTGCTGGCGCGCGTGCTCAACCGCCACCGCACCGACGGCACGGTGGGCGACGACGTGTACTGGAAGAGCGAGCGTCTGGCGCGCTCGGCCTCGGCGTAGCCGGGCCGCTTCATCTTTCTTTACGGCCGCGCCGCGCCCGTTTAACGCGGCCTGCTTAAGCTCGGTCCGTTAGCAGAGCCGGGATGATGAAGCATGAAAATTTCAAGGGAATGGGCCACGCCGCTCACCATGGGCGCGTTTTTTCTGTCCGCCGTCACTGGCGTGCTGATGTTTTTCCACCTCGACAGCGGCCTCAACAAGCCGGCCCATGAGTGGCTGGGCTGGCTCATGCTGGCGGGCGTCGGTGCGCATGCCACCGTCCACTGGCCGTCGTTCCGGCGTTATTTCTCGCAGCCCACGGGGCGCGCCATTC
>JAHFQI010000185.1 GCA_023259355.1 Comamonadaceae bacterium
TCGACGTGGCCAAGATCGTGCGCGAGAGCGCACGCGCGGGCAGCCTGGCGATTCCGCTGGTCAAAGGGCTGCGTGAAACGGTGGCACTGTTCAACCCCGAGGCCGCTGCCCATGTGCATCTGGGCTGTACCAGCCAGGACGCCATCGACACCGCCATGGCGCTGGTCACGCGCGACGCGCTGGCGCTGATCACGACCGATGTGCAAAAAGCGCTGGAGGCCTTGCTGAAGTTGGCCGAAACCCACGCACACACGCCCATGGTCGCGCGCACGCTGATGCAGCCCGCGAGTGTCACCACCTTTGGCTTCAAATGCATGGGCTGGGCCGCACCGCTGCACCGCAGCCTGGCGCGCATGGGGCCGGTGGCCGGGCGTGCACTCAAGCTGCAGCTGGGCGGCACCGTGGGCACCCTGGCCCAGATGCAGGACAAGGGCGACGAGGTCGTGGCGCGCATGGCGCTGGAATTGGGGCTGGGCGTGCCCGAGGGCTGCTGGCACACCCAGCGCGATGAATGGGTGGCGCTGGGCTGCGAGCTGGGCCTGCTGGTGGGCAGCCTGGGTAAGGTGGCGCGCGACATCGTGCTCATGAGCCAGTTCGAGGTGGCCGAGCTGGCCGAGCCGCTGGAGCCCGGGCGCGGCGCGCCTTCGAACATGCCGCACAAGCACAACCCGGTGGCGTCCATGGTGGCGCTGGCCGCCGCGCAGCGTGCGCCGCAGCGCGTGGCCCTGCTGCTTTCGGCGATGCCGCAGGAGCACGAGCGGGCGCTGGGCGCCTGGCAGGCCGAGCTGGCCGAGTGGCCGCAGCTGTTGACCTCGGCCCACGGCAGCGCGCGCGCCATGGCGCAGGCGCTGCCGGGCCTGCACGTGGACGCGGCGCGCATGAAAAGCAATATCGACGCCGTCCGCGCGTCCCTGCCCAAAGCCGCGGCCCAGGAATGGTTCGACCCGGCGCTGGCCGGTCATGCCGCGCGGCGGGTCACGGCCCAGTTGCGGACCTTGAGCGCGGGTTGACCCCACAAAAAAGCCGCCTCGGTCGAGGCGGCTTTTTTTGTTTGCCGGCTTCAGGCCGCAAGGCCGGTCGCTTCAACGCGCACCGGCCCGGGGCCTGTCCGCGTTTACTTCTTGCCCAGCGGCGGCAGCGTGGCGACCACGACCTGGCGGCCGTTCTTGACTTCCACGAGGAAGCTCTCGCGGTCCAGGTCGCCCTTGTCGTCGAAGCTCACGTCCATGATGATGCCGGGGTACTTCTTGGCGCTGATCTGCAGGCCCTTCATGGCCTGCGCCACGGCCTTGCGGTCGAGCTTGCCGGCCTTTTCGATGGCAGCCTTCAGCGAGTAGACGCCCATGTAGCCCTTGATGCCGTTGTGGTCGGGGATGTACTTGTAGGCTTGGTAGAACTTGCCCTTGAAGGCCAGCATCTCGGGAATCGGCGCGTCCACCGTGAGGCCGACGTGCGCGAAGGCACCGTTGGCGGCATCGCCCGCGAGCTCGATGACCTTCTGGCCGGTCAGCGTGGTTTCGCCGATGATGGGCTTGGTCCAGCCCTGCTTGCGGAATTCGCGCAGCGCGCGGGCGGATTCTTCCTCGGTCACGTAGACGAACACGGCGTCAGGGTTGCTCTGCTTGGCCTTGAGCACAGCGGCGGAGAAGTCCACCTGGCCCGGGTCGGTGGAGATGTCCGCAACAATCTTGGTCGGCGAGCCGTCGAGGTTCTTGACGATGGCATCACGCCAGCCCTTGCCGAAGTCGTTGTTCTGGTAGATCACGGCGATGGTCTTGTACTTCGAGGTGATGTACTTGCCGATCTTGGGGAACGACACCGACTGGCCGAAACTCGTGCGGAACACGTAGGGATTGCCCTGGGCTGTGATGGCGCTGGCTTCGCCGCCGGTCCAGTTGGGCACCTCGGCGCGGCGCGATTCGGCCATGCTGACCATGATGGAGCCGGAGTACACCGGGCCGAAGATGGCGAAGGCGCCGTCGTCGATGGCTTTTTGCGTCAGGCCCTTGGCCACGCCGGGGTTGGTCTGGGTGTCCATGTCGGTGGCTTCGAGCTTCTTACCCAGAATGCCGCCGGCCGCGTTGATCTCGTTGACGGCGAGCTTGACGCCGTCACGGAAATACGTGCCGGGGCTGGCGCCGCCACCCGAAAGCTCCACGATGTTGGCGATCTTGATGACGTTCTGGCCAAAGCTGGCGGTGGCCAGGGTCGCCAGGGCGCAGGCGGCGATCAGTTTGAGAGTGGCTCGTTTTTGCATGGTGGTCTCCGTCGGTGGATGGGTTGCTTTGGCTAGGGGTCGGTGAGCCGGGTAACCCCCCGGCTCTTCGGGTGTTGGATTCTGTTTCAAAGGGCGCTGGAATTCATTGACGATTCCTGCAATTAACGGGACAAACCGTGCTTCGGTGGATCAGGTTTACCCTAGGCTCGCGCCCGGCTCACGGCGTGGCGTGCCGCCAGGTAGCCGAAGACCATGCCCGGCCCGATGGTGATGCCGGGGCCGGTGTAGACCCCACCCATGATCGAATGCATGTCGTTGCCGACAGCGTACAAGCCGGGAATCGGCTGCTCGTTGTCGCCGAGCACGCGTGCATCGGCGTCGGTGGCCAGGCCGGTGGCCGCGCCGATGTCGCCGGGGTACAGGCGCACCGCGTAATAAGGCGCCGTGGCCAGCGCGCCCAGGTTGGGGTTCTTGCCGGTCCAGGCCGGGTCGCCGATGTTCTGCTGGTAGGCCGTGACGCCGCGCTGGAAATCGGGGTCCACGCCGGTCTCGGCGTAGGCCTTGATCTGGCCGACGCTGGCTTTGAGGCCCGCGGCGTTGATGCTAAGCTTTTGCGCGAGTTCGTCCAGTGTGCGGCCTTCGGTCAGGTAGCCGTCGGCCAGGAAGGGCGCCAGGCCCTTGCCGCCGGGGCGGACCATGCCCAGGCCGTACTTGCGCAAGGCCTCGGCGTCACAAATCAAATAAGCCGGCACGGATGGCGAGGTCTTGTTCGCCTCTTGCATCGCCAGGCCGAACAGGTGGTAGGAGGTGCTTTCGTTGACGAAGCGCTCGCCCGCCTGGTTCACGGTGAGCATGCCGGGCTTGGCGCGGTCCATCACGAAGTGCGGGAACACGGCCTTGCTGCCGTCGGGGCGCGGACGGATCGACACCGGCGCCCAGAAAGCGTTGCTCATGCCGCCCGTGCCGTAGTGCGCGCCCAGGCCGCGCGCCAGGTCTTGCGCCGCGCCCGTGTGGCCCGGTGCGGCCGGACACCAGCCGGGGTCGGCGCCGGGCAACATGGCCTCGCGCAAAGCCGGATGGCGGTTGAAGCCGCCGCTGGCGAGGATCACACCGCCGGTCACACGCACGCTGCGGTGCTGGCCGTTCTGCACCAGCGTGACGGACTCGATGCCGTGTTCACCGCGCGAGATCGCCTCGACCGAGGTGTTCAGGGCCAGCGACACATGGGGGTGCCTGGCCAGCGAATGCAGCAGCCGGGCCACAAGCGCATTGCCCATGACCAGGCGCGTGCCGCGCGGGTGGCTCAGGCGGTCGGCCGCGTGGCGCAGCAGGATCTTGATCGAGTGCCTGAGCGAGGCGAACGACTTCGTCATGCCCAGCAGGTGGTTGATGTCGGTGCGGTCCACCATCATGCCGCCGAGCACGGTGAACTCGGGGATCGGCGGGCGGACCAGCTTGAACAGGTCGCCCAGCAGCCGGCCGTCGAAGGGCAGGGGTTCGAGCGCGCGGCCTGCGAGCGTCGATCCTTCGAGGTCGGAAATGTAGTCCGGGTGCTTGGGGCAGGGGCGGTACTTGACGTCGGAGTTCGCCTCGATGTGTTTGACGGCCTTCGGCCCGTTGTCCAGGAAGGCCTGGCGCAGCGATGCCGGCGTGCGGTCGCCGATGGCGTTGGTCAGGTAGCGCGCCGCGTCGGCCAGGGTGTCCTTGGGGTTGACCGCGGCGGCGTGGTGGGTGCCGGGCACCCAGGTCGTGCCGGCCGACCAGGCGGTGGTGCCGCCGACGTACCCGGTGTGCTCCACGAGCAGCACCCTGGCGTTGTCGATCGCCGCAAACAGCGCGGCGGCCATGCCGGCGCCGCCCGCGCCGATGACCACCACATCGAAGGCCGCGTCGGGCGGGAGCGAGCCGAGTTGCAGGTTCATGTCGCTCATGTCACTGGCCCAGCAGGAAGTTGACCATCAGGTCGCGAACGCGGGCGAACATGTCGGCGCCGGTCTGCGTGGTGCAGCCCTTGGCGCGGGCCGCGGCGATCAGCGGCGTGATCGCGGGCGCGGTGATGACGCAACCCACATGCATCGTCGGGGTCAGGCGCGTGACGTCGATCGGCGTGGGGTCGGAGTCCTTCATGCCGATGGGCGTGGCGTTGAGCACGATGTCACAACCCGTGGGGTCGGCCGAGCCGTCCTGCACGGGCACGCCGTTGAGGCCGTTGAGACGATTCACCAGCGAGGCGCGCCGGGCGTCGCTCTCGTCGTGAATCGCCAGCGAACTCACGCCCGCCATCACCAGCGCATGGGCGATGGCCGAGCCGGCGCCACCGGCACCCACCAGCAGCGCCTTCTTGCCGGCCGGATCGATGGCTTGCGCGCGCATGGCTTCGACAAAACCCAGGCCATCGAACATGTCGCCATGCCAGCGGCCGTCGGCGTTGCGGCGCATCGTGTTCACGGTGCTCAGGAAGCGCGCGCGCTCGGAGGTGGTGGCGCACAGGTCGCAGGCCGCGAACTTGTGCGGCACGGTGACGATGATGCCGTCCACGTTCTGCGACAGGGTGGTGCCGGCCAGCCAGGCGATCAGGTTGTCGGGAGCGACATGGGCGGGCACCACGATGGCGTTGTGGCCGCGGTCTTGAAAGGCCTGGGTGACGCCGGCCGGTGATTTCACCTGGGCGATCGGGTCTCCGACGATGAAGTGCACCCGGGTGGCGCCGTTGAGTGTGTCTGACATGGGGTTTTCCGTGGCGTGGCTGTGAAAGTGGGGCGATCTTACATAAAAGTGGAATAGCATTCAAGTATTGAATTAAATTCTGATTTTTACTAGAATTCCGCATCGCCACCACCGCGCAGAAAGCTGACATCGCATGAGCAAGACCTCCATCGCCCTGATTGGCGCCGGCCTGATCGGCCGCACACACATTGACCGCATCACCCGCAGCAGCAACCTGCAGCTGGCCGCGATTGCCGATCCCACCGAGGCGGGCAAGGCGCTCGCCGGGTCGCTGGGCGTGCCGTGGTTTGCCGACCACCGCAGCATGCTGGACGCCGTCAAGCCCCAGGGCGCGGTGGTGGCCACGCCCAACCAGACGCACATTTCCGTGGCGGTGGATTGCCTGGAGCGCGGCGTGGCCGCCTTGGTGGAAAAACCCGTGGCCGACACCGTGGCCGAGGCGCAGGTGCTGGTCGATGCGCAAACGCGCACCGGTGTGCCGGTGCTGGTGGGCCATCACCGCCGCCACAACCCGATCAACCGCCGCGCCCGCGAGATCGTGGCGTCCGGCCGCCTGGGCCGCCTCGTTGCCGCCAACGTGATGGCCACCTTCCTCAAGCCCGACCCGTACTTCGACGTCGCCTGGCGGCGCCAGAAGGGCGGCGGCCCGATCCTGATCAACCTGATCCACGAGGTCGACATGCTGCGTTTCCTGATGGGCGAGATCGTTTCCGTGCAGTCCATCGCCAGCAATGCGGTGCGCGGCTTCGAGGTGGAAGACACGGCCGCCGCCGTGTTGCGCTTCGCCAATGGCGCCCTGGGCACCGTGCTGCTGTCCGACACCGCCACCTCGCCCTGGTGCTGGGACTTCTGCGCCGGCGAGCAGGACCAGTACCCGCGCCAGAACGTGCAGTCGCACTTCATCTCGGGCACACACGGCTCGCTCTCGCTGCCCGACCTGGAACTGTGGAACTACCGCGGCGAGCGCAGCTGGCACGCCGAGATGACGCAGGAAAAAACCTTCGTCCACAAGGCCGACCCCTACACCTGGCAACTGCAGCATTTCCGCGACGTGATCGAGGGCCGCGAGGCGCCCCTGTGTGGCGCCCTGGACGGCCTTCGCACGCTGCAGGCCACGCTGGCCGTTCACGATGCGGCCGTCAGCGGCCAGAGCGTCAACCTGGCGGCCTGAAGCGCTCACCCGCTGCATCGATTTCCACCCCCGAGAAAGTCCACCATGTCACGCACGATCTACATTCTCAACGGCCCCAACCTGAACCGGCTGGGCGTGCGTGAGCCGTCCATCTACGGCACCGAAACCCTGGCCGCCATCCGCGCGCGCTGCGAGGCACGCGCCGCCACGCACGGCCTGGCCGTCGAGTTCCGGCAGACCAACATCGAAGGCCTGCTGGTCGAGGCGGTGCACGAGGCCTGCGACCGCGGCGCCGCGGGCATCGTCATCAACCCGGCCGGCTACTCGTTCACCTCGGTGGCGCTGCTGGACGCGCTCAAGATGTTCGACGGCCCGAAGATGGAGGTGCACCTGTCCAACATCCACAGCCGCGACCCGATCTACCACCACTCGCTGGTGTCCAAGGTCGCCACGGCCGTGATCGCCGGCCTCGGCGGCGACGGCTACCTGGTCGCGATCGATGCGATCGCGGCACGCATTCCGAAGGTGACAGCATGAGTGGTGTGTTGGAGCGCACGCTCGGCATCCTCGAATTGCTGGCCCAGCATGGCGAGGGGCTGGAACTCGCCGCCATCGCCGACCGCCTGAACATGCCGCGCAGCGCCGCGCACCGGCTGCTGGTGGACCTGGTGCGTTGCGGCTACGTGCGCCAGCTGCGCGACCACGGCGACTACATGTTGACGACCAAGCTGGTGTCCATGGGCCTGTCCTTCCTGAGCCACAGCGGCATCGTGGACTTTGCCCAGCCGCTGCTGGACCGCCTGGCCGAAATCTCGGGCGAGCTGGTGCGCCTGTCGGTCATCGACGGCAACCGCCTGACCTGGGTTGCACGCGCCCAGGGTGCGCGCCAGGGCCTGCGCTACGACCCCGACATGGGCAGCGACGCGCGGCTGTCGTGCTCGTCCTCGGGCCTGGCCTGGATGTCGGCGCTGAGCGACGATGAGGCGCTGACCCTGGTCTCGCAGCAGGGCCTGGGCTCGCGCGAGGAATTCGGGCCGAACGCCCCGCAGACCCTGCAGGACATGCTGGCCCTGGTGCACGCCACGCGCGAGCGCGGCTACAGCATCACCCAGGAAACCTACACCGCC
>JAHFQI010000024.1 GCA_023259355.1 Comamonadaceae bacterium
TGCGCGAGGGCGAGCGCCTGTACTACACGACGCGGCTCGACGGCATCGGCGAGGAAAAGACCACCGGCCTGGGCACGGGCTTCTTCGTCACGCTGGTCATGAGCTATTTCTCGCAGCAGGCCGAGGGGCGGGCGGACGAGCCGGTCGGTCAGCTGCTGTTCCGCGTCTTCAAGTTCCGTCCCGCCAACCCGGTCCAGCCGGCCGAGGACAAGCCTGCGGCCACCGCCGCACCCGCGGCCAGGCGCCCGGCGCCCGGCATCAGCGACGACACACGCTTTTTCTGGGAGGGCGCGCGCGAGGGCAAGCTGCTGATCCAGCGCTGCAAGGCTTGCGGCGCGCTGCGCCACCCGCCCGGCCCGGTCTGCCCGAGCTGCCACTCGTTCGAGTGGGACACGCTGCAGGCCTCGGGCCGCGGCACGGTCTATTCCTTCGTGGTCATGCACTACCCCGAGGTGCCGCCGTTCGACCACCCGAACCCGATCGGCCTGATCGAGCTGGAGGAGGGCACGCGCCTGATCGCCCAGCTGGTCGGCGTGAAGCCGGGCGAGGTGCAGATCGGCCAGCGCGTCCAGGTGGAGTTCAACACCTTTGACGGCGATCTTGTGCTGCCGCAATTCAGGCCCGTGGCCGGCTGAGGAGACGCGCATGGATTTCCAACTGAGTGAAGACCAGCGGGCCTTTGCCGAGATGGCGCAGGGCCTGTTCGCGGACTACTGCGGCGACGAGGCGCTGCGCGCGCACGACACCTCCAGCGAGCCTTTCATGGCCGGGCTGTGGCGCCAGTGCGTGGCGGCCGGCCTGCACGGCATGCTCGTGCCCGAGGCTGACGGCGGCCTGGGCCTGGGGATGACCGAACTGATGGCCGTGCTGGAACAGCAGGGCCGTGCGCTGGCGCTGGTGCCGCTGTGGGAGCAGCAGCTGGCCGCCGCCACGCTGGCGCGCTTCGCGCCCGAGGCCCTGAAAACCCCGGTGATCGCCAAGGCCCTGGCCGGCGAGCCGCTGGCCCTGTCGCTGGCGGCGCTGGCCGAGGCGCGTGGCGCCTCGCTGCGCCTGCAGCGCCGGGGCGACGGCTGGACGTTGAACGGCCGGGCCCCGGCGGTGCCGCTGGGCGCACAGGCGCGCCATGCGCTGCTGGCCGCTGCCATCGACGGTGAGACCGGGGGCGCGCTGCGCCTGGTGCTGGTGGACCTGAACCAGCCCGGCGTGCAGCGCGACGAAGGCCGCAGCCAGCACCACCTGGCCGTGGCCGACCTGGCCTTCAGCGGCCTGGCCGTGGCCGCCGAGGCGGTGTTGCCGTCCGCCGCCACCGCCTGGATCGAGCCGCGCGCCATCGCCTGCCTGGCGGCGCTGCAGCTCGGCGTGACGCAGCAGCAGCTGCGCCGCACCGTGGACTACGTCAGCGAACGCCGGCAGTTCGACCGCGTGATCGGCAGTTTCCAGCTCGTGGCCGGCCAGATGGCCGACGGCCACATTGCGCTGGAGGCGCTGCGCACCTCGGTCTGGCAGCTCGTGTACCGGCTCGACGCCGGCCTGGGCGCCGCGCCGCAGGCCTGGGCCACGCGCGCGCTCGCCAACGACACCGGCCACCGTGTCGGCCACATGGCGCAGCACGTGCACGGCGGCATCGGCGTGGACATCACTTACCCGATTCACCGCTTTCTCTACTGGAGCCGCGCGCTGGCCGTTGCGCTGGGCGGCACCGAACACCAACTGGCGCAGCTGGGCGACTGGCTGGCCGACAACGACAACCTGGGCTGGAAATATGACCTCGCCGAAGACGCTTCCCAAAACACGCCGGTTTGACGACGTTCAGCCCGGCGACGTGCTGAACCCGCTGGCCGTGCCCATCACCGTGGCGCTGATCGCCGGCGGCGCGATCGCCACGCGCGACTACTTCCCCGGTCACCACGACCAGGAGGCGGCCCGCGCGCTGGGTTCGCCGCACATCTTCATGAACATCCTGACCACCAACGGCCTGGCGCAGCGCTTCGTCGAAAGCTGGAGCGGCCCCGAGGGGCGCCTGTGCGATCTGAAGATCAAGCTGGGCGCGCCCAACTACCCGGGTGACACCATGACCTTCAGCGGCACCGTCACCGACAAGCGCGAGGCCGACCGCACGGTTGAAGTCACGCTCAAGGGCAACAACTCGATGGGCAGCCACGTCACCGGCACGGTGCGCGTGCGCCTTCCCTGAAGCGGCCAGCAGGAGATCTCCCACATGACTGAACCCACTATTTCCGGACGCGCGGCCATCGTTGGCCTGGGCGCGACCGAATTCTCCAAGAACTCCGGCCGCACCGAGCTGCGCCTTGCCATGGAGGCCACGCTGCAGGCGCTGGCCGACGCGGGTATCGACCCGACCGAGGTGGACGGCTTCTCGTCCTACTCGGTGGACAAGGTGCCCGAGTACGAGATCGCCCGCCTGCTGGGCGCGAAGAACGTCAAGTTCTTCTCCCAGGTGCCGCACGGCGGCGGCGCGGCCTGCGCGCCGGTGCTGCACGCGGCGATGGCGGTGGCCACCGGCATCGCCAAGACGGTGGTGGTCTACCGCGCGATGAACGAACGCAGCTGGTACCGCTTCGGCAGCGGCAGCTACGGCTTCGCCTCGACGCCGATCTTCGAGAACGTCAATTACGGCTGGTACATGCCGCACGGCTTTCACACGCCGGCGTCCTGGGTCGGCATGTTCGCGCGACGCTACATGCACACCTATGGCGCGACCAGCGAGGACTTCGGCCGCGTCGCGGTCGCGGTGCGCGACTTCGCGGCGACCAATCCGGCCGCCTTCTTTTACGGCAAGCCGATCACGCTGGCCGAGCACCAGGCCTCGCGCTGGATCTGCGAGCCGCTGCACCTGCTCGACTGCTGCCAGGAATCCGACGGCGCGGTGGCCATGGTCATCACCTCGGCGGACCGCGCGCGCGATCTGAAACGCAAGCCGGTCATCATCAAGGGCGCGGCCCAGGGCATCGCCGACGGCCAGCAGATCATGACCTCGTTCTACCGCGAGGACATCACCGGCCTGCCCGAGATGGGCCTGGTGGCGAAGCAGCTCTGGCAGCAGAGCCGCCTGACGCCGGCCGACATCCAGACCGCCGTCATCTACGACCATTTCACGCCCTTCGTGTTGCCGCAGCTGGAGGAGTTCGGCTTCGTCAAGCGCGGCGAGGCCAAGGACTTCATCCGCGCCGGCCAGCACGCGCGCGGCGGCTCGCTGCCGATCAATCCCCATGGCGGCCAGCTCGGCGAGGCCTACATCCACGGCATGAACGGCATTGCCGAAGGCGTGCGCCAGGTGCGCGGCGACGCCGTCAACCAGGTCGGCGGCGTGCACAACGTGCTGGTGACAGCCGGCACCGGCGTGCCGACCAGCGGCCTGATCCTGGGCGACGCCTGAACCCGCGGGAGCCATCACGATGTTCATCGACCTGACCCCCGAACAGCACCGCCTGCGCCTGCAGGTTCGTGACTACTTCAACGCACTCATGACGCCCGAGCTGCGCCTGCGGCTGCGCGGCGCCGAAGGCGGCGACGAGTTCCGCCAGGTGATCCGCCAGATGGGCCGCGACGGCTGGCTGGCGGTCGGCTGGCCCAGGGAACATGGCGGCCAGGGCCTGGCGGCCACCGAGCAGCTGATCTTCTTCGAGGAGGCCAACATCGCCGGCGCGCCGCTGCCCTTCGTGACCATCAGCACGGTCGGCCCGGCGCTGATGGCGCATGGCACGCCGGCACAGAAGGCGCAGTTCCTGCCCGGCATCGCCGCCGGCGAAACCATCTTCGCGATCGGCTACTCGGAGCCGCAGGCGGGCTCCGACCTGGCCACCCTGAAGACCCAGGCCCGGCTGGAGGGCGATCTCCAGTCCGGCCGCTTCATCGTCAACGGCAACAAACTCTGGACCTCGGGCATCGAGTCCGCCGACCATGTCTGGCTGGCGGTGCGCTCCAGCCCGGACCTGGCGCGCCACAAGGGCATCTCGATCCTGATCGCCGACACCGCGGCGAAGGGCTTCTCGCACACGCTGATCGAGACCGTGGGCAACATGACCGCGGCCACCTACTACGACAACGTCGAGGTGCCGGCCGACCGGCTGGTCGGCGAGCTGCACGGCGGCTGGAAACTGATCACCGCCCAGCTCAACCACGAGCGCCTGGGCCTGGGCTCCTGGTCCGACAAGGTCTTCGGCCCGTTCCGTAAGGTCCTGCTGTGGGCCAGGGCGCGCGACGAGCAAGGTCGGCGCGCGGTGGACCAGCCCTGGGTGCGGCGCGCGCTGGCCGAGTGCTACACGCGGCTGGAGGCCATGCGCCTGATCAACTTCCGCATCGCCGCCGACCTGGAGGCCGGCGGCATGGACGTGGCGCTCGCTTCCACCACCAAGGTCTATGGCTCGGAAAGCGTGATCGAGATCCTGCGGCGGTTGATGGACATCGTCGGCGCCGGCACCCTGGTGCGCGCCGGTTCGTCCGCCGCCTTCCTGATGGGCGAACTCGAATACGAAATCCGCGCCAACACCATCAACACCTTTGGCGGCGGCACCAACGAGATCCAGCGCGAGTTGATTGCGCAGTTCGGGTTGGGTTTGCCGCGGCCGGTGCGCTGAGCGCCCGGGTGCACCAGACAACCACAGGAGGGGACAACACCGTGAGATCCGCCATTCCGATCCCGCGCGAGGCCACGCAGGCCAAGCTCGACCGCCGCTCGGCCGCCAGCGCCCGCCACCGGGCCTCGCAAACCTACACCACCGCCGACCGGCTGGAAGAGCGCGCGCAGCAGTTCGCCGACCGGCTGTTCATCGCCTGCGACGGCGAACGCTACAGCTACGCCGAAACCAACCGGCGCGTCAACCAGGTCGCCCATGTGGCCCATGCCCTGGGCGTGCGCCGCGGCGACGTGGTGGCCCTGGCGATGGAAAACCGGCCGGCCTTCTTCTTTGCCTGGCTGGGCCTGGCCAAGCTGGGCGCCACGGTGGCCTTCCTGAACACCCATGCCAGCGGCAAGCCGCTGCGCCATGCGCTGGACGCCACTGGCGCCACGCGGGCCGTGATCGGCGAGGAATGCCTGGGCAATTTCGCCGCCACGCCAGACCTGCCGGCCGGCCTGGCCTGCTGGCTCTGGCCCGACGCCGAGCGGCCGGCCGAGCCGGCGCAGCGCGGCCTGTGCACACAGGACCTGGCCGCGCTGGCGAGCGAGGCCAGCATGCAGAACCCGCCGGCGGAATGGCGCGCCGGGCTGGTGGCCGGCGACCCGGCGCTCTATATCTTCACCTCGGGCACCACCGGCTTGCCGAAGGCGGCCATCATCAGCCACGCCCGCTGGCTGATCACCGGCGACGTGATGCAGGTGACCATGGACGTGGGCCCGCAGGACTGCTTCTACTGCTTCCTGCCGCTGTACCACGGCGCGGCCTCGCTGTCGGCCGGTGCCACCGCGATCGCGGCGGGCGCCGGCCTGCTGCTGCGGCGCAAATTCAGCCGGCGCGAATTCTGGTCCGACGTCCGGCGCCACCATGTCACGCTGTGCCAGTACGTGGGCGAAATCTGCCGCTTCCTGCTGAGCGCGCCGCCGAGCCCCGACGACCGCGACCACACGCTGCGCAAGCTGGTCGGCGCCGGCCTCGCGCCCGAGGTCTGGCACCAGTGGGTGGAGCGCTTCGGCGACCGGTTCCAGATCTTCGAGGGCTGGGGCTCGACCGAGGCCAACACCAACGTCATCAACCTGGACAACTGGGTCGGGTCCTGCGGCCGGGTGCCGTTCTGGGAGAAGACCAACCTGCGGCTGGTGCGCTACGACATCGAGAGCGACACCCACCCGCGCGACGCCAACGGCTTCATGCAGCTGTGCGACGTGAACGAGCCTGGCGAGGCGATCGGCATGGTGATCGACCTGCCCGACGTGGTAGGCGGCCGCTTCGAGGGTTACACGTCGGCCGACGCCACCGAAAGGAAAATCCTGCGCAACGTGTTCCGCGAAGGTGATGCCTGGTGGTCGTCCGGCGATCTACTGCGCTGCGATGCCGATGGCTACTGCTGGTTCGTGGACCGCATCGGCGACACCTTCCGCTGGAAGAGCGAGAACGTCTCCACCACCGAGGTGGCCGACGTGCTGGGCGACTTCATCGGCCTGGACGCGGTGACGATCTACGGCGTGCAGGTGCCCGGCCATGAAGGCCGCGCCGGCATGGCCGCGCTGGTGCTGCAGCCGGGCTGCGAATTTGACGCGGCGGCTTTCTGGGCGCTCGCGATGGCGCGGCTGCCGCGTTACGCCGCGCCGCTGTTCGTGCGGCTCGCGCCGACGGCCGACATGACCGGCAACTACAAGCTGCGCAAGGTGGATCTGCAGCGCGAGGGTTGGGATCTGGCGCAGGTCCACGACCCGCTGCTGGTGCGCGACGATGCGGCGCAGACCTACGTGCCGCTGACACCGGCGGCGGTGGAAAGGGCGCTCGGTGGCTGAAGCCGCAACCCCTTCGAGGCTGCGCGCCTCGGCCGCGCTGGATTACCCGTTCACCGCGCCCACGTCCGACGGCGCGGTGGTGGAGGTGGCGCCCGGCATCCTGTGGGCGCGCATGCCCATGCCGATGTCGCTGGACCACATCAACGTCTACCTGCTGCGCGAGGACGACGGCTGGACGCTGGTGGACACCGGCCTGAACACCGAGCGCACCCGCGCGTTGTGGGAGCTGATCGCCGCCGAGCGGCTGGACGGCCTGCCGGTCAAGCGCCTGGTCTGCACCCACTGCCACTACGACCATGCCGGGCAGGCGGCCTGGATCAGCGAGCGCTTTGATGTGCCGCTCCTGATGACGTACGGGGAGTATTTCATGCTGCGTGGCCTGATGGGCCCGCCGCCCGATCCGCTGCCGCCCAGCCAGATGGCCTTCTACCGCCGCGCCGGCATGGCCGATGCACGGACCGAGGCCATTTTTGACGCGTTTCGCCGGGACCCGTTCATGCCGCCCGTGCCGCCGGCCTACCAGCGGCTGCGTGGCGGCGACGTGTTGCGCATCGGCGCGCGCGACTGGCAGGTGGTGATCGGCGAAGGCCATTCGCCCGAACACGCCTGCCTGTACAACGCGGCCGACCGCATCCTGATCGCGGGCGACCAGCTGCTGCCGCGCATCAGCTCCAACGTGCTGGTGTCGCCGGTCGAGCCCGAGGCGAACCCGCTGCAGCTGTGGCTGGAATCCCTGGACCGGCTGGACCGGCTGGCCCCCGATACCCTGGTGCTGCCTTCGCACCAGAGCGTGTTCCGCGGCCTGCATGCGCGGGTCGAGGAACTGCACGCCCACCACCAGCAGCAGTTCGAGGTGTTGCGCGCCGAGCTGGCCCGCCGCGGCCCGGCCACGGCGTTCGAGCTGATGCAGGTGCAGTTCCCGAAGTTGCGCCATGCTGTCGACGAGATGATGGCCCTGGGTGAGACCATTGCCCATTTGTCCTGGCTGCGCCACGATGGCGGCGTGCGCCGGGTGCTCGATGATGACGGCTGCCATCGTTTCAGCCTGGCCAGCTGATTTTTTGGAGTTTGAAGTGAGCGAAAGCGATACATTCCGCGCCGAAGTCGCGCAGTGGCTGCAAGCCAACTGCCCGGCCAGCCTGCGCACGCCCATCGTGGCCGACGAGATGGTCTGGGGCGGCTCCCGCCTGACGTTCGGCAGCGAGGACCAGCGCCTGTGGTTCGAGCGCTGCCGCGAACGCGGCTACTTCGCGCCGGGCTGGCCCAAGGCCTATGGCGGCGCCGGCCTGACGCCCAGGCAGGAGCGCGTGTTCGAGCAGGAAATGGCGCGCCTGGGCTGCCGCCAGCCGCAGTACAACCTCGGCGTCTGGATGCTGGGGCCGGTGCTGCTCGAAGTCGGCACCGAGGACCAGAAGCGCGAGCACCTGATCCCGATAATGCGCGGCGAGCGCCGCTGGTGCCAGGGCTTCTCCGAGCCCAACGCCGGTTCGGACCTGGCCAGCCTGAAGACCGCCGCGCGGCTGGATGACAGCGGCGAGTTCTACGTCGTCAACGGCGCCAAGATATGGACCTCGGATGGCGACAAGGCCGACTGGATGTACGCGCTGGTGCGCACCGACGCCGGCGCGCGCAAGCAGGAGGGCATCAGCTTCGTGCTGATCGACATGAGCGACCCCGGCGTGACGGTCAAGCCGATCGAGCTGATCAGCGGCAAGTCGCATTTCTGCCAGGTGTTCTTCGACGACGTGAAGGTGCCGGTGCGCAACCTCGTGGGCCGGCCCGGCGAGGGCTGGGCCGTGGCCAAGAAGCTGCTGCAGCACGAGCGCGCCGCGATGGCCAAGTTCGCCGAGGGTGGCGCGCCCTCGCACGACGCGCTGGCGGTGGCCCGGCCCTACCTCTACGGCGAGGACGGCAGCCTGCGCGAGCCGGCCCTGCGCGAGCGCCTGGCCGGCGTGCTGATTGACGCGCAGGCCTTCGCGCTGACCAGCCAGCGCCTGAAGGAGCAGATGCTGGCGCGCCAGGACGTGAGCGGGCTGGCCGCCATCATGAAGCTGGTGCAGACCGAGCAGGAGATCGCCAAGTACGAGCTGCTGCAGCAGGCCATGGGCCTGCGCGGCCTGGGCTGGGAGGGCGAGGCCTTCGGCACCGACGAGCTCGCCGTCTGCCGCGCCTGGCTCAACTCCAAGACCTACACCATCGGCGGCGGCACCTCGGAGGTGCAGCTCAACATCATTGCCAAGCGCGTGCTGGGCCTGCCCGGCTGAAGGGGACTGACGAACATGACCATGTTGTTGAACGAAGAGCAGGGCATGCTGCGCGACAGCGCGCGCGAGTTCCTGCAGGCGCAATCGCCGGTGGCGCTGCAGCGCCGGCTGCGCGACGAACGGGTGGCGCTGGGTTTCGACGCCGCGCTGTGGCGGCAGGCGGTCGACCTGGGCTGGACCGCGGCGGTGTTCCCCGAGGCCCAGGGCGGCCTGGCGGCCGGTTATGCCGGCCTGGGCGCAGTGTTCGAGCAGATCGGCCGCCAGCTTGCGGCGCTGCCGCTGCTGTCCAGCGTGGTGCTGGGCGGTGAGTTGCTGCTGGCCGCCGGCGACGCGGCGCAGCAGCAGCGCTGGCTGCCCGGCGTGCTGGACGGCGGCGCGCGCTTCGCGCTGGCGCTGGACGAGCAGCGTGGCCGTCACGCGCCGCACGAGATCCATTGCGCGGCGCGGCGCGAGGCCGGCGGCTGGGTGCTGGATGGCGACAAGTGGTTCGTCGCCGACGGCATCGGCGCGCGCTGGCTGATCGTCGCGGCGCGCGAACAGGATGAGGACGGCGGCGCGGACCAGGGCCTGGGCCTGGGCCTGTTTGTCGTCGATGCCGAAAGCCCCGGCGTGGCGCTGACGCCGCTGCGCCTGGCCGACAGCCGCAACCATGCGCGCGTGCAGCTGGCCGGCGTGCGCGTGGCCGAGGGCATGTGCCTGGCCGCGGCTGATGCGGCGACGGCGCTGGACGCGGCGCTGGACCGCGCCCGCGTGCTGCTGGCCGCGGAAAGCCTGGGCCTGCTGCGCCAGGTCTTCGAGGGCACGGTGGCCTACCTGAAGGAGCGCGTGCAGTTCGACGTGGTGATCGGCTCCTTCCAGGCGCTGCAGCACCGCGTCGCGCGCCTGTTCGCCGAACTGGAGCTGCTGGAGAGTGCGGTGCGCGGCGCGCTGGCCGCGATCGACGCCGGTTCGCCCGAGCTGCCGCTGCTGGCCAGCCTGGCCAAGGCGCGGGCTTCCGACCTGTGCGAGAAGCTGTGCAACGAGGCGATCCAGCTGCACGGCGGCATCGGCGTGACCGATGAGTTCGACCTCGGCCTGTTCGTCAAGCGCGCGCGCGTGCTGCAGCACACGCTGGGCGACGGCCATTTCCATCGCGACCGCTATGCGCGACTCAAGGGCTTCTGACACCATGAACGACGACACCGAATTGCTGGCCCTCGCGGCCGAAAGCCGCGCCCGCCTCACCGCGCCCGGCGCCCCGTTTGAAATCGTGAGCGTGCAGCGCGGCGGCCATGCGCTGCCAGCCTGGCGCCACGCCTTCGCCAGCCTGCCGGCGCTGATCAACGCCGGCCGCGCCCATGGCGCCAAGGAGTTCATGGTCTACGAGGGTGAGCGCTGGAGCTTCGACCGCTTCTTCGCCGCCGCCGATGCGCTGGCCGGCCGGCTGCAGACCGAAACGGGCCTGCGCCCCGGCGAGCGCGTGGCCATTGCCATGCGCAACCGCCCCGAGTGGGCCGTGGCCTTTGCCGCCGTCGTGCTGGTGGGCGCCGTGCCGGCGCCGCTGAACAGCTTCGGCCTGCATGGCGAGCTGCTGGCGAACCTGCGCGACGTGCAGCCGCGCTGGCTGGTCTGCGACGCCGATCGATTCGAACGCATCGGTACCGATCTGCCGGCGCTGGGCTGCGGCGCGATCGTCGTGGACGGGGCGGGCGGCGACCTTGACTGGGCCGCGCTGACGGCGCCCGGCGCGCCGGCCGTGCAGTCGCCCGTGCTGGCGCCCGAAGACCCTGCGCTGATCCTGTTCACCTCCGGCGCGACCAGCCAGGCCAAGGGTGTGTTGTCGGGCCAGCGCGCGGTCTGCCAGGCGCTGTTCAACATCGACTACATCGGCGCGATCTCGGCGCTGACCTCGCCCGAGGTGGTGGCCGCGATGATGGCGCGCGGCCTGCAGCCCACCACGCTGACCGCCGTGCCGCTGTTCCATGTCAGCGGCCTGCATGCCCAGCTGCTGGCCTCGCTGCGCCACGGCCGGCGCCTGGTTTTCATGCACCGCTGGGACCCGGCGCGCGCGCTGGCGTTGATCCAGGCCGAGCGCATCACCCAGTTCAACGGTGCCCCGGCCATGGTCCAGCAACTCATTTCCCAGCCCGGCTTCGACGACCCGGCTGTCACGGGCAGCCTTGGCGGCCTCGGTTTTGGCGGCGCCGGCCTGCCGCAGCGCCTGATCGACGAGGTGCTGGCGCGGCGGAGCGATTCCATGTCGGGCATCGGCTTCGGCCTGACCGAAACCAACGGCGTCGGCGCCGCGGCGTCGGGCGAGCTGTTCAAGGCCCGACCGCAGACCGCCGGGCTGGTCTCGCCCATCGTGGAACTGCGCATCGCCGATCTGGACGGCGCGCCGCTGCCCGCGGGCGAGGCCGGCGAGATCTGGTTGCGCGGCGTGACGGTGATGGACGGCTACTGGCAGCAAGCCGAGGCCACCGCGCAGGCGATGCGCCGTGGCTGGTTCCGCACCGGTGACGTGGGTGTGATCGACGCCGACGGCCTTCTTCGCGTGGTGGACCGCATCAAGGATGTGATCAACCGCAGCGGCGAGAAGATCGCCGCCGCCGAGGTGGAATCCTGCCTGCTGCAGCACCCGCAGCTGATCGAAGCCGCGGTGTTCAGCCAGCCCGACGATCTGACCGGCGAGGCCGTGGTGGCGGTGGTGGTGGCCGCTGCGGGGGCCCGGCTGGACGCCGACGAAGTGCGCGCCCACGTGGCCGCGCGGCTGGCCGCCTACAAGGTGCCGGTGCGGGTGCATCTGCGCCGGGAGCCGCTGCCGCGCAACCCCGCGGGCAAGCTGCTGAAGTCCGCGCTCAAGCGCGAGTTTTCCGCGTCCTGAGCGGGGGGCATCCGGGTCCGCCATTAGTCTTATCAGACGATGAGTAAACCGGCCCCGGCGCGAACAATGCCCCTACCGAAAAGGTTTTGTGGGTGTCGTTGTTGCGATGTTCACGCCGCCATTTCGAGTGCCACGGTCCGTGGCGAAACGACCAGCTATCCCATGTGGAAGGAGACTTTGATGAAAATAGCATTGACCCCCGTGCCCCTCGTCCTGGCGATGAGCCTGATGATGGCCGGCGCAGCGCTGGCCAAAGTGCCAGCAGCCGAGGCCGACAAGCTTGGCAAGGAACTGACCTGCGTTGGCGCCGAGAAGGCCGGCAACAAGGATGGCAGCATTCCCGCGTTCTCGGGCAAGTGGCTGGGCACGCCGCCCGGCATCGCTTACACGGCGCATGTCGGCCAGCATCCGGTGGATCCGTACGCGAGCGAAAAACCGCTGTTCAGCATCACCGCCGAGAACATGGCGCAGTACGCGGCCAGGCTGTCCGACGGTCAGAAGGCCTTGTTTGCGAAGTTCCCCAAGAACTTCCGCATGGACGTGTACCCAGGGCACCGTGACTTCCGCTATCCCGACTATGTCTGCGACGTGGCGAGAAAGAATGCCCTGAACGCCGAGATCAGCGATGGCGGCCTGGGCATCAAGGGGGCCGCCAAGGGCGCGGTTCCGTTCCCGATTCCGAAAGACGGCAACGAGGCGTTGGCGAACAACACCTTCCCCTACCGCGCCTTCAACGAGGACACCGTGCGTGACCTGGCCAATGTGCTGTCCAACGGCACCATCGCCTGGGGCCGCCAGCGCAACACCAACCTCGGCATGGTCAACGGCACCGCCGTCGCCGGCCAGCCGCTCGAAGGTGCGATGGCCTACTCGCGGGCCATGACGCTTCTGCCCGAGCGCGAGAAGGGGGGTGTTTCGGTCTCGGAAGAACCCGTCAACTTCGCCAAGGGCAAGCGCCTGGCCTGGAGCTACGACCCCGGCACGCGCCGCGTGCGCCAGGTGCCCGAGTACGGTTTCGACCAGCCCCTGGCCGGCTCCGGCGGCAAGATGACGATCGACTCCGACCGCCTGTTCAACGGTTCGCCCGAACGCTACACGTGGAAATTGCTCGGCAAGCGTGAGATGTACGTGCCGGCCAACGCCTACAAGCTGCATGGCAAGACGGTCAAGTACGCCGACCTGCTCAAGCCCGGCGCCCCCAACCCCGATTTCATCCGCTGGGAACTGCGCCGCGTCTGGGTGGTCGAGGGCATGCTGAAGGAGGGCTTCCGCCACCTTTATGGCAAGCGTGTGCTGTTCCTCGACGACGACACCTGGCAGGCCGCGATGTCCGATTTCTACGACGCCCGTGGCAGCCTGTGGCAATACGCCTACACCAACCACTACTACGCTTTTGACATTGAGGGCTGGCAGGCCGGCACGAGCTTCTACCACGACCTCAACTCGGGCGGCTACGTGGGCTACAACCTGTTCCAGGAGCGTGAGAAGGGGCCGATCCTGAACAAGGGGGATCTGACGCCCGCGATGTTCACCCCCGAAGCCGCGCGCAGCGCCGGCAACTGACCACCGACTCGCGAGGATCCACTCCATGAAAAAAATCAACACACTCACGCCGGTGGCCGCGGCCGTTCTGGCCCTGTCCGTGGCAGGCGCGGCGCAGGCCGGTGAAACCATCGACCTGGGCGATGGCCTGAAGCTGGACTGGCGCCTGTCGACGACCTACACGGCGTCGCAGCGCATGAAGAATGCCGACCCGCTGCTGGCGGGGAGCGCCAACAGCGGCGCCAACGACGGCGACAACAACTTCGCCAAGGGCGCCTTGACCGGCAACCGCCTTGCCGGCCTGCTGGAGACCAAGCTGACCAAGGGTGAGAGCGGCCTGGTGTTGTCAGGCAGTTCGTTCTACGACGACGTTTACCACCGCGCCAACGACAACAATCCGTCGGCCAGCAACCCGAACAAGGTCAACAAGGCGGCGCCATTCAACCAGTTCACCGACGGCGCCCGGCGCGACCACGGGGGTTACAGCCGCATTCTTGACGCTTACGGCTACACCACGTTCGACCTGGGTTCGAGCCGCGCCACGGTGCGCGCCGGTCGCCATGTCGTCAACTGGGGCGAGTCGACGTTCTTCCCCAATATTGCAATGGCGCAGGGCCCCTTCGACGGCACCAAGACCGGCATTCCCGGCACCGAGGTCAAGGAATCGGTGCTGCCGGAAGACCAGATCTCCGCGTCGATTGAAATGAGCCCGCGCTGGACGCTGCTGGGCCAGGCGCAGTTCGGTTTCCATCCGACGATTGCGCCGGCGCCGGGTTCGTTCCTGAACTCGTCCGACGGCGTTGGCCCGGGCGGCAGCTGCCTGGGTCCGTACACCGCGATCCCGGCCGTCGCGGCCGCCGGATTCAACGGCTTCAGCGGTTGTTCCTTCGGCAACCGCGGCGCGGACATCCTGCCGAGCAAGACGGGCCAGTGGGGCATCGGCACACGTTACCGCGTGACCGACGAGACCGAGGCCGGCATCTACTACCTGAACTACAACGACCGCACGCCGCTGCCTGAAATCAATGCCTTCACCTCGGGAACCGCCATCCCGGCGTCACTCCAGGCGGCCTTCGGTGGCATCACGCAAATCGGCAACGGCTCCTACCGGGTCCGTTACTTCGACAACGTCAAGATGGTCGGCGCCACGATCAGCACGGTGCTGGGCAAGGTGGCCGTTTCTGGCGAGATCACGCACAAGCAGGGCGCGCCCGTGCTGGTCAACACCATCGTCGATCCGGTGAAGAAATCGACCATCCCGAACCCGACGCGGGCCGATGTGACCCAGGCCAACCTGGGCGCCTTTGCCAACATCGGCCGTACGCCGTTTGCCGACTCGGTGCAGTTGCTGGGTGAACTCTCGGCGATTCAGATCGGCAAGGTCCAGTCTCGCCTGGCGCCCGGCGCTGAAGTCTTCCCCGCCGCTTATGGCTTTACCGCCAGCAATGCGTTGAGCTTCCAGACCAAGAGCGCGTTGGCCATGGCCGTGACGGCGGTGCTCGGCTACCCCGGCATTGTCGAGGGCTGGGACCTGACCGTGCCCATCAGCTACTCGCGTCAGCTCAAGGGGCGCACCCTGGTGGGCGGCGTCGGTGGCGAGGGCGATGCGCGCTACAGCATCGGCGCCACCCTGACCAAGGGCGGCAACTTCTCGATCGGCGTGACTTACCTGGGCTTCCTCGGCGGCCCGTCGCTGGACCTGAAGACCAATCGTTTGCTGTCCGACCGTGACCAGTTGTCGCTGGTGGCGAAATACGCGTTCTGAACCTGTTCAAGTCTGGATGCCAAAACGGCCTGGTGACCCCAGGCCGTTTTTTTTGGGCCACGCCGTTCACATCAGGCGCGTGAGGCCGGCCCTTATCTGGCGGCGGCCGGCGATGGGGTGAGGGCCAGTTGCAGGCGCGTCATGTGTTCGGCGTAGACCAGGGCCTCCTGGGTCGGCAGCGGATGCGACACGCGTTTGGCGTAGACGTCCAGCGCGCCCTGGATCACCGCCTTGTCGGTCCCGTCCGCCAGCCAGGCCCAATCGGCCAGGTTCGAGGCCAGAGCCGGGTTTTGGTCCACTACGGCCAGGGCACGTGCGATCAGTTGGCGCGCGCCGCCAGCCAGCCCGGCCAGTTCGCGAGCCTGGGCCGCGCGGGGGGCGGGGTCCCAGTGGGAGGGCATGTCATCCCACCAGCCGCCGTACTGGGCGGCCACCATCCGGCCGATGTCGCGGGCGCGGACGTAGAGCTCCCGCGCGTCGTCGCGCTGGGCCAGATCGGGCGGCAAGGCGACGCGGTCGATCACCAGGTCGCGGCGCAGGCCCGCGTTCAGGCCGTCAACCACCTGGTTGCTGATGCTCTCCAGCATGCGAGCCTGGGCCGGCAGTCGATCCTGGATCTCGGCCGCGCGGGTGATGGCCGGACCGTGGGCGGGCAGCAGCAGGTCGGGCTTCAGGGCTGCCATCTCGCGCAGCGCCCGGGCCCAATCCTCCGGGAAGCGCTGGCGGCGCTTGCCGTTGCCGGCGTTGGGCAGGAAGTTCTGGAAGTAGTCGGCGGCCAGCACCACCTTGCGTCCGGGCACGGACACCCAGATCTGGTCTTCCGTTTCGCCGCGGGCATGGCGCAGCACGAAGTCCTCCCCGCCGATCTTCAGCGTGAGCTGCTTGTGAAAGGTCAAGGTGGGCGCCACCGCATCGGCCCAGGTTCGGGGCACCTGGC
Organism: Comamonadaceae bacterium; assembly: GCA_023259355.1. Classification (GTDB taxonomy): domain Bacteria; phylum Pseudomonadota; class Gammaproteobacteria; order Burkholderiales; family Burkholderiaceae_C; genus JAHFQI01. The sequence goes on from JAHFQI010000024.1 coordinate 15,823, forward strand.
GCTGCTGGTTGTTGCGGGCGATCACGCCATGGCTGCGCATGTCGGCGTCCAGCTGCTCGACGAAACGTTCCTCGGCCACGATCTGCGGCTTCATGCCGGCCTCAAGGATCGACCAGGCGCCGAACGCATGGTCGGCGTGGTAGTGCGTGTAAATGATGGTGTGCACGGGCTTGGGGCTGAGCTTCTTCAGCGTCTCCAGCAGCGCGGGGCCGGCCGGCGCGTAGCCGCTGTCCACCAGCACCAGGCCCTCATCGGTCTCGAAGACGGCGACGTTGACGATCGGAAAACGCAGCAGCCAGGTCCTGGCGTCATGCGGCTCGACCTTGAGCTTGGCCCGCGCATCGGCAATCGCGCCCGCGTCGGTGCGGCTGTACATGTGGTTGGCGATGGCGTAGGACAGCTCGGTGCCGAAGCCGCCACCCAGCATGATGGACTGGATCAGCTGGGGATTGGCCTTGAACACGGCGGCACGCGCGGCCGCCGCCACCGCCGATTCATCGCGGGGCATGTCCTCATGGGCCGCGGCGCCCAGGCTGCAGCTTAAGGCGGCGGTTGCAGCAAACAGCTGCGCATACCGGTTCGTTTGGATCAGGAAGTTCGGCATCAGGGTGTCCTTGGGGTGGTGAAGCTGCGCCCCGGCGGCGCAGCAGGGCGGGTCAGTGATCGAGCTTTTCGAGCGGCGCCAGCACCCACGACGGGTCCAGGGCCAGGGGCCAGGGCTGGTAGAGCCGCGCCATCAGGTAGAAGCGGTTGTGCGCCGGGCTGGGCAGCCAGTTGGCGCGCCGGGCCGGTCCGGGGTCGCCGGGTTGAATCCAGATGTCCAGGCTGCCATCGCTGTTGAACTGCAGGCCGCGCGTGCGGTCGCCGATGGCATAGCGGTTGATGGGGTTCTCCACCAGGTACTGGCCGCCGGGCACGAACTCGTACAGGCTGATCGACCAGAAGGCATCCGCTGGCAGGCGGCCCTGGGGCAGGTGCAGGCGGTAGGCGGCACCCTGGCCCAGGGCGGCATTCTGGCCGTCCACGCTGGCCGCGAAATAGCTAGCCTCGGCGGCCTCGACGCCAAGGATGCCGCCCGACATGGCGGCCGAGGCGGCCCGCATCAGGTAGTTCGTGCCGAAGCTGGCGGGCAGCCGGTAGGGCACCCAGCCGTTCTGGCGCCGGGGGTCCGGTGTGCTGCGGTCGGCATCGAGCCGGCTCTTCAGCGTTTGTTCGATTTCCGGCGCGAGCCTTTGCCAGCGCGCCTGCACGTCCGCCGGCAGCGCGGTCCAGGAACACGCTGAGCCGCAGATGCCCACTTGGCGAAACCGCGCCAGCAGCGGTGCCTCGCGGGGCGGCGGTGGGTTGCGCGCCAGCGACTCGTTGGCCACGGCGACAAAGCGCGCCCAGTCGCCGCGCGCCGGCACCACGCCGGGCTCGTCGGCGCCGGCCGTCGCATCGGCCGGCACGGTGCGGAAGGCGTCCTGGAGCGCCTGCGCCGTGGGCAGATCCCCGGGCCCGTCCACCAGCACCCGCATGTTGAGGTAGACATCCCGCGTGGGCGCGCGGATCACCTGCTCGACGCCGGGGACCGTGCCGCGCCATTCAGGCCCGACGATGGCCACCCGGCGCGCCGCCGTGCCGCTGATGCGGCGCCCGACGTAGGCGAAGGTGTCCAGGTTGGCGCCCACCAGCGCGATCACGTAGTAGCGGCCGGCGGTATCCGGCAGGGAGAGCACGATGGGCGAGCGGCCGACATCCAGCCAGTTGGTCGAGTACAGCGCGTCGTTGATCGGCCCGTTGGCCCAGCGGTCCTTCGGCGTCGCGAGCTGGCGCGCGTGCCGGAAGTGGTTGAGCGTGGTGGCGGTGGGCCCGTCCTGGTCATGCAGCGCGGCCTGCCGCATCGTCATGAACTCGTTGTAGGGGTAGGCGTAGAGCATCGCCTCGCGGATCAGGGTGTCGAGCCCGGCGTCGGCAGCGGGCTGCTGCGCGGCCGCTGGGCCGGCGAGCAGCGTGGCCGCCAGGGCGGCCGAGAGGACCGCGAGGCGCGTGCGGCGGCCCCCGGTTCGGGTTCTTCGCACCAGCATGGGCAGTCTCCTTGCCCGAATCAGGGGACCTGGCGCTGGTTGCCGCCGACGCTCAGCCAGCAGGCCATGGCCGGCAGCAGGAAGATCGCACCCAGCACATTGACCAGGAACATGAAGGCCAGCAGGATGCCCATGTCGGCCTGGAACTTCAGCGCCGAGAACGCCCAGGTGCCCACGCCGATCGACATCGTGAACGCGGTGAACACGGCGGCCGTGCCACGCTGGCGCATCGCTTCGTAGAAAGCCTCGCGCAGACTGGCGCCCTTGTCGTCGATTTCATGCTGCAGACGCTCGAACAGGTAGATGCCATAGTCCACGCCCACGCCCACGCCCAGTGCGATCACCGGCAGCGTGGCCACCTTCAGGCCGATGCCCAGCAGCGCCATCAGCGCGTTGCAGAGGATCGAAACGAGCGTCAGCGGCACGATGATGCACAGTACCGCGCGCCAGCTGCGGAAGGTCAGCCAGCACAGCAGCGTGATGGCGCCAAAGATGGCCGCCAGCATTTCCACTTCGGCGTGCTCCACCGCCTCGTTGGTGGCAGCGGCCACGCCGGCATTGCCGCCGGCCAGCCGGAACTTCAGGTTGGGCGTCTTGTCGGCAGCGATGAACTTGCGCACCTCGCCCACCACGTGCTTGAGCGTCGCGCCTTCATGGTCCTTCAGGAACAGCTGCAGGTGCAGGACCTTGCAGCCATCGGTGTTCAGGCCCAGCTCGGGGTTGGCGGCCTTGGCGCCGGTGCGCAACGCGGCCTCGGTGCGCTGCAGTGCGGCCCAGCGCGGGTTGCCCTCGTTGTTGCCCGCGGCAGCCAGCTTGGCGATGCCGGCCACGGTGGCCACCGAGCGCACGCCGTCCACGCCGCGCATCGCCAGGTCGAAGCGCTCGACCGCGTTCATCACCGGCCAGTTCAGGCAGGCCTCCTCCAGGTTGGTGGACTCGGCGTAGACCGACAGCACGTCCATGCCGATCGAATAGTCGTGGATGATGGTGTTGTTGTCGCGGTTGTAGCGCGACTCGGCGCGCAGCTCGGGTGCGCCGGCACCGATGTCGCCGGTCAGCAAATGGCGCGACACCGCCGTGCCGCCCGCCATCAGCACGAGCGACACCGCCAGCGTCGCCAGCGCGGGCCGGGGTTCGGCCAGCGCGGATACCGCCCACCAGTGGCGGTGCCGCTCGGCGCTTTCGCCCCGCTGCCCCTGCGCTGTTGGCTCCAGCTTCAGGTAGGACAGCAGCACCGGCAGCACCACCTTGTTGGTGAGGACCATCAGCAGCACGCCCAGGCAGGCGGTGACGCCCAACTCGTGAACGATCGGGATGTCGATCATCATGATCACCATGAAGCCCAGCGCGTTGGTCAACAGGGCCACGGTGCCGGGCACGGCGAGCCGGCGGAAGGCATTGCCGGCCGCCGCCGCAGCGCTCTCGCCGTTGCGGACCTCGTACTTCCAGGCGTTGGTCATCTGCACCGCGTGCGACACGCCGATCGAGAAGATCAGGAAGGGCACCAGGATCGACATCGGGTCGATGCCGTAGCCCGCCAGCGGCAGCAGGCCGAGCAGCCAGATCACCGGCAGCAGCGCCACCGCCAGTGCCAGCACCGTGAGGTTCCTGGAGCGGGAGTAGGACCACAGCAGCAGCGCGGTGATGGCGAAAGCGATCGCGAAGAAGCCGATCACGATCATCAGGCCTTCCATCACGTCGCCCACCACCTTGGCGAAACCGACGATGTGGATTTCGATGCGCGGGTCGTTGAACTTGGCTCGGATGCCTTCGAGCTTCTGCGCCACGTCGCGGTAGTCCAGGCGCTGGCCGGTCTGCGGGTCCACCTCCAGCAGGTCGGCGCGCACCAGGGCGGACTTCAGGTCGTTGCCGACCAGGCGGCCGATCTGGCCGGACTTGGCCACGTTGGAGCGCACATGGGCCAGGCCTTCGGCGTTGGGGGTGAAGCGCGAGGGGATGATCACCTCGCCGACGAAGCCGTCCTCGGTGATTTCGATGTAGCGCACGTTGGGCGTGAACAGCGAGTAGACCTGGCCGCGGTTCACGCCGGGCGTGAAGAACACTTCGTCGGTGACGCCGCGCAGGGTCTTCAGGAATTCCTCGTTGTAGATGTCGCCTTCGCCCTTCCATTTCACGCTCACCAGCACGCGGTTGGCGCCCGAGAACGTGGTGGCGTGCTGCAGGAAGGCCGCCATGTATTCGTGGTGCAGCGGGATCAGCTTGTTGAAGCCGGCGTCCAGGTGCGTGCGCAGCGCGGAGGCGCCCAGCAGCACGGTGATCAGCGCCGTCAGCACCACGATGGTCCGGCGCCAGGTGATCAGGGTGAGCGCGATCCGGGCGATCAGCCGTTCGGCGCGGGAGGTGGGTTCAGGCAGGCTCATCGTGCGGCTCCGGCGGGGGCGGTCAGGGGGGCGGGCGCGGGCGCCCGGAAGTCTTGCAGGCCCGCGTCGCTGGTGACCCAGCCCGAACCGTCGGCCTGCAGCAGCAGGTCGGTCAGCGTGGCGCGGCCCTTGGCACGGCTCAGGGTGAAGCTCTGGCCCCCGTCATTGCTGACGGCAACCAGGCTGCCTTGGCCGACCAGCAGCAGCCGGCCGTCCGGCAAAACGGCGTGGCCGAAGAACGAGGCTGGCGCCGGCATCTCCGCCTTGGTCCAGGGCGCCTGGCCGTCGCGGCTTCGGAAGGCGTTGCCGCGCATGCCATAGGCGAGCCAGCCGCCGTCAGGCAATGCCGCCGCGTTGTAGAACGAACCCTTGTAGAAAGGCTCGATCTCGGCCCAGTTCTCGCCGCCGTCGTCCGAGCGCAGCACCAGGCCACGTTCGCCCACGATCAGCCAGTGCTGACCGTCGGCCGAGCCCACGATGCGGTTCAGGTGCTTGTCCTCGATGCCCACGCTGGCATGGGGCAGCGCCAGGCGCCGCCAGGTCTTGCCGCCATCGTCCGAGCGCAGTGCGCGGCCGAAGGCGCCAACCGCGAGCCAGGCGCCCGAGGGCAGCCGGCCGGCGCTCATCAGCGGCTCGCCGTTCTTTTCGTCGAAGGCCGATTCCTGCCAGCTCAGGCCGCCATCGGTGGTGCGAAGGATCCAGCCTTCGTGGCCGACCGCGATACCGGCCAAGCCGTCGGCGGCGATGCTGATCTGGTTGATCAGGGCCTGGCGTTCCACGGGAAGGCTGGCGCGCTGCCAGTCGCGGCCCTGGTTGGTTGAAAACAGCACGGTGCCCAGCTCGCCCGCGGTGAGCAGTCCGGCGCGCGAGCGCACCAGCGTGTTGAGATGCAGCCGCTCGGTCGCCAGCCGCGTGGCGGCCAGTGGCGGGGTGGCGCGCGGGGCGAAGGCCTGGGCCGCTGCCAGGGCCATCAGGGCGGCCATGGCCACGCCGACTGTGGTTCGCACGATGTGTCTCCTTTTTTCGGTCTGCCCGGGGCGGACGCCAGGGCACTGTAGACCGCATTCTTCGTAAAAGGGGTTTGCCGTCATCGTCCGAAAGGACGAGGGGGCCTGCATCATGCCGGACTGGCCATAGTCTTGTCGGACGATGGGTGAGCCCGCCGGCGTGGCCACAATGTCGGAACTGACATCACCGAAGGATCACATGGGACTTCAAGGCAAGGCGGCGCTGGTTGGCGCCGCACAGTACAAACCTGAGAAATACAGCACCGCGCCGCGCATGTTCCACCTGGAGCAGGTGGCCGACCTCGCCACGCAGGCGCTGGACGACGCGGGGCTCTCGCTGGCCGATGTGGACGGGCTGGTCACGGTCGGTCCCCAGTTCCACGAGGCCGGCATGTTCGTGCCGGCCATGGCCGGCGAATACCTGGGCGTGCGCCTGAACTTCGCCGAGGTGGTGGACCTGGGCGGCGCCAGCTCGGTCGGCATGGTCTGGCGCGCCGCCGCCGCGATCGAGCTGGGCCTGTGCGACACGGTGGTTTGCGTGATCCCTTCGCGCATGGCCCCGACCGCGCCGCACGACGACCACATCGCCGAGGTCATGCGGTCCAGCCGCTTCGGCGGCCACAGCACCCGCTTCGGCGCGCCCGAGGCCGAGCTGGACCTGCCCTACGGCCACATGGCCCAGAACACCGGCTACGCGATGATCGCCCAGCGCTACGCGGCGGTGCACGGCTATGACGCCGCGGCGCTGGCGCGCATCTGCGTGGACCAGCGCTTCAACGCCTGCCACAACCCCGACGCCATGTTCTACGGCCAGCCGATCACGGTGGACGACGTGCTCCAGTCGCGCATGGTGGCCGAGCCGCTGCGCATGCTGGAGATCGTGATGCCCGTGGCCGGCGGCGGCGCCATGGTGCTCACGCGCGCCGACAAGGCCCAAGGCTGCCGCCACCGCGCCGTGCAGGTGATCGGCTGCGGCGAACACATCCAGACCAAGTCGCCGACCTACGCGCCCGATATGCTGGCCACGCCGATCGGCCCGGCCTCGCGCAAGGCCTTCGCGATGGCCGGCCTGACACCGGCCGACATGCACATGGCGCAAATTTACGACTGCTACACCATCACCGTGATGCTCACGCTCGAAGACGCCGGCTTCTGCGCCAAGGGCGAAGGCCTGCGTTTCCTGCGCGAGCACGACTTCACTTTCAAGGGCAATTTCCCGATGAACACCCATGGCGGCCAGCTCAGCTTCGGCCAGACCGGCAGCTCCGGCGGCATGACCCAGGTGATTGAAGCCATTCACCAGATCCAGGGCCGCGCCGGCGAACGCCAGCTGGCGCGCCACGATCTGGCCTATGTCTCCGGCACCGGCGGCGTGATGAGCGAGCAGGGCGCCTTGATCCTGCAGGGAGCCTCCGCATGAGCTGGAACAAACCCCTGCCCCAGGCCACCGAGATCTCCGCACCCTATTGGGACGGATTGAAGGCCCATGAGGTCCGCATCCAGCAATGCGAGGACCACGGCCACTGGCTGTTCTTTCCGCGCACGCACTGCCCCACCTGCGGCTCGCGCCGCCTGGCCTGGCGCACCGTCTCGGGTGAGGGCACGCTCTACACCTACACCGTGGCGCGAGTGCCCACGCTGCCCGAGTTCAGCGACGAGATGCCGCAGCTGCTGGCGGTGGTCGAGCTGGACCAGGGTGTGCACATCAACACCACGCTGGTCGGCGTCGATCCGGCCGCGTTGAAAGTGGGCATGAAACTGCGCCCCGTGTTCGACGACCGGCCCGGCTCCGTCACGCTGCTGCGCTACACGCCGGTGGCGTCAGCACACCCCGCCGTGATCGCGGGGGAGGGCGCCGCCGCGCCCGAACCAGTGGTTGCCGCGGCACCCGCCGCGCCCCGGCGCCAGGTCCCTTGCACGGACCTGGACGCGATGCGCTCGCTGGTCTCCGCCGACTACTCCGGCTGGTCCAATGAGGTCGAGGTCACGCAGGACATGATCAACCAGTTCGCCGACCTCTCGGGCGACGACTACTGGATCCACACCGACCCGGAAAAGGCGCGCCGCGACAGCCCCTTCGGCACCACCATCGCCCATGGCGCGCTGGTGCAGGTGCTGGCCAGCCGGCTCAAGATGCCGATGGACTTCGAGGTGGTGGGCTTCAACAACATGGTCAACTACGGCTCTGACCGGCTGCGCTTCCCGACGCCGGTGCCCTCGGGCTGCCGCATCCATGGGCGCTACCGCATCAAGGCGGTCGAGGCCGTGAAGAGCGGCACCCAGGTGACGATGGAGATCACCATCCACGTCGTCGGCCAGGACCGCCCCTCCGTCATCAACGACCTCGTCATGCTCTACATGTGAGCGCACGGCGCCCGAAGGTACCGGCCACGCTGCCAGGTGCATTCAGGCGCGGTCTGCACAATGGAGGTCGGGATTGATGCCCGACCTTTTTTTGTGAACCACTCAGACCCATGCCAAGAATCCAGTTCGACCTTCCTGAACGCTTCTGTTTCGAGACAGAAATCCAGATCTACATCAGCCATGTCAACCAGGGTGGCCACCTCGACAACGCCCAGCTGCTGACGCTGGTGTCGGAAGCGCGCGTGCGCTTTTTCAGGTGGCTGGGCTATCGCGAATCCAACGTGGAAGGCCTGGCTACCGTGGTCGGCGACATGGTGGCCCAGTACAAATCAGAGGGCTTTCACGGCGAAACCATGCGGGTGGAGATGGTGCCGGCCGACCTCAACAAATACGGCTTCGACATCGTCTTCCGCATGACCGACAAGGCCTCTGGCCGGGAAGTGTCGCGGGGCAAGGTCGGGGTGGTGTTTGTGGAGAAGGCCAGCAAGAAAGTTGCGGGGGTTCCTGAGGCCATCCGGCAGCGGCTGTCAGCTATTCAGGAAGACCTTGGTCGCCGGTCGGCTTGATGTGAATGCTGGTGGGCGGTTCTGGTTGACTGCGGATCTGCAGCGTTGACGAGTGTTCGGCAGCTGACGACCCTGAGCGGACCTAGGTGTGAAGCGTCAAGAGGTTGTGCTCTGAGTTGGTTAGCCTGGACATGGGCGGCTTGCCGCCGATGCCGCTGCGGATCCGGTTGAGCGACTGGCTAGGGCGCACGGTAAAGGATGGTGAAGTTCTCAGCGAATGCTGAAAGCATGACATGTTTGCGCCAGTCGGATGCAGACGGGAAATGCTCGATGAGAGCAGCCTCCAGTTGCAGGAAGCCTGGTTGTTCCTCGCAAACTCGCAAAGTCATCTCGCCAGCGCAGAACTCAATATAGCCATCGTCGACGGTAGCTGACCCTTCTACAAGAGGGTTGGCCGCAGATGGGAGCGACGAGAGGATTCGAGGTCACGGAGCCAAGTACCGCCCCCGTTCACGCTTGAGAATGAGCTTACTGCAGCAATTCAACGTTTCGAACGATTCGATCGAGCGACATAAATGACATTGAATTCGCGTCAATAATTTGCAAAACTTCTGAGGCGATGCCGTATGGTTCAAGTTTTCGAACCATATCGCTGATGATGGCAATCGCCTCGGCTCTTCCGTATAGCTTTTTCCGGCGCTTCGCCACATCTTTGGCAAAAATGGATATCAGTTCTTCATTTTCGGATTTATTAGTCTTGTCGTTCTTCTTCAGGATCGTCAATAGTGAATTACAAGCGGATTCGGTGTCGCTAAATATGCGATCTGCAAACGCAATGTGAAGCTTGTCGCAGCACTTGGAAAGCCCGCTGAGGTACATTCGCGCATTTTCGACTGTAAGCGAGCCGGGCTCGGATTGATCACTCAATGCATAGCCTGCGAGTAATGCGTTCTCCGTCCCGTTACGCTGAATCCCTTCGCATACGCCCCATTCAAAATAGAAGCCGCGATGGCTTGGATTGGAACAAAAATCCCTAAATAGCCTGACGGCTTCATCCGCATTACCTTGTCGGCGATAAAGGGATGCTAGCTTGGTGAGCAGGTGAAAAGATGTATCAGCCTCGTAGACCTTGCGGGCGACGTCTGTCGCAAGTCGCGTCTTTCCCGACAGAAATAACCTTTCGGCCATATCAAATCGCCAAAATGCTAGATCGATGACTTGTTCAGTCCTTGAGCGCTGGACCTCCGATGTTGCGAGGTCAATGTAGTAGTGAGAAATGTCTTCGTCGAATTTGGTCTCAAGCACCTCAATGAGTGCCGCGGCGATATGCTTGTGCCGGGTAAAAATGCTCGTCGACGTGCTGGTGGCAGCCGCTTCTTTACCAAGCTGTCTTAGTACATCGCTTTGCAATTTCGGGATTGATAGCTCCAAAAGCCCCGCGAGCGCTGCGAAGCTGAGCTTGTCGAAACCTTCTACGTGCATTGCTGCGATATAGCCGAGCACGTCCTTCAACGTCCGTCCACTTGGCAACTCAACCTCTGCAAGCCGCTCAAGCATTGACTGCGCATGATCTAGCAAATCATTGCCGTGGCGGGACATCAGCAGCGCACCAAAGAAAGCGTCGGAATTTCCCTTCGATTCCTTCTTCGCGTAATAGCGAAGCTTGTCTGCACGCTCATCTTCCGGAAGCAGCGCAAGTTCTTCGCCGAGGCCTTTACTTCCGAACTCAGCCCAAGACTTGACGATCAGGTCCGCGTCTCTGACGCTCAGGTCTTTGAGGACCTCTTCTTTGAACTTGGCTTTGAACGTCCAGGGCAGCCACTTTGCGCCTGATGACTGCCAATCCGAATCTCTACTCGCCAGTAGGAAGTCGATCCTCCCTGCGTAGCCATCGAAACCAGCATCAATGAAGCGTAGTACTTCCTTCGCGACCTGATCTGCCTCGTCAATCACAACCAGCCAATTGTCGTGACTGCGGAAGGTCTCCATCAACTCCGCGCCATTGAACGGGCGAGTGTGATTTGTTCTAAATAGAAGTTTTTTGGTTCTGTTCGCGCGCAGTATTTCTAGGCCCGACTGCAACAGGGCAGTTGTTTTGCCTTCGCAGCCAGCACCCAGTAGCACGCAAACATATGGCGTTGCTGCATCAGGGCGAAAATTGTTCGACACCTTGCCGACAATTTCTCGCCGCGGAATGGATTCGGACAGCGCGATAGACCAAGTTGGCGTCGCGCCATCGAAATATGCGATCGACTCATCCTCCATCAGCTTTTCAGTGCTTCGCTCTAGAGTGGTTAGATCCTTGATCTCCCAACCTATAAGGGGTTGGCTTTTTTGCCTCGGCGCGTAGTCTGGTTTCGTGCGCGCGCGAGGTGCCTCGATTTCCCACCAGTCTCCGTTTCTGTAATTCTCGTGGAATCGAGCGCCATCCAGCGTCCAGCACTGATTTGGAAAGCTCCAGCTGAAGGGTTGGAACCGAATCAACCCAGAATCAAGATCTGCAGCCCCCCACATGAAGCCATTTCTCCACTTTCCGCCCTCCGGGCTCTGCCACCCAGCCCCGGATTGCACGGCGAGGAATTCGCCGGCGCCATTCAGTGTGTTGGAAAACGATTCTGTGTGCATGTGGCCATGCAAATAGATGGCCTGCTTGGCAGCCAATAGCGACTGAATGGGTTGCCTGTGAGGAGGGTACATCCAGTCGAGAGGATGATGCCCAAGAACGAACTTAATGGCGCAATCTGAAATTCCTTCAAGGGCATCTCTCAAAATTGCAACGCCAGGAGTCAGAGCTTCCTTGTCCTTCTCTCCGTCACAGAGCCAAGCGGTATTCAGCCCAACGATCCCGACCTTGACAGAACCGATGGTTCGTTCTGTCACAACCGCGCCGCGGTCGGACTTGATGTCTTCCGAACTCTGGCAAAAATTGTGCTCGAAGAAATCTTCGAATCTCTTGGCCAGCATTTCACGGCGCAAGGCAGATCCTTGGTCCGGATTGAACGAGCGCGATTCCGGTCTGACGAATTTTTCCTTGCTGAATTCTTCGTTGACGTGCCGATTCAGATCGTGATTGCCCGGGACGGTGAAGATGTTATCCAGGAAATCACTTCCGAATAGTTCGACGATCGGCGAGATAAGTTGCTCGACAAATTGCTCGTACTCCGCCTTCTTCCCAGAATTGGCAACATCACCCGTGATGAATATGAAGTCTGGAGTAAGCCCTTTGGCTTGTGCATCCTTGAGGTGCTCCACGATCTTCTTGGCAGAGAACGTCTGTTCGAAAGGGTGGAGGCCGAAATGGAAGTCGGACAGATGAAGCCAATTGACGGGGTCTGACATCCGGTTGATCTCCCTTGATCTGGTTCTACTTTGTTCGCCGCAACGCCATCAAGTATTCAGTTGCACGGCCCGATCTTTGCGTTCGGGCATACGGCCGTCGCGGCTAGGCGGCTTGCTTTGCTGAATCAGCGGACTCATCGCCGCAACGACTCGTTCGGCCAGCGACAGTACCGCTTCCAGCTTGGACGAACTGGACAGGCTCGCGCAGACTGCTGCTTAGCTGCTGTTGACGGCCCAGTCAATTTTGCGATCCTTCATCTTCTTGGCGATCAGGTTGTTCGTGCGCTCCAACTGGTGCGGCACTATACCGCGACCCTTGGCCGTCTCGGGTAGCTTATCCATTGTGCCAAAAGCTCGGTTGGATCGGCCACAAGCAGCCGTTCTGTGACGGCTGCTTGTGGCCGGTAGTGTGAATTTGGGGATGGCGCGCTGCAGACCGGTTTCGATTCATTCCAGCACATCCGTCGATGTGCTGGTGCAGAACGAAAACGCCCCGGTCAAAGTGCATCTGAAAGACCAGACCTCATCAAAAGAAACGGCCGCAATTGCGGCCGTCGTACATGGGGCATTCGACGCTCAGGCCACCTGGGCCCGTCGCTCCCGCGCCATGGTGATGGCGGCATCCTCGATCATGTCTTCCTGCCCGCCGACCATCTTGCGCCGGCCCAGCTCCAGCAGGATGTCGCGCGCCGGAATGCCGTATTTGGCCTCGGCGCGCTTGGCGAACAGCAGGAAGCTGGAGTACACGCCGGCGTAGCCCAGCGTCAGCGCATCGCGGTCGATGCGGATGATGTGGTCCATCAGCGGCACGACGATGTCTTCGGCCACGTCGGCGATCTTGAAGACATCGACGCCGGTTTCGATGCCCATGCGGGCGCAGACGGCGATGAAGACTTCCATCGGCGTGTTGCCGGCCCCCGCGCCCAGGCCCGCCGCGGCGGCATCGATGCGGTTGGCGCCCACTTCGATCGCGGCAATCGAGTTCGCCACGCCCATGGCCAGGTTGTGATGGCCGTGAAAGCCCAGCTCGGTTTCGGGTTTCAACGCCTCGCGCACCGCGCCCACGCGCGCCTTCACGTCGTCCGGCAGCATGTAGCCGGCCGAGTCGGTGATGTAGAGGCAGTTGGCGCCGTAGCTTTCCATCAGCTTCGCCTGTTTGACCAGGCCCTCGGGGCTGCTCATGTGGGCCATCATCAGGAAGCCGACGGTGTCCAGGCCCAGCTCGCGCGAGCGGTGGATGTGCTGCTCGCTGACATCGGCCTCGGTGCAATGGGTGGCCACGCGGATGGTGCTGACACCCAGATCGCGGGCCATGTGCAAATGATCGACGGTGCCGATCCCCGGGATCAGCAGGGCCGAGACCTTGGCCTGCTTCATCAGCGGGACCACGGTGCCGAGGTATTCCTCGTCGGTGTGGGCCGGGAAGCCGTAGTTGACCGAGCTGCCGCCCAGGCCGTCGCCATGGGTCACTTCGATCAGCGGCACGCCGGCGGCGTCCAGGCCGCAGGCCACGGCCTTCATCTGGTCCAGCGTCATCTGGTGGCGCTTGGGGTGCATGCCGTCGCGCAGCGTCATGTCGTGGACGGTGATTTTCTTGCCTTGCAAATTCATGGTGTTTTCCTTCAGGCCACAACCGGTTCGAGGATCAGCTCGCCCTTGAGGATTTCCTCGGCGAACATTTCGGCGGTGCGCGCGGCGGCGGCGGTCATGATGTCCAGGTTGCCGGCGTACTTGGGCAGGTAGTCGCCCAGGCCCTCGACCTCCATGTACATCGAGACGCGGTTGCCGTCGATCACCGGGCCGTTGACCAGCTTGTAGCCGGGCACGTATTTCTGCACTTCCTTGATCATGGCGTGCACGGAGGCCTCGATCTCGGCGGCCTTGGGTGTGTCCACCGTCAGGCAGTGGATGGTGTCGCGCATGATCAGCGGCGGCTCGGCCGGGTTGATCACGATGATGGCCTTGCCCTTCTTCGCGCCGCCGATCTTCTCGACCGCGCCCGCCGTGGTGCGTGTGAATTCATCGATGTTCTTGCGCGTGCCGGGGCCGACCGAGCGGCTGGAGACGGTGGCGACGATCTCGCCGTAGGCCACGGGCTGCACGCGGCTCACGGCCGCGACCATGGGAATCGTGGCCTGGCCGCCGCAGGTGACCATGTTGACGTTCATCTCGCGTTGGCCGACGTGTTCCTTGAGGTTCACCGGCGGCACGCAGAACGGGCCGATGGCGGCGGGCGTGAGGTCGATCATCATCACCCCCAGCGCGTTGAGCTTGCGGCTGTTTTCCGCGTGCACATAGGCGCTGGTGGCGTCGAAGGCGATCTGCACACCGTCGGCCAGCACGTGCGGCAGCAGGCCGTCCACGCCGTCCGCGGTGGTCTTGATGCCCATCTCGCGCGCGCGTTTCAGGCCGTCGGATTCGGGGTCGATGCCGACCATCCAGACCGGTTCCAGCACCGCGCTGCGCTGCAGCTTGGCCAGCAGGTCGGTGCCGATGTTGCCGGGCCCGATCAGGGCGCATTTGATTTTTCTCTGTGTCATGGGGAGGGGTTCCTCAATTCATTCGGTGAATGCGATCGAGCAGCCGCCCAGGCCTTCGATCTGCATCGTGAAGCGGTCGCCGGCGGCGGCCGGCACCAGGGGGGCCAGCGAGCCCGACAAAATCAGCTCGCCGGCCTTGAACGGAATGCCGAACGCGCCCAGCGTGTTGGCCAGCCAGGCCACGGCTTCGGCCGGGTGACCCTGCACGGCCGCGCCCAGGCCGCTGCCCGCGGGTGCGTCGTTTTTCCACATCTGCATGGAGGCGGCGGCCAGGTCGAGCGCGCGCGGGTCGGTGTGGCGGGTGCCGATGACGAAGACGCCGCAGGAGGCGTTGTCAGCCACGGTGTCCTGGATCTTGATCTGCCAGTCGCGGATGCGCGAATCGACGATTTCGAAGCAGGGCGCCACCCAGTCGGTGGCGGCCAGCACGTCCTCGCGGGTCACACCTGGGCCTTGCAGGTCGGCCTTGAGCATGAAGGCGATCTCGCCCTCGGCGCGCGGCTGGATCAGGCCCGATTGCGAGAGCGACACGGTGGCACCGTCAGCGAACTGCATCGTGTCGGTCAGGAAGCCGAAGTCGGGCTGGAACACGCCGAGCATGTCCTGCACCGGCTTGGAGGTCACGCCGATCTTCTTGCCGATGACGCGCTCGCCGGTGGCTTCGCGGCGGCGCAGCATGTGCAGCGAGACGCGGTAGGCGTCATCGACGGTGATGCCGGGGTGGCGCCCGGTCAGCGGGCTCAGGGTGCGGCGCTCGCGCAGCGCCTCGAACAGCTCGTCGCCGAGCGTGGTGAGCAGGGAGGTGTCCATGTCTTCAGCCGTGGTTCAGGAAGTCGATGCAGGCGCGGTTGAACATCTCGCGGTGTTCCACCTG
>JAHFQI010000025.1:0-21883 GCA_023259355.1 Comamonadaceae bacterium
TGACTTTGGTCATGCCCAGGTGCGGAATAATCGCCAGCTCGGAAATCAGCACGCCGATCTTGTAGCCGTCGGGCGCCGACCGCTGCACATCGGTCATCCCGATGCCGCCGCTGGCGCCGGGCTTGTTGCTCACGACGAAGGGCTGGGGAACGTGCTTCTTGGCCGCTTCGGCGAAGATGCGCGCCATCACGTCCGTGCCGCCGCCGGCCGTCGAAGGCACCACGATTTCGATAGGCCGCACGGGGTAGTCGGCGGCAAGTGCCGAAGCCATTGGCAACGCAGCCGCCAGGGAGACAACGGCCATGGGGACCAGTCTGCGAAGTAATTTCATTTACTGCCTCTCAACGTTGAAGAAAGCCGGGTTTCAGGAAAATCGCGCAGCGGCCCGATGGGGTGGGACGTCACGCGGAAAGCGCAATGCAGATCAAGGGGCGGCGTCGCCGGCATCCAGCACGGCCTGAACCTGCGCGAGGCGCGGCAGCGGGGCCACCGCCCCGAAGCCCTGCACCGCCAGGGAGGCCGCAACGTTCGCGAAGCGGGCCGCGTCCAACACGTCGGCACCGGCGGCCAGGCGCGCCAGGAAATTGCCGCAAAAGCAGTCGCCGGCACCGGTCGCATCGACCAGGGGCACGGGGCGACCGGCCACGCGCACCCGCCGCTGCCCGTCGCTGACCATGCAGCCCTCGGCGCCGAGTTTGAGCACGACGACTTTCGCGCCCTTTCGATGGCCCCAGTCCAGGATCGCCTCCGGCTCGCGCCGGCCGATCAGCAGTTCCATGTCTTCCAGGCTGGGCAGGAAAATGTCGCAAAGCCCCACGGCCTCGCCGATGGCGCCCTGGGCCTGCGCGAGCGACCAGAGCTTGAGGCGGAGGTTCGAATCCAGCGACACCAGCGTCTGGCTGGCCCGGGCCTCCCGCAGGGCAGCCATCACGGTGTCCCGGGCGCTGGTGGAGATCGCCAGGGAAATGCCCGAGGCATGAAAAATCCTGGCTTGCCGGATGACCGCGCGGGGCAACCACGCCGGCGTCATCGCGCTGGCCGCCGAACCGGCGCGCAGGTAGCTGAACTGGTGCCCGGCCGGGCCGTGGTTGACGAAGTAGATGCCCGTGGACCGGGCCGGGTCGTTCTCGACGGCGGCGGCGTCCACGCCTTCATCGGCCCAGAGTTCGCGCAAGCGCTCGCCGAACCAGTCGTCGCCCAGGCGGCTCAGGTAGGCCGTGGCAGCGCCCGCACGGGCGGCGGCAATCGCCGCGTTGCTGGTGTCGCCGCCGTAGCCTTGCAGGTAGTTCGGCTGGCCGGGCTGGGTCTGGTTGAATTCCAGCATGGCCTCGCCAAGCGCCACGACATCGAAGCGCCGGTCATTGGGGGGGATAGCGGTCAACATGGTCAAAGGCCGTCGTTCAGTGTTTCACCAGGAAAACGCCACCCCATCACAGCACGGCGAGCATGCCGCCATCGACGTAGATGATCTGGCCGCTGACATAGTCGGACGCGGCCGATGCCAGGTAGATCGCGGTGCCGGCGAGTTCGTCCGGGCGGCCCCAGCGGCGTGCCGGCGTCCGGCCCTTGACCCAGGCGTCGAAGCTCGGGTTGTCCATCAGCGCGGTGTTCATCTCCGTGGCCATGTAGCCCGGTCCGATGGCGTTGGCCTGGATGCCGTGCTCGGCCCACTCCGCCGCCATGGCGCGCGTCAGCATCTTGATGCCGCCCTTGGCCGCGGTGTAGGGCCCGACGGTGGCGCGCGCCGCTTCGCTGGTGAGCGAGCCGATGTTGATGACCTTGCCGCCCTGGCCGCGCGCAATCATGCGGCGTGCCGCCTCGCGGCCCACGAGGAACGCGCTGGTGAGGTTGGTGTCGATCACCCGGCCCCACTCGGCCGCGCTCAAATCCACCAGGGGTTTGCGCAACTGGATGCCGGCGTTGTTGACCAGGATATCGACCGCCACGCCCGCGGCGTCGAGACGCGCGAACGCGGCGCAGACAGCGGCCTCGTCCGTGACGTCGAACGCGGCTTCATCAACGGCGTGGCCCTTGGCACGCAAGGCCTCGGCGCTGCGCGCCAGGCGTTCCGGGTCCACGCCATTGAGAACCAGGCGCGCGCCGGCCTGGGCCAGGCCCTCGGCAATCGCGTGTCCGAGCCCGCGCGAGGAGCCGGTGACCAGGGCGGTCTTGCCCGCCAGGTTGAACAGGGGATGAGACATGGTGATGAACGAAGTGAAGTTCAGGCGACGCTGCGCCGCACGATCAGGTCGGACCGCTCGAACACCGCGGGTTGCAGTTCGACCCCCAGGCCCGGGCCTTCCATCGGATAGACGTGGCCGTTCTCGATGCGCGGCACCGTGGTGACCAGTTCGTTGTACCAGCCCTTGTAAAAGGCGCGCACCGATTCCTGGATGAGCGTGTTGGGCTGGCTGAAGGACATGTGGATCGCGGCGGCAAAGCCGACCGGGCCGATGCAGTCGTGCGGCGCGAACGGGCGATGGTAGGTCTCGGCCATCGAGGCGATCTTGCGGCCTTCGGTGAGGCCGCCGCTCCAGCACAGGTCGACCATCACCACGTGCGTGGCGTCGCGGTCAAGCATGTCCTTGTACGGCCAGCGCGAACCCAGCGTCTCGCTGGCGCAGACCCACACATCGGTGGAGCGCGCGTATTCGGCCAGCGCCTGCGGCGAGTTCATGCGGATCGGGTCTTCGTACCAGCGCGGCTTGTAGGGCTCGAGCGCACGGGCGATCTCCTTGGCCGCCGGCAGGTTCCACAGCGAATGGAACTCGACCATGATCTCCATCTGGTCGCCGACCGCCTTGCGGATCTTCTCGAAGGGTTCGATCGCCTGCTTCATCTGCGCGGCCGTGATGTACAGGCCCTTGGTCTCCGCCGCATGCGGATCGAAAGGCCAGATCTTCATGGCACCGATGCCGTTCGCCAGCAGGTCTTCGGCCAGCGCGTCGGCGCGGTTCATGAAGCCGTCGAGGTCTTCGTAGGGCCCCTGCGTCTGGCCGAGCGCCCAGTTCGCCACGGGCTTGATGTTCTTCGAGCGCACATAGCCGGTGCCGGCGCAGGTGTTGTACACGCGCAGCTTGTCGTGGCACAGGCCGCCGAGCATCTGGTGCACCGGCTGGTTGCAGACCTTGCCGAACAGATCCCACAGCGCGATGTCGATGGCCGAGGCGGCGCGGTACTCCACGCCGGTGGACGACTGCGCCATCGGCAGGTTGAGCATCTCCTTGTGCAGCGCCTCGATGTGCAGCGGGTTCCGGCCCAGCAGGCGGCCGGCCAGCGTGTCGTGGATGTGCGCCTCGACGGCGCCCGCGCCATAGAAGGTTTCGCCCAGGCCGATGACACCAGCGTCGGTGTGCACGCGCACCCAGATGACGTTGGAGAACTCTTCGGTGCGCAGCGTTTCGATTTGAGTGATTTTCATGAAAGCAGTCCTGAAGTGCATTGGGGGATCAGCGGGTCATCATCTGCAGGGGCCACATCACAATCTGTGGAAACACGACCAACAGGAACATGACGATGGTTTGCGCGATCATGAACGGCATCACCCCCTTGATCGCGCCGCTCATGGGAATCTTGGCGATGCCGCAGACGACGTTGAGCACGGTGCCCACCGGCGGCGTGACCAGGCCGATGGCGTTGTTCATGATGAACAGCACGCCGAAGTAGACCGGGTCGATACCCGCCTGCTTGAGCACGGGCATCAGCACCGGCGTCATGATCAGCACGGTCGGCGTGAAGTCCAGCGCGGTGCCCACCACCAGCACCAGCAGCATCAATGCCGCGGTCAGCAGCATCTTGTTGGCCATGAGCGGGGCCACCAACTCGGCGAGCTGCTGCGGGATGTTGGCGGTGGTGATGAGCCAGGCCGACACACCGGCCGCCGACACCAGGAACATGATGACGGCGGTGGTTTCGGCTGCGCGGTAAAACAACCGGAAGAGTTCCGCCAGCTTGATCTCCCGGTACACAAAGACGCCCACCACCAGCGAATAGACAGCGGCGATCACGGCCGCTTCGGTGGGGGTGAAGATGCCGATTTTCAGGCCCCCCACGATCACCACCGGCAGCACCAGGGCCCACAGGGCTTCGCGCGTGGCGGTCACGCGTTCGGCCATGCTGCGCTTGGGCTCCACTTTGACCTTGTCCCGGCCGATGGACCAGCGCCAGGCCAGCATGATCGCCAGCCCCATCATCACGCCGGGCACGATGCCGGCGATGAACAGCTTGGTGATGGACACACCGCCGGCCACGCCGAAGATGATCATGCCGATGGACGGCGGAATGACCGGCGCGATGATGCCGCCGCAGGCAATCAGGCCGCAGGAGCGGTTGACGTCGTAGCCGGCGTTGCGCATGAGCGGCACCAGCACCGAAGCCAGCGCCGCGGTGTCGGCCACGGCCGAACCCGACAGCGAAGCCATGATCACTGCCGCCACCACCGCCACATAACCGAGGCCGCCGCGAATGTGGCCGACCCAGGACATGGCCATCATGATGATGCGGCGTGTCATGCCGCCGGCGTTCATGAATTCGCCGGCCAGCATGAAAAACGGCACGGCCAGCAGCGGGAAGCTGTTGGCGCCGTCCCACATGTTCTGGATCACGATCTGCGGATCGGTCACCCCCATGTAGAACATCATGGACAGGCCGCAGCCGATCAGGGCAAAGGCCACGGGCATGCCCAGGGCCATGAGGCCCAGCAGGGAGCTGATGAAAACGAAGATGGTCATGAACGGGCTCCTGCGTGCACTTGTTGTTCTGCCATCTCGTGCTCGACTGCGAGCGCCTCGCTCATGCCTTCTTCATGCACGTCGATGAGTTCGTTGTCGGCCACCTTGCCTGCAAACAGGCGGATCAGGTTGGACAGGCAGATGATGGCGATGGCCGTGCCGGTCACGTAGCTCACGCCAAACACCCACAACATGCTGAGCTGGGCCACGGGCGAGGCATTGCCGGCAATGATGTCGTGCTGCAGCCAGGTGCCGTAGACGATGTAGAGGCAGCACACCAGCATGATCGCCTGGCTGATGCCCCAGCAGACCCGCCGCCCCAGCACCGGCAGCGCCTGCACCAGCATGTCCACCCCCAGGTGGGCGCGCCGGCGCATGCCGACGATGGCGCCCAGGAAGGTCATCCACACAAAGGCAAAGCGCGGGATCTCTTCCGACAGGTCGATGCCGGTGTTGAAGAACAGCCGGAGGATGACGTTGCCGAACACCATCACCAACATCACGGCGAGGCACAGCACCATCAGCACTTCGAGTGCGCGGGTGAAGCCGTCGGCGACGGCCTTGAACAGACTGGACATGGCGAATCTGGAGGGGTTGAGGAGGCTTACTTGCCGCTGCGCGCCTTGTCGATCTCGGCGTAGAAGCCCTTCACGAAGTCCTCGCCGATAACGCCCGAGAACTTGGCGACCACGGGCTTGACCTTGTCCTGGATACGGGCCAGCTCGGCCGGGGACACGGTGCTGACGGTCACGCCAGCGGCCTTGAACTTGGCCACCACGTCGGCATCGCCTTCATCCAGCAATTTGCGTTGCAGCTGGCCGGCCTCGACCGCGGCCTTCTGGATGCCGGCCTTGTCGGCCGGGCTGAGCGTGTCCCAAAACTTCTTGGAAGCCACGAGCGCCACCGGGGTGTAGACGTGGTTGGTGACCGAGATGAACTTCTGCACTTCCTGCATCTTGTTGGCGTACATGTGCAGCAGGGGGTTTTCCTGGCCGTCGAGGGCCTTGATTTCCAGCGCCGGGAACACTTCGGCAAAGGCCATGGGCACGGCGTTGGCGCCAATGGCTTTCCAGGTTTCCAGGGCCACGGGGTTGGCCATCACACGCACCTTCAGCCCGCTGATGTCTTCCAGACGGGTCACGCTGCGCTTGCTGTTGGACAGGTCGCGAAAACCCATGCCGGTCCAGGTCAGGCCCACCAGGCCACTGGGCTCGATCTTCTCAAAGATCTTTTTGGACGAGGCGCCGTCGAGCACGGCATAGACCTCTTTCTCGTTGTGGAACATGAAGGGCAAGTCCCAGATCTGGACTTCCTTGACGCGGGTGGACAGCGGCGCCAGGGTGCCGATGTAGAGCTCCTGGGTACCGGCCTGCACGGCCTGCAGCTGCTTTTCGTCGCTGCCCAGCACACCGCCGTGGTAGACCTGCACCTTGACGTTGCCCTTGGTGTAGGTGTTCACAAGGTCGGCAAACTTGTTCATCGCCATGGCCTGCGGATGGCTGTCCGGCATGGCGTGACCGATCTTGGCCTTGACTTCGGCGTGGACGGCGGAACCCATGGCCAGGGCGGCCAGAGCCAAACAGACCACGCGACGCGTGGCACGAAGGGGAGTGCGAGAGAAGTTCATCGGTGAGTCTCCAGATCAATTGGGATGGGAAGCCCACGAAGAATATCGTGATATTTCACAAAATATCATGGCGTTTACCCTGAGACGCCAACCTACCGCCACGTGGTTACCATGTGGTCCATACCGCCATTTGTGTCTGGATTAATCACCGTGCCCTCGTCTGTCCGAAAAGGATTGGTTTCCCGATCTCCGGTTTCCACCGGCCCCGCGGGGGCGGCGCAGCTCCGCCAGCGCAACCCGCAGAACCTGTCCGACCTCGCCTACGAAAAGCTCGAGGCGCTGCTGATCAATTGCGAGCTGCGCCCCGGGCGCTTTCTGGCCATGCACGAGTTGCAGGCCCTCACCGGCTACGGCCGCACGCCGGTGCACCAGGCGGTCAGCCGGCTCGCGGCCGACACGCTGATGATCGTCACGCCACGCCACGGCATCCGGATCGCGCCCATCAACCTGGGCCGCGAGCGCGTGCTGCTGCGCCTGCGCCGGGATGTGGAGCGCTTTGTGATCCAGCTGGCGACCGAGCGCTCCGGCGCCTCCGAGCGCAACCAGATGCTGCACCTGAAGCGCCAGCTGCTCGAACTCGGCCCGGACACGCAGATCGGCCAGTTCAATGTGATCGACCGCCGCATCGACCAGCTGTTCCTCGCCGCCGCCAACGAGCCCTTTGTGGAAAGCACGCTGCGGCCGCTGCACACCATCTTCCGGCGCATCGGCTGGATCTACCACATGCAGGCGGCGCACAGCGCGCCGCTGCAGCGCTCGGTGGACGGCCACGTCGCGGTCCTGGATGCGGTGGCCAGTGGCGACGTCCCGGCCGCGATGGCGGCCTCGGACCGGCTGATGGACTTCATGGAAAGCATGTTTGACGTGCTGGAACACGAGGTGGCCCCCTCGCTGCTCGACTGCAGCCTGGAGGCCCCGGACGACACTTTCCACAGCGGTCCGGCCTGGCACCCCGCGGCGCAACCCGCCTGAAGGGCGAGACGGGGATTCAGCTCTCCGCCCTCCCGGCGTGCCGCCGACCCGGGCGACCCCCTGCCCCCGCTACGCCGCCGCGATCTGGCGCAGCGCCTGCTCGAACACCGCCGCCGGCTGGCCGCCCGAGATCAGATGCCGGTCGTTGATGATGACGGCCGGCACCGAGTGAATGCCGGCGCGCTGGTAGTACTGCTCCTGCTGCCGCACTTCGGCCGCGTAAGCATCGCCCGCCAGGATGGCCTTCGCACGCGCCGCATCCAGCCCCGCTTCGGCGGCCGCGCGCAACAGCACCTCGTGCGACGCCATGCTTTCGGCACGGCCGTGGTAGGCCACCAGCAGCGCCTTCTTGAGCGCATGCTGCTTCGCGGCGTCTTCAAGCCCCGCCCAGTGCAGCAGGCGGTGCGCGTCGAAGGTGTTCCAGATGCGGCCGCGGCCCGCCGGGTTGAAGGTGAAGCCCGCCTCGGCGCCGCGCTGGCGGATGGTTTCACGGATCTGCGCCTGCTGCTCGGCGGTGGAGCCGTACTTTTCGGTCAGGTGCTCGGTGACGTCCTGGCCGCCGGGCGGCATCTGCGGGTTGAGTTCGAAGGGCTGGAAATGCAGCTCGGCGCTGACCGCGTCGCCGGCCTGCCGCAGCGCCTGCTCCAGCGCGCTGAGGCCGATGGCGCACCAGGGGCAGGAGACATCGGAAACGAAATCGATCTTGAGGGACGTGGTCATGGCGTTCAGGCCGCGGGGCCGTATGGTTCAATCAGCGGACGATGCTAAAACATCCGCAAGACCTTTGCCGCCATCCCTGATTCATGGACCAACTCCGCCAGATCGAAGCCTTCGTCGCCGTGGTGCAGGCCGGCAGCTATGTCCGGGCCGCCGAGCGGCTGGACAGTTCCAAGGCTGTGCTCTCGCGCCTGGTGCTGGAGCTGGAAACGCAGCTCGGCACGCGGCTGCTCAACCGCACCACGCGGCGCCTGTCGCTCACCGAGACCGGCGCCGCCTACCACGAGCGCTGCCGGCAAATCCTGGACGACCTGCGGGATGCCAACGCCGCTGCCAGCGCCACCACGGCCAACGTGTCCGGCCGATTGCGCATCAACGCGCCGCTGACCTTCGGCAACCTGCACCTGGCGCCGCTCTGGGGCGAGTTCCTCAAGCTGCACCCGCAGGTGGAACTCGACATCACACTCACCGACCGTGTGGTGGACCTGGTGGAGGAAGGCTTCGATCTGGCCGTGCGCATCGCGCAGGCCGGGCGCCTGCCCAGCACCTCGCTGGTGGCGCGCAAACTCGCCAGCGACCGCATGCTGCTGTGTGCCTCGCCCGGCTACCTGCGCCGCGCAGCCGCCATCTCCCACCCAGATGACCTGGCGCGGCACGCCGTGATGGCCTACGCCTGGTGGTCGAGCGGCGACGCCTGGCCCTTCACCGACGCCGACGGCCACGCCGCCAGCGTCACGGTGCAGCCGCGCCTGCGCACCAACAGCGGTGACACCTGCCGCGCCGCCGCGCTGGCCGACCAGGGCGTGATCTACCAGCCGGCGTTCCTCGTCGGCGCCGACGTGCGCGCCGGCCGCCTCGTCGAACTGTTGCCGGACTGGCGCGGCCCGGCGCTCGACATCCACGCCGTGTACCCCAGCCGCACCCACCTGTCGGGCAAAGTGCGGGCCATGGTGGATTTTCTGGCGGGGGCGTTCCAGCAGCCGGGCTGGCTCTGACGCCGCTCTGCGTTCAAAACGCTGATACCTGGCGGTCGGGGCGCTGCGCGATGCCCGGTCGGCAGGAGGCGGCCGCGCCCGTCAGTCGCTGACCTTGCCTCGATTGGCCTTGATCGCCGAGCGCTGGCTCTTGCCTTCCAGCCGCCGCTGCTTCGAACCGTAGGTGGGCTTGGTGGCCCGGCGCACCCGCGGCGGCCGGGCCACGCTGTTGACGATCTCGTGCAGGCGCGCCAGCGCGTCCAGGCGGTTGGCCTCCTGGCCGCGGTATTGCTGCGCCTTGATCACCAGCACACCGTCGCCCGTGATGCGCGAGTCGCGCAGGGCGAGCAACCGCGCCTTCACGTCCTCGGGCAGCGAGGACGCCGGAATGTCGAAACGCAGGTGCACCGCGCTCGACACCTTGTTGACGTTCTGCCCGCCCGCGCCCTGCGCCCGGATCGCGGTGATCTCGACCTCGGACTCGGGGATGGTCAGCACGGTCACGGTGCGCCCTGCAAAAACAGTTCGGCGCAGATGCCGCGCAGCCAACGGTTCGCCGCGTCATGGTGGTAACGCGCGTGCCAGTACTGCTTGACGGTGAAGGACGGAATCGCGACGGGGCATTCCAGCACGCGCAGGCCGGCCGCGCGCGCCAGGGTTTCGCCGATCTGGCGCGGCAGTGTGGCGACCAGGTCGCTGGTGGAGAGGATGGCCGCGAGGCCCAGGAAGCCCGGCAGCTCCAGCAGCACGCGGCGCGCGATGCCCTGGCTTTTCAGCGCGCCGTCGAGCAGCTGGTAGCCCGTGCCGGAGACGATGCCGATGTGGGCTTCGGCCACGTAATCGCCGAGCGTGAAGGTGGCGCCAATACGCGGGTGGCGCGCGTTGCACAGGCACACCCAGTCCTGCCCGAACAGGGTCTGCAGGTAAAAACCCGCCTCCAGCCCCGGCACCAGGCCCAGCGCCAGATCACCCTCGCCCGACTGCAGCGCGGGCACCATGCGCGCGTCGATGCTGGCCGCCTCCAGCCGCACCTGCGGCGCCAGCGCGCGCACATGGGAGAACAGGCGCGGCAGCAGCGTGACGTGGCTGGCGTCGGTCATGAAGATGCGGAACTCGCGCCGCGCCGTGGCCGGATCGAAGCGCGATTCGGATTCGGAGAGGCGGCGCAGGCCTTCCAGCACCTCGCGCGCGGTGGCGATCAGCGCGTCGGTGCGCGGCGTGGGCTGCATGCCTTCGGGCGTGCGCACGAACAGCGGGTCACCGAGCTGCTTGCGCAGCCGGGCCAGCCAGATGCTGACCGTCGGCTGGCTCTGCCCCAGCTGCTCGGCCGCGCGCGTCACGCTGCGCGTGGTGTAGAGCAGGTCCAGCAGGCGCAGCAGCTTGATGTCCAGCAGCCCGGCGTCGGCGTTGTCGGTCTCGCTCATGGTCCTGGAAAACTCCGCGCATTTAGAAATGCAATGAAGTGTATTTCAATCATTGCATTTACAGCACACGCCATCCTGCCGATGATCCGTGTCCATTGAAGACCCCGGATCGCCGGGGCCAGGAGACCAACTTGAAAATCTGTGTACTGGGCGCCGGCGCCCTGGGTTGTGCGATTGGCGGCGTGCTGACCGAAGCCGGCAACGAAGTCTGGCTCGTCAATCGCGGCCAGGCCCATGTGGATGCGATGCGCGAGCACGGTCTGTGCATGGTCGAGGCGGGGGTGGAGCGTTTTGTGAAGGTTCACGCCAGCACCGATTGCCGCGAAATCGCCGCCGCCACGGGGGCGATGGACCTGATCATCGTGCTGGTCAAATCATTTCACACCCAGGTGGCGATCGAGGCGGCGCTGCCCATCGTCGGCGAACACACCGCCGTGCTGTCGCTGCAAAACGGCCTGGGCCACGAGGACATCCTGGCCGACGCAGTGGGCCGCGGCAAGGTGCTGGCCGGCAAGACCTATGTGGGTGGGCTGATGCTGGGCCCTGGCCGCATCACCGTGGGCACGAAAGGCAAGGACACCCACATTGGCGAGCTGGACGGATCCTTGAGCGAGCGCGTACAGCGCATCGCCGACACCTTTGAACAAGCCGGCCTGATCACGGTTATCAGCCGCAACATCATGGGCACCATCTGGGACAAGCTGCTGGTCAACGTGGCCACCGGCGCCCTGAGCGGCATCACCCGCCTCCCCTATGGCGAGCTGTACCAGGTGCCCGAGGTGGAGGCCTGCGCCGTCGCCGCCGTGGCCGAGGCGATGGCGGTGGCCCAGGCCAGCGGCATCGCGCTGTCGTTCACCAACCCGCGCGATCCCTGGCTCAAGGCCGGCGCCGGCCTGGGCTACGACTTCAAGGCCTCGATGCTGCAAAGCCTGGAAAAAGGCTCGGTTACCGAGGTGGATTTCATGAACGGCGCCGTGGTGCGCCAGGGCGCCAAATTCGGCATTCCCACACCGGTCAATCAAACGCTGGTGGCCTGCATCAAAGGGATTGAACGCGGCTTGCCACGTTGAACCGGTTTCACTGATTTTTTCAAGAGCAAACAGCCATGGCCTACACCCCCAAATCCTACGTCGAACACGTCGCCGTGCGCGTCAAAGACATCCAGTGGCACATCAACTTCTTCCTCGAAGTGCTGGGCCAGGACGTGCGCGAGATCGACGGCCCCACCGATGCGCCGCGCCAGTACTGGACGCTCGGCGGCATGCAACTCATGTCCTGCCCCGACTTCGAGGCGCCCCCGTCCAACGACGCCGGCTGGCTGGCCCACCTGGGCATCATGGTGGAAGACCTCGAAGCGACGCTGGCCGAGGCGCAGAAATGGGGCGTCAAGCAGCTGCCCCAGGGCCGCAACTGGCTGCAATTGCCCGACGGCCTGGCCGTGGAGCTGATGCAGGCCAGCCCGAACTCGGTGGCCCAGGTGCGCGCCATCAACCCACGGGCGCGAGACTGAACCCCGCGCCGCACCACAACCGCCCTTCACGAAACGAGCCCCCCATGAGCCGCCCCAAAATCGAGTTCAAGACCCCCGAGAAATACTGGGACGATGCCGCCGAAGGCGACGTCTGCATCAGCCCCGGCTACACCGTCACCAAGGAACGCATCCTGGCCTACGCCGACCTGACCGGCGACCACACGCCCGTCCACGTCGATGAGGCCTACGCCAATGCCAGCCACTTCGGCTGCATCGTGGCGCACGGCCTGTTCGGCCTGTCGATCGCCGACGGGCTGAAGACACAGAGCGAGTACCGCTTCCTGCCCGGCATGTCGCTGGGCTGGACCTGGGACTTCCTGCTGCCGATCAAGGTCAACGACGTGCTGCATGTGAAGTTCACCGTCGGCACGATGCGCGCCAGCAAGAGCAAACCCGGCTGGGGCATCGTGATCCTGCCGTCCGAGCTGATCAACCAGAACGGCGAAGTGGTGCAGCGCGGCGAACACCGCCTGATGATTCCGCGCCGCCCCGGCGCCTACTGACAAGCTCGCGGGACAGGCCAGGATTTGCGCAGCAAATTGGCGCTGTCCCCTACCGACTAGAAAGCAACCCATGACCCAAGCACTTCCCCTCGCCGGCATCCGCGTCATCGACTACTCGCACTTCCTGGCCGGCCCCTACGTGGGCCGCTGCCTGGCCGCCCTGGGCGCCGAGGTCATCAAGGTCGAGCGCCCCGGCTCCGGCGACGCCGGCCGCCAGCACGCCCACGTGCTCGACGACCAGACCAGCGGCTACTTCCTGCAGCTCAACATGGGCAAGCAGGGCGTCAGCGTCAACATGAAGGACCCGCGCGGCAAGGCGTTCATGCAGAAGCTCTGCGACTCGGCCGACGTGTTCATCGAAAACTACCGTCCCGGCGCGCTCGACAAGCTCGGCCTGGGCTACGCCGAACTGAGCGCGCGCAACCCGAAGCTGGTGTACTGCTCGATCTCGGCCTACGGCCACACCGGGCCGGACTCGCACCGCGCCGGCTTCGGCCTGATCGCCGAGGCCAAGAGCGGCATCATGCAGATGGTGGGCAACCCTGGCGAAGCGCCGCCGCTGCTGCGCATCTCGCTGGGCGACATGTACACCGGCATCCACGCGGTGGCGGCCATCAACGCCGCGCTGCTCGGCCGGGTGAAGTCGGGCAAGGGCCAGCACATCGACATGGCGCTGTACGACACGCTGGTGTCCATGCACGAGTACGCGGTGCAGTGCTACACCCTGTCAGGCGGCACCGTGCTGCCCGAGCAGACCGGCCACGACATGCCCACCTCCACGCTGTACGGCGTGTTCCGCGCCCAGGACGGCGACCTGGTGATCGCCGCGCAGGTGGACGATTCGTGGAAGCGCTTCGCCGCGCTGGTCGAGGCCCACGGCGGCCCGGCCGGCTTCGGCGCCGATGCACGCTTTGACAGCCTGAACGGCCGCAACGCCCACCGTGTGGAGATCCTGGGTGTGGTCAAGGCCTGGGTCGCCGCACGCCAAGTGGCCGACATTCTGGCCCTGCTCGACAGCGTTGACGTGCCCTGCGCCAAGGTTCAGCGCATCGATGAAGTGATCGCCGACCCGCAAATCCAGGCGCGCGGCATGATCGTCGAACAACAGCACCCGCGCTACGGCACGCTGCGGCTGCCCAACCTGCCCTTCCGTTTTTCGGATTGCGACACTACCATCCGCCAAGTCGCCCCCGATTTGGGCGAGCACAATGCCGAAGTGGCCGCCAGCCTGGGCTTCAGCAGCGCCGAGATCGCCGCCATGCAGGCCGACGGCGTGCTCTACGAAAAATAAGGAGACTGTCATGACCGACCGCTACGCCGTCATCGGCAACCCCATTGCCCAGAGCAAGTCGCCGCTGATCCACGGCATGTTTGCCCAGGCCACGGGCCAGGACATCGAGTACGGCAAGATCGAGGGGCCGCTCGGTGGCTTCGCCGCCGCCGTCGATGCCTTCCGCGCCGCCGGCGGCAAGGGACTGAACGTGACCGCGCCATTCAAGCTCGACGCCTTCGCCTACGCCACCGAGCGCTCCGAGCGCGCCCAGCTCGCCGGCGCCGTGAACGCGCTCAAGTTCGAGGGCGACCGCGTGATCGCCGAGAACTTCGACGGCGTGGGCCTGACCCGCGACGTGGTGCAGAACCTGGGTTGCCCCCTGGCAGGCCGGCGCGTGCTGATGCTGGGCGCCGGCGGCGCCACACGTGGCGCGCTGCTGCCCTTTCTGGAGCAGCAACCTGAGCTGCTCGTGATCGCCAACCGCACGGTCGAAAAGGCCCAGGCGCTGGCGGGCGAGATGGCCGGCAAGGGCCCGATCCGGGGCGGCGGCTACGCCGATCTGGCCGGCCAGCAATTCGACGTGGTGTTCAACGCCACCTCGGCCAGCCTGCGCGCCGAGCTGCCGCCGGTGCCGGCCACGGTGTTCGCCCCCGGCTGCCTGGCTTACGAACTGGCCTATGGCAAGGGCCTCACGCCCTTCCTGCGCCTGGCCCAAAACGCGGGGGTCCAGCACCTGGCCGATGGCGTGGGCATGCTGGCCGAACAGGCGGCCGAGGCCTTCCTGTGGTGGCGCGGCGTCCGGCCCGACACCCGCGCCGTGATCGACAAACTGACCGTGCCGCTGGTCTGAGTATCCTGGCCCCCGTCCAGCCTCATTGACCTGCGCATTGGCTGCCATGTTCTGCTGCCGCCCTCTATACTGCCGGAATGAACGAGGCAGTACATTTGGCATCGCCGGCGCGCAAGGGACGACCGCCGGCCAAGGCGACCCCGCGGGAGACGACGCGCACCAACGACCCGGCCCGCACCATGGCCGGAATTCTGGAGGTGGCGACGGCGGAGTTCGCGAACAAGGGGCTCGCCGGCGCGCGCATCGACGAGATCGCGGCGGCCACGCGCACCAGCAAGCGCATGATCTACTACTACTTCGGGAGCAAGGAAGGCCTGTACATCGCCGTGCTGGAGGAGTCCTACCGCCGCATGCGCAGCATCGAGGCGGACCTGCACCTGGAAGACCTGCCCCCCGAGGACGCCTTGCGGCGGCTGGTGGCGTTCACCTTCGACCACCATCACGGCAATCCGGACTACATCCGGCTGGTGATGACGGAAAACATGGAACGCGGCGCCTACCTGGCCCAAAGCAAGAGCATCCAGGATCTCAACGTGCCCGCGATCCAGGCCATTCGCAAACTGTACGACCGCGGCGTGGCGCAAGGCGTGTTCCGCGCCGGGCTGGACCCGGTGGACATCCATGCCTCCATCTCCGCCCTGACGTTCTTCAACGTCTCGAACCAGCACACCTTCGGCCTGATCTTCAAGGGCGACGCCCAGTCACCCCAGGCCATCGCCACCCGTCGGAACAACATCGTCGAGATGGTGGTCCGTTTCGTTCGCAAATAAGCGCTGCGACCGGCCCGCTTCAGGCCGATATTAGGGTTTCCACTTATTTCAATAAAACTAACCAGTTCGTACATTAGCGTCCGAACCTTCAACAGGAGACATGTTCATGCTTCACAAATTACTTGACCGCTATTGCCGACTGCTGTCAGTGCTGATGGCCGCGGCCCTCGCGGTGATGGTGGTGCTGGTGTTCACCAACGTGGTGATGCGCTACGCCTTCAACTCCGGCATCACCGTGTCGGAAGAACTGTCGCGCTGGCTGTTCGTCTGGGTCACCTTCCTGGGCGCCATCGTCGCGATGCACGAGGGGTCTCACCTGGGCTCGGACATGCTGGTGTCCCGTTTGCCGGTGCAGGGCAAGAAAATCTGCCTGGTGTTGGGCCACCTGTTGATGCTGTTCATTTGCTGGCTGCTTTTCAAAGGTTCGCTGGACCAGGTCAAGGTCAACCTGGACTCCACCAGCGCCGTCATGGAAGTTTCCATGGGCGTTTTCTACGCCAGCGGCATGGTCTGCGCCGCATCCGGCGCGGCGATCCTGCTCAACCACCTGTGGCGCCTCGTGAAAGGCGAACTCTCCGACGACGAATTGATCGGCATCCGGGAGTCCGAAGAAGAGCCCATCGATGTCCCCAAGCCCCTATAAAACAGAGGAAGCTTTTCAATCATGACTATCGCCGTTTTCCTCGGTTCCCTGCTCGCCTCCATGGCGCTGGGCATACCCATCGCCTTTTCCCTGCTGCTGTGCGGTGCCGCGCTGATGTGGCACATGAACATGTTCGACGCGCAAATCCTGGCGCAGAACATCATTGAGGGGTCCAACAGCTTCCCGCTGCTGGCCGTGCCTTTCT
This sequence comes from Comamonadaceae bacterium, assembly GCA_023259355.1. Lineage (GTDB taxonomy): Bacteria > Pseudomonadota > Gammaproteobacteria > Burkholderiales > Burkholderiaceae_C > JAHFQI01. Next base: position 16,220 of record JAHFQI010000025.1, read on the forward strand.
TCATGCTGGCTGGCGAGGTGATGAACACCGGCGGCCTGTCCCGGCGCATCGTTGATTTTGCGATGGCGCTGGTGGGCCATATCCGCGGCGGCCTGGGCTACGTGACCATCGTGGCCGCGTGTATCTTGTCAGCCCTGTCAGGCTCGGCCGTGGCCGACGCGGCCGCACTGACCGCCCTGCTGCTGCCCATGATGGTGAAAGCCGGGCACGACAAGGCGCGCAGCGGCGGCCTGATCGCCGCCTGCGGCGTCATCGGCCCCATCATCCCGCCGTCCATCGGTTTCGTGATCTTTGGGGTTGCCGCCAACGTGTCAATCACCAAGCTGTTCCTGGCCGGCATCTTCCCTGGCATCTGGCTGGCTGCGGGTCTGTGGGCGACCTGGTGGTGGACGACGCGCCGCGAAAAACTCGAACCACCACCCCGCAAGTCCTCGGCCGAGGTGTGGCTCGCCTTTCGCCAGGCAGGCTGGGCTTTGACCTTGCCCCTGCTCATCCTGTTCGGCCTGAAGCTGGGCATCTTCACACCGACGGAAGCGGCAGTGGTTGCGGCGGTCTTCGCCCTGTTCGTGGCCGGCGTGATCTACCGGGAACTCACCTGGAGCCAGCTCTATGGCACGTTCGTCGCCGCGGCCAAGACCACGGCGGTGGTCATGTTCCTGGTCGCCGCCGCCATGGTGTCGGCCTGGTTGATCACGGTGGCACAGTTGCCTGCGCAAGTGGTGGAGTTGCTCAGCCCGCTGCTGGGAAGCCCGACGCTGCTGATGATGGCGATCATGCTGCTGGTGATGATCGTCGGCACGGCCATGGACATGACGCCGACCATCCTGATCCTCACCCCCGTGCTGATGCCTCTCGTGAAGGCCGCCGGCATTGACCCCGTCTACTTTGGCGTGCTGTTCATCATCAACAACTCCATCGGCCTGGTCACGCCGCCGGTGGGCACCGTGCTCAACGTGGTGGCCGGCGTAGGACGGATGAAGATGGACGAAGTCACGCGCGGCGTCATGCCTTTCATGGTCGTGCAGTTCGTGGTCATGTTCCTGATGGTGCTCTTCCCCCAACTGGTGATGTGGCCTGCGCGCCTGCTGTACTGATCGACACTTGCTTTCCGATGCAGGGCGTGTCTGGTGCGCCGCACCCTGCGTTCAATTTGTTTGCGTACTGTGTAATTTCCAGGAGACATACATGAAACGTCTGATGATCAAGACTTTGGTGGCCGCTGCCGCCGTGGCCGCCTTCGGCATGGCCAGCGCGCAGGACATCAAGGAACACGCCTTCAAGTTCACGCTGAACGGCCCTGAAGGCCACCCGGCCGCAGCCGGCATGAAGAAGTTCGCCGAACTCGTGTCCGCCAAATCGGGCGGCAAGATCAAGGTCAACCTGTTCTACAACGGCACGCTGGGCAGCGACCAGGCTGTGGTGTCGGCCATGAAGGGCGGCACGATCGAAATGGCGGTGATGAACAGCGGCATCCTGGCCAGCGAAGTGAAGGAACTGGCGATTTTTGACTTCCCGTTCCTGTTCGCCAACGAGAAGGAATCGGACGCCATCGTGGACGGCCCGGTCGGCAAGAAGATGCACGCCCTGCTGGAAGCCAAGGGTCTCGTGGGCCTGTCGTACTGGGAACTCGGCTACCGCCAGATCACCAACAGCAAGCGTCCGTTGAACAAGGTCGAGGACATCGAAGGCCTGAAGCTGCGCGTGATCCCGAACCCGATCAACGTGGCCTGGGTCAAGGCGCTGGGTGCCAACCCGACCCCGATGCCTTTCCCCGAGGTCTATGGTGGTCTTGAGCAGAAAGCCATTGACGGTCAGGAAAACCCGATCAGCGTGATCGCCGCGAACAAGTTCTGGGAAGTGCAGAAGAACATCGCCCTGACCAACCACCAGTACAACCCGCAGTCCGTGATTTTCAGCAAGAAGGTCTGGGACACGCTCACGCCGACCGAAAAGAAGCTGATTGACAACGCCGCCGACGAGGCCGCCATTGTCCAGCGCAAGGAATCGCGTGCCGCCCTGGCCGCCAACCTGGAACTGCTGAAGAAGAACGGCATGACCGTCACCACCTTCTCGCCGGCCGAAGTGGCCAAGCTGCGCGAGAAGATGAAGCCGGTGATCGCGCAGTTCAGCGCCAGCGTGGGTGAAGCCACCGTGAACGAAACGATGGCCGAACTGGCCAAGCTGCGCAAGTAATCGGCTCACGCCTTCCTCCCTTTGGGGGAAGGCCGGGATGGGGGCCCGCACGCGAGGATGCCCCCACCCCAATCCTCCCCCAACGGGGGAGGGCGTCACCCCGAAAAAGGGAAAAGAGAAAACACCATGAGCAAGACCCGTATCGCCGTTGCCGGCGCCGGCTACATCGGCCAGGCCCACATGGGCGTGGCGCTGAACAGCCCCACCTGCGCGCTGTCGGCCATCGTCGATCCCTCGCCCGCGGCCGTTGAGGTCGCCGCCAAGGCCGGCGTGCCCTTGTTCAAGTCCATTGACGAATTGCTGGCCCAGGACCGCCCCGATGGCCTGGTCTTGGCCACCCCGAACCAGCTGCACGTGTCGCAAGGCCTGCAGTGCATCGCCGCGAAGTTGCCCATCCTGCTGGAAAAACCCATCGCCACCACCGTCGCCGAAGGTGAAACGCTGGTCAAGGCGGTGCAGGACACCGGCGCCAAGGTGCTGATCGGCCACCACCGCGCGCACAGCCCCATCATGGCCAAGGCCAGGGAGGTCGTGGATTCCGGCAAGCTCGGCAAGCTGGTGGCCGTGATGGGCAGCGCCACCTTCCTCAAACCCGACCACTATTACGTGGATGCGCCCTGGCGGCGCGAGATCGGCGCGGGTCCGATCCTGCTCAACATGATCCACGAGGTGCACAACCTGCGCATGTTGTGCGGCGACATCGCCTGCGTGCAGGCTTTCGCCTCGCACGCCACGCGCGGCTTCCCGGTGGAAGACACGGTGGCCATCAACCTGCGTTTCGCCAGCGGCGTGCTGGGCAGCTTTTTACTGTCCGACACCGCGGCCTGCCCGCGCAGCTGGGAGCAGACCAGCCAGGAAAACAAGGCCTACCCGACCTACGAAGACGAAGACTGCTATGTCATCACCGGCACCAATGGGGCCTTGTCCGTGCCCACCATGCGCCTGAAGACCTACCCGCGTCCGGAAGACCGTTCGTGGTGGAAAGAGTTTGAGGTCGGCGTCGTCGGCATGGTGCGCGACGATCCGCTCAAGCACCAGATCGAACACTTCGGCGCGGTGGTGCGCGGCGAAGCCGAGCCCCTGGTCAGCGCGCGCGACGGCCTGCTGAACCTGCGCATCACCGAAGCGATTGTCGAAGCGGCCAAGACCGGCCGCGTCGTCGAACTGGCCGATTGATCGGTTGAGGCCAGAACTGAAGATCTGTCCCGCAAAGTCCTTATTTTTATCAAACAGGAGCTCCCCATGAAAATTCTCATGCTGCACGGCATCAACCACAACATGTTCGGCAAGCGCGACCCCAAGCAGTACGGCACGATCACGCTCGACGAGATCAACGCCAGCCTGGACGCGCTGGGCAAGGAATTGGGTGTCACCGTTGAAAACTTCCAGACCAACAGCGAAGGCGAGATGTCCGAGCGCATCCACAAAGGCTACTTCGACAACGTCGATGCGGTGCTGATCAATGCTGGCGCCTGGACGCATTACAGCTACGGCATCCGCGATGCGCTGGCTGTTCTGACCTGCCCGATTGTGGAGGTCCACATGTCCAACATCCACGCCCGTGAAGAATTCCGTCACCACTCGGTATTTGGCCAAATCGTCACCGGTCAGATTTGCGGCTTCGGTGCGGACAGCTACCTGCTCGCGCTGCGTGCCGGCGTCAACGCGGCCAAGGCCGCGAAAAAGGCTTGAGCCTTTCCACAACCACCCGAAGCGAGTTGACCATGCGTCGCGGAATCGCCACTGTCTCCCTGTCCGGCATGCTGCGCGAGAAGCTGCAGGCCGCAGCCGCCGCGCATTTCGACGGCGTGGAAATTTTTGAGAACGACCTGCTGCAGTTCCCCGGCACGCCGCGCGATGTGCGCAGCATGTGCGAGGACCTGGGCCTCACGATCGACATGTTCCAGCCGTTCCGCGACTTCGACGGCACCACGCCGGCGCAGGTGGCGCGCAACCTGGAGCGTGCCGAACGCAAGTTCGACGTGATGGCCGAGCTGGGCACACCGCTGATCCTGGTCTGCTCCAACGTGCAGCCGGACGCCCTGAGCGACTACGACCAGCTCGCCGAGCAGTTCCAGCAGCTTGCCGAACATGCGGGCAAGCGCGGCATGCTGGTTGCCTACGAAGCGCTGGCCTGGGGCAGCAAGATCAAGCTGTTCTCGCAGGCCTGGGAAGTCGTCAAACGCGTGAACCACCCGCACTTCGGCCTGGCCCTGGACAGCTTCCACACCCTCTCGCTGCGCGACGACCCGCTGCCGATCGCGCAGCTGCCGGGCGACAAGATCTTCTTCGTGCAGCTCGCCGACGCGCCCTGGGTCAACACCGACGTGCTGAGCCACAGCCGGCACTACCGCTGCTTTCCCGGCCAGGGCGAGTTCGAGATGGCGAAGTTCACACGTGCCGTGCTCGACGCCGGCTACACCGGCCCGCTGTCGCTCGAAATTTTCAACGACGAATTCCGTGCCGCGCCGGCACGCGCCAACGCGGTGGATGCCATGCGCTCGCTGCTGTGGCTCGAAGAACAGGTGCGGCTGGACCGCGCCAAGGACACCCAGCAGGACAAGCCGCACTACAAGGTGCCGCTGTTCGACCCGCCGCCCCCGCCGCAACTGACCGGCTGGGCCTTTGTCGAATTCGCGGTCGATCCCGCCGCCGGCGTGCGCCTGGCCGCCTGGCTGCAGACCATTGGTTTTCACCGCATCGGCCAGCACCGCTCCAAAAACGTGGAACTCTACGGCCAGGGTGAAGTGCGCATCGTGCTGAACCTGGAGGAAGACTCCTTCGCGCGCAGCCACTTCGAGCGGCACGGCATCTCGGCCTGCGCAGTGGCGCTGGCCACGCCCGACGCCGCTGGCGCACTGGCGCGTGCCGAAGCGCTGCTGTGCCCGCGCGTGACCGGCCGCATCGGCCAGAACGAGCTGGCCATTCCCGCCGTGCGCGCGCCCGACGGCAGCCTGCTCTATTTCTGCGAGACGCCCCATGGCGGCCGCTACCCGTTCGAGGCCGATTTCGTCATCGACGAGTCGGCCCTGACTGGCTGTGCGCTCGGCGACACCGCCCGCATCGACCACGTGGTGCAGGCCGTGCCGGCCGGCCAGGTCGAGCCCTGGGTACTGTTCGAACGCGCGGTGCTGGGCCTGGTGCCCGAACGCAACGTCGTGATGCAGGACCCCTACGGCATCATCAAGAGCCGCGAGATCGAATCGGCCGACCGCGCGGTGCGCGTGTGCATCACTGTCTCCGAGCGCGAGAACACCTCGGTTTCGCGCGCCGTGTCGCACTTCCACGGTGCCGGCGTTCAGCAGATCGCGCTGGCGGTGCCCGATCTGGTCGCCACGGCGCGCGCCCTCAAGGCCCTGGGCGCGCCGCTGTTGCCGGTGCCCGGCAACTACTACGACGACCTGCTCGCCAAGTACGACATCGAGCCCGCCCTGCTGGCCGCGATGCGCGAGCTGGGTATCTTCTACGACC
>JAHFQI010000025.1:21893-30883 GCA_023259355.1 Comamonadaceae bacterium
AGCTGGTCGAGCGACGCGGTGGCTATGCCGGCTACGGCGCGCCGAATTCGCCCTTCCGGCTGGCCGCGATGGCGCAGTGGCAGCAGGCGCAGTGAGCGCAACGACCCTCACCTTCCACAGGACACCACGAACATGATCAACGGCAACACCGAACTCATTGCCCACATCGGCTACCCCACGCACGCCTTCAAGGCGCCGATGATCTACAACCCTTACTTCGACCACATCGGCGTCAATGCCCGGGTCATGCCCATGGGCTGCAAGCCGGAAGACTACCCGGCCTTCCTGCGCGCGGTGTTCACGCTCACCAACATCAAGGGTGCGTTGATCACCATGCCGCACAAGGTCACGACCGTGGGCCTGCTCGACCGCATCACGCCGACCGTGGCCGTGGCCGGCTCGTGCAATGCCGTGCGGCTAGGCGCCGACGGCCAGCTCGAAGGCGACATGTTCGACGGCGAAGGCTTTGTACGCGGCGTCAAGCGCAAAGGCCTGCAACTGGCCGGTGCGCGGGTGCTGGTGGTGGGCAGCGGCGGCGTGGGTTCGGCGATTGCCGCCTCGCTGGCGGCGGCCGGCATCGGCGCGATCAGCCTGTTCGACGTGAACACCGCGTCCTGCGAAGGCCTGGGCGGACGGCTCAAAACGCACTACCCCCAGCTCGACGTGCGCACCGGCTCGAACGACCCGGCCGGCCACGACCTGGTCGTCAACGCCACGCCCATGGGCATGAACGAGGGTGACCCGCTGCCGATGGACATCTCGCGCATCGCCCCGACCACCTTCGTGGGCGAGGTCGTGATGCGCACCGAGATGACCGCGTTTCTCACAGCGGCAAAGGCCCGCGGCTGCCCGGTGCAGGTGGGTTCGGACATGTTGTTCGAGCAGATCCCGGCCTACCTCGAATACTTCGGCTACCCGACCACCACGCCCGAGGTGCTGCGTTCGGTCGCCAAGCTCAGTTACTGACACGAAGCACGACCGTTCCCGCCGCGCCCAACCGCCCGGCATCAACCCAAGGACCGCCTGAATGCAAGCCGTGAAATGGGGCATCCTCGGAACCGCGATGATCGCGGTCAACCGGACGATGCCGGCAATGAAAGACGCGCCGAGTGCGCAGCTGGCGGCGGTGGCGTCGCGCGATGGGGCCAAGGCCCGGCAGGTGGCGCAGGCGCTGGGCGTGCCGCGCGCCTATGGCAGCTACGAGGAGCTGATCGCCGACCCGGCCATCGACGCGATCTACATCCCGCTGCCCAATCACCTGCACTTCGAGTGGTGCGTGCGGGCGCTGGAAGCCGGCAAACACGTGTTGTGCGAAAAGCCGCTGTGCCTGTCCCCCGACGACATCGCGGCGCTGTGCCGGGTGCGCGACCGCACCGGCCGGCACATCGAAGAGGCTTTCGCCTACCGCAACCACCCGCAGTGGACGAAGATCGACGAATTGCTGCGCAGCAACGCCATCGGTGCCGTGCGCGCCGTGCACGGCACCATGGCGCTACAGTTCCACGACCCGGCCGACATCCGCAACAACCCGGCGCAAGGCGGCGGCGCCCTGTACGACATGGGTTCCTACCTCACCAGCGCCTGCAGCATGCTGCTGGGCCGTCCGGCGCAGCGCGTGGTGGCGGCCCTGGACATCGACCCGGTCTTCAAGGTGGACCGGCTCTCGACCGCGCTGCTGGACTATGGCGACGCCCATGCCTCCTTCACGGCCGGCATCCAGTCCGGCCCCTCGGCCTGGGGTACGCACCAGCAGCTGTCGGTTCTGGGCTCCAACGGCTGGCTGCGCTGCGACTTTCCGCTCGCCCACGCCCGGCCAACGGCCTGCCACATCCACCTGGGCGACGCCACCAGCGTGGGGTCGTTCGAGACCGCCACGTTCAGCTTCGAGCCGGTGAACCAGTACACGCAGCAGATCGAGCGTTTTTCCCGCCTCGTGCGCGGCGAGCCGGTGAAGTCCTGGCCGATCGAGGATGCCCTGACCACCATGCGGACGATTACGGCGCTGTTCGAATCCGCGCGCAGCGGACAATGGCAGACGCTCGACACCACGCCCTGACGGCCTCGCCCGAAAGCGGGACTTCTCGAACCTGAATGATCGACGCCCGCCGAACCCGCCAGGGCATCCTCCTGGTCATCGTCGCCACGGCCTGCTTCGGCACGCTGGACACCCTCGCCAAGTACGTCAGCACCGCCGTGCCCCTGGTCATGGCCATGTGGTCGCGCTACCTGTTCCAAGCCCTGGTCACCGGCGGCGCCCTGTTGCCGCGCCGCGGCCGCGCACTGTTCAAGACCCGCCATCCGTGGCTGCAGCTGGCGCGCGGCGCGCTGCTGGCGGCCTCAAGTTCGCTGGCGTTCCTGAGCCTGCGCTTCATGCCGGTGGGCGAATTCACGGCCATCATGATGCTCACGCCCATGGTCATCACCATGATCTCGGCCAGCGCGCTGGGCGAGCGCGTGCCCCTGCTGCGCTGGCTGCTGCTGGCCGGCTGCCTGGGCGGCGCGCTGATCGTGATCCGGCCCGGCGCGGACGATTTCGATTGGGTCATGCTGATGCCGCTGGCCCTGGTCGGTGTCAGCGCGGCGTTCCAGCTCCTGACCAGCCGGCTCGCGCGCGTGGACGATCCGGGCACCATGCATTTCTACACCGGCCTGTCCGCCACCGTGCTCGCCACGCTGGCCCTGCCCTTCACCTGGCAGACCCCCACCGACCCGCTGATGTGGGTGATGCTGGCCCTGCTCGGCCTGTTCAGCACGCTCGGCCACTACCTGCTGATCCTGGCCTACGGCCGTGCCAGCCCGTCCACGCTCACGCCCTACCTGTACTTCCAGATCGGCTTCGCGACACTGGCCGGCTGGGTGGTGTTCTCGCACACACCCGACCGCTGGTCCGTCGTCGGCATCGCAGTGATCGCCGTCTGCGGCGCGGTCGGCACCTGGCTGACAGGGCGCCAGCGCATCACGCCGGCCGACCGCCCCGGCCCCTGACGCCGGGACATTCAGCGCAGCCGGCTCAACCCAGCCCTTCCACGAAATACCGCCCCGCCATCGTCGCCAGCGGGCTCGCCACGCGCGGCGCAAACTCCATCTGGTCCAGCACGTCGCGCTGCAGGTCGATGCCGGGGGCAATCTCGAAGAGTTCGATGCCTTCGGGCGTCAGGCGGAAGCTCGCGCGCTCGGTCAGGTACAGCACGGTCTGGCCGCGCACCAGGCCCTGCGGGCCGCTGTAGGTGATCTGGTCCACCTGCCTGACCAGCTTCTTCACCCCGCCCTGCTGCAGCACGCGCATCTGGCCGTCGCCGGTCGAAAGCTTCACGCCCTTGGCCGCGAAGGTGCCGCAGAACACCACCTTGCGCGCGTTCTGCGCGATGTCGATGAAGCCGCCGGGGCCCACCGTGAGGCCGCCCAGGCGCGAGACGTTGACGTTGCCCGCTTCGTCGAACTCGCCAAAGCCGAGGAAGGCGATGTCGAGCCCGCCGCCGGCGTAGAAGTCGAACTGCGTGGCCGCGTCGAGCATGGCCGACGCATTGCGCGCGTAGCCGAACAACACGCCGTCCATCAGCGTGCCGCCGTAGGTGCCGTGTTCGATGGTCTGGTAGAGGCGGTGCTGGTCGCCGCGCGCGGCAATCAGCTTGGCCACGGCGTCGGGCACACCCACGCCGTAGTTGACCACCGGGCGGGCCTTGGCTGTGTTGAACAGTTCCTCGGCGGCGCGGCGGGCCACGGCCTGGCGTTCGCTGAAGGCCTCGTGCGCGGCGGCCTTCTCGGCCTCGTGGTCCGCGCGCTCGCCTTGAAGCCGCGCCTCGCCGGTCAGCTCGCCGCTCAGGGCCGGGTCGAAGGGAATGTCGTAGCTGGCCTTCTGGTCCGGGTCCACCACGATCGCATCGACCCAGGCGGCGGGAATGCGCACCTCGCGGGCCTTCAGCGCGCCGTGCGGCAGGCGCTCCTTGACTTGCACGATGACTTTGCCGCCGCTGTTGCGCGCGGCCAGTGCCAGCGATTGGGCGTCGAGGTTGGCGGCCTCATGCTCGAAGCTGATGTTCCCGTCCTCGTCGGCGGCGCTGGCCCGCACGATGGCCACGTGAATGGGGAAGGGTTTGTAGCGCAGGTATTCGCGCCCGTCCATCTGCACCACCTCGGCCAGATCGGCCTTCGCGCTGCGGTTCATCCGGCCGCCACCCTGGCGCGGGTCGCAGACCGTGCCCAGGCCCACGTGGGTGAACAGGCCAGGGCGGCCCGCGCCGATCTCGCGCATGAGCTGGCTCGACACGCCGCCGGGCAGGATGTAGGCCTCGATCTTTTCCTCTTCGGCCAGGCGCTGCATCGCGGGCGACCAGACCCAGTGCCCGCCGATCACCTTGCGCACCAGGCCCTCGTGCGCGAAGCAGTTCATGCCCTTGGTCTTCTTGTCGCCGATGCCTAAAGCGTGGACCATGGTCAGGTTGCGCGGCTGCTGCGTGGCGAGAAAACGCGCCTGCACGGCCTCGAACAGGCAGGTGGCTTCCATCAGGCCGCCGCCGCCGCCCATCAGGCCCACGGTGTCGCCGTCGCGGATCAACTCGGCGGCTTGGGCCGCGCTCATGAATTTGGTGTTGGCTGTCGTGCTGTTCATGGCGATCACCGGTTCACGTCGAACAGTTGGGCACCCTTCTTGAGCGCGCTCTTGGCGATCACGGTGCGGTGGATTTCGCTGGTGCCGTCGAAGATGCGGTAGATGCGCGCGTCGCGGTAGTAGCGTTCGATCGGCAGCTCCTTGCAGAAGCCCATGCCGCCGAAGACCTGCACCGCGCGGTCCACCACGCGGCCCAGCGTTTCTGCCGCGTGCACCTTGACCATGGCGATCTGCTCGCGTGCGTCCAGGCCCTGGTCCAGCATCCAGGCGGCGTGGTAGACCATCCAGCGCGCTGCGTTGATCTCGATGACGCTGTCGGCCAGCATCTGCTGCACCATCTGGAAGTCACCGATGCGGGTGTTGAACTGCTTGCGGTCGTTGGCGTACTCGAGCATCAGTTCGCACACATGCGTGGCCTTGCCCACGGCGCGCGCGCCCACCTGCGCCAGGCGCACCACATTGAGTGCCCCCATGGCCAGCTTGAAACCCTGGCCTTCCGCGCCCAGCAACGCGACCGGTTCGAGCGGCACGTTATCGAAGAACAGTTCCAGGTGCGGCGTGCCGCGGATGCCCATCATCTTCTGGTCCTTGCCCACGGTGAAGCCGGGCAGGCCCTTGTCCACCATGAACATCGAGATTTCCTTCTCGCCGGTCTTGGCTGAGACCAGAAAAAAGTCGCTCCACTCGCCGTCGCTGATGAAGTGCTTGCTGCCGTTGAGCACCCAGCCGGTTTCCGTTTTCTTGGCGTGGGTCTTGATGCCCGCCGCATCCGAGCCCGCGCCCGATTCGGTGATGGTGATGGCGCAGGTGCGCGTGCCGGCCACGGCGGGCTTGAGCCAGCGCTCGACCTGCTCGCCCTTGCAATGCAGCAGGGGTTCGTACACGTTGCCGAAGGCGCGGCGGATCAGGTAGTCGGAGGTGTGGCCGAACTGCTCCTCGCAGAGGATGCGGTCCAGGTTGGACAGGCCGCCGCCGCCGAGTTCGGCGGGCATGTTCAGCGCGTACAGGCCCAGTTCCTTGGCCTTGTTGTGAATCGCCAGGGCCTTGTCATGGGCCAGGCCACCGTCGTTTTCAAGCCCGTCTTCGAGCGGCTTGAGTTCTTCGGCGATGAATCGACGCACGGTGTCGATCATCATTTTCTGTTCGTCGTTGAGGGAGAAATCCATGGTGTTCTTTCAAAGGGGGTTCAGGAAGGGACGTGAGGGGAGCCGGCCCGGCCAGGCGTGGTCCGGCGATAGGCCGCCTCAGGCGCTGCTGAACCATCGCGCGCCGAAGAAAAACGGCAGCCGTGAAATGCGGTCGAAGGGAATCTGCACGGGAGGCCTCAGGCGCGCGGCTCGACGAAGGGCCGGCTCGCGGCCAGGCAGATGCCGGCCCACTCGCCGGGGTTGGCGGTTTTCTCGCGCTCGAAATTCACAACCTCCACACTGACCGGCAGGTCGGCGGGCAACGCGTCGAACAGGCCCTGCACGTCGATATTGCCGTCGCCGGGCAGCAGGCGCTCGCAGCGCGCGGTGTGGATCATCTGCTCGGTCGTGAAATGCAGGCCGGCCTCGGCGTCGCAGATCTGCGCGTAGTGCAGCAACTCGCGCGGAATGGCGCGGATGTCGGCCAGCGTGGTGGTGGAGCGGCCGAAGTGCAGCGCATCGACCAGGATGCCGGCGTTGGCCGGCTTGCCCGCGTTGTTCACGATGCGCAGCGCCGACTTCGCGTCGGGCACGGCCGTCCAGGGCATGAATTCCAGATCGGCGGTCATGCCATAGGGCTTCATCACTTCGCACAGGCGCGCGTAGTTGGCCGTGAGGCGTGCTTCGTCGGGGTCATCGCCGGCCACGAGGATGGCCTTGGCGCCGAGGGCGGCGCAGGCCTCATAGAGCGCGTCCCAGGTGTGGGCGTCGAAGGCCTCGCCGATGCGGATGATCTCGACGTCGAAGATGCCAACGCCGGTGTCGCGGATCGCGGCCTGGGTCTCGCGCAGCACCTCGGGCTGGCCGAGCAGGAACTGCTGCGGCGCGCCGGGTGCGTTGGGCCACAGGCGCAGGCCAGTGAAGGCATAGCCGTTCGCCGCCGCGACGCGCACGGCCTCGGTCGGCGTGCAGCGGTGCGACGTGAGGTAAGCGAGTGAATAGATCCTGCTCATGGCAATCTCACTTCAAGGGCGAAACGGCGGTCGGCAAAGCGATGGTCGAGACCATGTTCGTGGTCAGGTGCGCCGGGCCCCCCTTGGGCGGCCAGATGCCTTGGGCCACGGCGTCGGCGCGGGCCTGGCTGCGCGCGTCCAGCGTGGGATAAGCCCAGATGTTGGTGAAGCGCAGCGGGCCGTCGAGCGCCACCATGGCGACCACGCAGGGCGACAGCGCCTCGCGCGGCGGCACGTACTGCGCCCACAGGTCAATGGTGGCCTGCACGCCGCCGGTCTTGATGCCGTAGGTGCGGATTTCGTAGACCGGGCCGCTGATGCCCGAGTCGGCGCTGGGTCGCACCGGCTTCATCCATGGGAAGCCCTGGTAGCTGTGCTGCTCCAGGCTCTGGAAGATGGCGCCGCAACCGAACGGGTCGGCGCTTTTTTGCGTGCGCTCGCGCTCGGCCTGCAGGGTCGCCAGGTCGGCGAAGCCGCGCATCACGATCATCTGGTTGAGCTGGCCGATGTCGGTGAACCAGCAGCCCAGCAGTTCGCCCCCGGCTTCGGGTGCGGCGGCATAGGCCTGAACGGCCGTGGCGGCCTGGCCGGCGGTGCCGAACGGCAGGGTCATGGTGGCGAGTTCGTAGTACATGGGTTTCCTTTGCGTTGAATTCGGGTTGGGGATCGGTGTGCGATGAAACGTGGGGGACGGCGCCGGCCTGGTTCTCTCTCCCTGTGTAAGAGGGCTAGGGTGAGGGCTGCACCCCCGCCGCGTGGTGGGCCGCGATGAAGCCGAAGGTCATGGCCGGCCCCAGCGTGATGCCGCCGCTGGGGTAGTTGCCGCCCATCATGCTGCTCATGTCGTTGCCGCCCGCGTACAAGCCGGGAATCGGCTGGCCCTGGGCGTCGAGCACCTGGGCGCTCGCATTCACGCGCAGGCCCGCGAAGGTGCCGAGGCTGCCGGGCACGATCTTCACCGAGTAGAACGGCCCCTTCTCCAGCGGCGCCATGCAGGGGTTGGGGCCGCCCCGGCTGGCGTCGCCCTGGATGCGGTTGTAGGGCGTCTCGCCCTTGGCGAAATCGGTGTCCCGGCCTTCGAGCGCCTGCAGGTTGTAGCGCAGCACGGTTTTTTGCAGCGCCGTGCTGTCGATGCCGCAGTCGCGCGCCAACTCCTGGAGCGTGCGGCCGCGCTTCAGGTAGCCGTTCTTCAGCATGGCGCCGAGCGGCAGGGGCGCGGGCTTGACGGCGCCGAGGCCGTAGCGGCGGATGAAGGGGTGGTCGCAGACCAGCCAGGCTTCGACGGGCTCGCCGGCCGGCACCGCGGCCAGCAGGCCGCGCATGAAGTCGTGGTACGAGTCCGCCTCGTTGGTGAAGCGCAGGCCGGCGCGCGTGACGGCGATCAGGCCCGGCTTGGCCCGCTCGATCAAATGGGGGAAGTGGGCCACGCTGCCGTCGGCCCGGGGCACCAGCGAGACCGGCGCCAGCGCGGCGGCCTGCACCAAATCGCGCGCCACCACACCGCCCGCGCCTTCGCCCAGGCGCAGACCGTCGCCGGTGTTGCCACGCGAAGCGGCCGACCAGTGTTCGGCGCCCGTGGGCGCGTGCGGCAGCAGGGCCTGCTTGCGCGCCACGTCGTGCGGGAAACCACCGCAGGCCAGCACCACGCCCCGCGTGGCGTGGATCTCGATGTCGCCCTCGTGCGAACCCACCACCGCGCCCGTCACCTTGCCGTGGCGCATCAACAGGCGCCGGGCCGGGCTGCTGACGCGGATCTCCACGCCGGCCTCGAAGGCCGAGGCCGCGAGGCCCGCGACCAGCGCATTGCCGTTGACCAGGCGCATGCCGCGCCGGTACAGCAGCAGGTCGGCCCAGTGCTTGAGCACCAGCCGGGTGACATGCAGGAACGACTTGACGGAGCGCGTGGCATTCAGGAAATGACGCAGCTCGGCGCCCGACGCGATGCCCATGCCCCACAGCGTGGTTTCGGGCAGCGGCGGCTTGAGCTGCTTGATCCGGGCACCCAGCCGCCGGCCGTCGAACGGCGCGGCGCAGATCGAGCGGCCGCCGGTCGCGGCGTCGGGCGTGCGGCCGTGAAAGTCGGGGATGGCGTTGCCGTCGATGAACTGCAGGGCCGTGCGCGAACGGAAAAATTCGACCATGCGCGGGCCGTTTTCCAGGAAGGTGCGCGCGCGCGCCTCGTCGAACTGCGCGCCGAGTTCGTGGCGCAGGTAGGACAGCGGCTTGTCGAGGTCTTCGGCA
>JAHFQI010000186.1 GCA_023259355.1 Comamonadaceae bacterium
AAAGGGCCATGGCTGCCTCGACGTGGCCTATGGCAATGGCGTTGGTGAAACGCTGGACATTTTTCCCGGCGCCGCGGCCAACGCGCCGGTGCTGGTGTTCATTCACGGTGGCTACTGGCGCGGCCTGGACAAGGCCGAGCACGCGTTCATCGCGCCGGCATTCACCCAGTCGGGGGCCTGCGTGGTGCTGCCCAACTACGCGCTGTGCCCGGCGGTCACAGTCCCGCAGATCACGCTGCAGATGGTCAAGGCGCTGGCCTGGATCTACCGGCACATTGCGGCACACGGCGGCGATCCCAACCGCATCACCGTGGTGGGGCATTCAGCGGGTGGGCACTTGGCCGCGATGTTGCTCACCTGTGTGTGGAAGGCGTGTGTGCCCGACCTGCCTGCCAACCTGGTCAGGAACGCCTTGAGCATCAGCGGCCTGTATGACCTGGCACCGCTGCGACTAGCGCCGTTTCTCAAGGACGATCTCCGGCTCACGCCTGCGCAGGTCAGAAAAACCAGTCCGGCGCTGCTGCCGCCGCCGAGGCTTGCGCGGGGGCGCGGCATGCTGTTCACGGTCACCGGCGGCGATGAGAGTGCCGAATTTCTGCGCCAGAACCAGCTTATCCGCGACGCTTGGGGGCGCAAGGCCGTGCCGGTGTGCGAGGTCATGCCGGGGCGGAACCACTTCAGCGTGCTGGAGGCGCTGGTTGAACCCGGGCACCGGCTGAATGCGCTGGCTGGGCAGCTGTTGTCGAGCGGGTAGCAAAAAGACGCCGAGGCAGTCCGCTGCCGATGCAAAAAAAACGGCACCCGAAGGTGCCGCTTGGTTATTGCCGCAAGGCAATCCGCAATTAACGCTTCTTGGAAGCGGTCGAAGCGGCGTTCACGGCCTGGGCCGTCACGGCGGTGAAGTTGGATTCGGCCAGTTCAACAGCCTGCTTGGCGGCGTTCTGGGCGGTTTCAACAGCGTTCTGGCCGGCGCTCACGGCGCTCTTGAACAGGGCCACAACGGTGTCAGAGCCGGCGGGGGCGTTCTTCACAGCGTTGTCGACCACGGCGGTCACGGCCTTTTGGGCTTCAGCGAACTTGGCTTCAAGGGCCTTGGTGAACTCGGCGCCGCTGGTGCTGGCGATGTTGTACACGTGGCGGTTGTAAGCGGCAGACTTCTCGGCCAGGGGCTGCAGCACGCCGGCTTGCAGGGCCAGCAGTTCCTGTGCGTCTTTGACGGCCAGCAGGGCTTGAGCGTGGCTGAAGGACTCAGACAGGGCGGCCTTGGAAGCAGCGATGTTGAGTTCGACCAGCTTTTCGAAACCAGCAAAAGCCTGGTTCGACAGGGTGGCCAGGGTTTCAACGTTGGCTTTGTTGGCGGCGGTGAATTGTTCAGCGGTGTAGGTCATTTCAATCTCCAGAGTTAAAAGAAAACCTGCTCTGCCTGAACCGTTACCGGTCAATTATGTTGCAGTGCAGCATGGTTCAAATTATAGGGTTAACCAGTTCATTTTTGTGAAGTTTTTGTTGCGTCGCAGCATATTAGGTTCACACACCTAGTCAATGCCCCGACGGCGCCAAAAAGCAAGCCCGCGGACCTGACGGTCCGCGGGCTTGTTCATTTGACGCCGGGAGCTGTTCAGCCGCGCGAAATCTTCAGCACTTTGGTGCCGCCGGTGCGCTTGGGTGCGTCGCCACGCGGCGTGAAGGGCTTGCCGCCATGACCACCCGGCTTGGAAAACGCCGGTTTGCGTGCAGCGAAGTCGCCGCCACGGGGGGCAAAACCTTCATTGCGAGGAGCAAAACCCTCGTTGCGAGGTGCGAAGCCCTCTTTTCGCGGGGCAAAGCCCTCATTGCGGGGTGCGAAGCCTTCATTACGCGGCGCGAAGCCTTCGTTGCGGCCACCACCAAAGCCTTCGTTGAACCCGCTCCGACGGTCGTAGCTCCGCTCCTCGCGCTGGCCAAAACCACCGCCATCATTGCCGAAACTGTTCGCGCCAAATTGACGGGGGCCGCCGCGCACGTGCTTGTCGCCGGCGCCGCCACCGAATCCACCCCGGCTGCCGCTGCCACCACCGCCAAATTTACGGTCACGGGAAGCATTGTCGCGAGGACCACGGTCACCAAAGCCGGACTTGCCGAACTTGGTCGGCGCCGAGGCGGGGAAACGCTGCGTCGGCTCCAGGCCCGGGATCACCTCGGCCTTGAAATGCTGGTGGCTGTACGACTCGATGTCGAAGATCTTGCGACGGTCACGGAACTCGGCAAACGTCACGGCCAGGCCATCGCGGCCGGCACGGCCGGTACGGCCAATGCGGTGCGTGTAGTCCTCCGCCTTCATCGGCAGGCCGAAGTTGAAAACGTGGGTGATGGTGGGCACGTCAATGCCGCGAGCCGCGACGTCGGTGGCCACCAGGATTTGCACCTGGCCCTGGCGCAGCGCCATCAGACGGCGGTTGCGCAGGCCCTGGCTGAGCGCGCCGTGCAGCGCCACGGCGCTGAAGCCGTCCTGCTGCAGGTCGTTGGCCAGGCCGTCGCACTCGATCTGGGTGCTGGCGAACACGATGGCCTGGTCGATGGAGGCATCACGCAGCCAGTGGTCAAGCATCTTGCGCTTGTGGGCGGCGTTGTCGGCCCAGAACAGCACCTGCTTGATGTTGGCGTGCTTTTCCTGCGGGGAATCGATCTGGATTCTTTGCACCGACGCGCCGTTGTCGTGCATCACGCGCATGGCCAGTTGCTGGATACGCGGCGCGAAGGTGGCGCTGAACATCATGGTCTGCTGGCGCTGGCTGGTGAGCTGGTTGATTTCCGCCAGGTCGTCGGAGAAGCCCAGGTCGAGCATGCGGTCGGCTTCGTCCACCACCAGGAATTTGACCTGGTCGAGCTTGATCTGCATGGAGCGTTGCAGGTCGAGCAAACGTCCCGGCGTGGCCACCACCAGGTCGGCGTTCTGCAGCTTGGCGATCTGAAGCTGGTAGGGCATGCCGCCCACGACGTTGGCAACACGCAGGCCGCGGCAATGCTTGACGAGCTCGATGGCGTCGTGCGCAACTTGCTGAGCCAGTTCGCGTGTCGGGCAAACGACGAGTGCACCCGGTGTCGGCGCCTTGAAGTTGCGCGCGTTGGTCGGGTCCTTGCGCTTGGGGCGCTTTGGAGCCGGCTCGCCCTTGGCGGCGGCTTCGGCCACGGCACGCTCAAAGTCGGCACGCTCCTTGGCATCGGCTTCAGCCTGGGTCTTGAGCAGGGTGTGCAGCACGGGCAGCAGGAAGGCGGCGGTCTTGCCGCTGCCGGTCTGGCTGGAGACCATCAGGTCGATGAAGCGCTTGCTCTCGCCGGCAACCGCCTGGTCCGGCAACGCCTTCGGGATGGTTTGCAGCTGCACCGTCGTGGGCTGGGTGTAACCCAGATCGGCCACGGCCTGGATCAGCTCGGGCGCCAGGCCCAGCGTCACAAAACCGTTGGGCACAATTTCTTGCGCCTCGGCGATTTCGGCTTCTTCAGCCTGCAGCACTTCTGCGGGTTCGGTAAATTCGGCCACCGGCTGGTGGAAAGCCGGGTTCGAGGAAAGGTTCGAAGAATCAGCGGAAATAGATTCAACAGGCGAAAGGTCGCCCAGCACTTCAAAAGCGTCGGTCATTTTTTTCTCACACGAAAGCGCCGCAAAGGCTGCGACGCGCTTCGTCAATGGTTAAAAAACATCAACCATCAAACGAAGCCCAGTGCTTGATGCAGCTCGGGGACTGCCATCGTGCAGCGCGAAGGCTGCTCACTGGATTGACTCTTATTGGCGAGTCAGGTGTGTGAAGGGAGATGTACAAATATGCATGGCAGATTGCAATGCAGCTGTTGATTATGGCACAGATTCGAAAAATCTGCGGGTTTCCCCTTAAACCGGGAGTTGAAGGAAATGCGTCCGGTAGTGCGCCAGTTCGTCAATGGACTCGTGCACGTCGGCCAGCGCGGTGTGCTTCTGCTGCTTCTTGAACGCGTTGTACACCTCGGGACGCCAGCGCTTGGCCAGCTCCTTCAGGGTGCTGACGTCGAGGTTGCGGTAGTGAAAAAACGCTTCCAGCTTCGGCATGTACTTCACCATGAACCGGCGGTCCTGGCTGATGCTGTTGCCGCACATCGGCGCGGCTCCCTTGGGCACGTAACGCGCGAGGAACTCCAGAATCTGCGCCTCGGCCTGGCTTTCCGTCAGCGTGGATGCCTTGACCTTGTCAATCAGGCCGCTCTTGCCGTGCGTGCCCTTGTTCCAGGCGTCCATCTTGCCCAACTGCTCGTCGCTCTGGTGAATCACGAGCACCGGACCTTCAATGCGCGGCGTGAGATGGGGGCCGGTCACGATCACGGCAATCTCGATCAGGCGTTCGGCTTCGGGGTCCAGGCCGGTCATTTCGCAGTCGATCCAGACCAGGTTCAGTTCGGATTTGGCAAGGGCTTCGGGGGCGGTGTCAATGGCTTCAGTCATGGCCGGGATTGTCGCCCAAGCCCGGGCCGGTGGACGGATTGCGCCTAAACTCCGGGCCTATGCCCTCTTCCATCTCCCCTTCGCTGGCGCTGACGCTGGTATTTGCCGGCGTGCTGGTGGCCAGCCTGCTGGTCCGCTTCTGGCTCGCATCGCGCCAGATTCGCCACGTGGCACAGCACCGCGACGCCGTTCCGGCCGCCTTCGCGGAAAGGATCACACTCGCGGCCCACCAAAAGGCGGCCGACTACACCATTGCCAAGGCACGTTTCGGGCTGCTGGAGCTGGCCTTTGGCGCCGCCGTGCTGCTGGGCTGGACGCTGCTGGGCGGCCTGGATGCGCTGAACCAGGCGTTGATGGCCTGGCTCGGTGGCGGCATGGTGCAACAGCTGGCCCTGCTAGCCGGCTTTGGACTGATCAGCGGACTGATCGACCTGCCCTTCACGCTGTACCAGACGTTTGTGATCGAAGAGCGCTTCGGCTTCAACAAATTGACACTCAAGCTCTGGTTGGCGGATTTGCTCAAGTCCGCCTTGATCGGCGCGGTGATCGGGCTGCCGATTGCGGCGCTGATCCTCTGGCTGATGGGCTCCGCCGGGCGGTTCTGGTGGCTTTGGGCCTGGGGCGTCTGGATGGGCTTCAATCTGCTCTTGCTGCTGATCTACCCGACCTTCATCGCGCCGCTGTTCAACAAGTTCCAGCCGCTGGAAGACGAGTCGCTGAAGAACCGCGTGACGGCGCTGATGCAGCGCTGCGGCTTCGCGGCCAAAGGCCTTTTTGTCATGGACGGCAGCAAGCGCAGTGCCCACGCCAACGCCTACTTCACGGGCTTTGGCGCGGCCAAGCGGGTGGTTTTCTACGACACGCTGCTTCGGCAATTGGAGCCTGTGGAGGTGGAAGCGGTGCTGGCCCACGAGCTGGGCCACTTCAAGCACAAACACGTCTTGAAGCGCATGGCGAGCCTGTTCGCCTTGAGCCTGGCAGGTTTTGCGCTGCTGGGCTGGCTGTCCGGCCAATCCTGGTTCTATACCGGCCTCGGTGTGATCCCGAACCTCGGCGGCAGCCTGGCCGCGCCAAATGACGCTCTTGCACTGCTGTTGTTCATGCTGGCGGTGCCGGTTTTCACGGTGTTCATCTCGCCCTTGCTCGCGCAGCTGTCCCGCAAACACGAATTCGAGGCGGATGCCTACGCGATCTCGCAGACCAGCGGCCAGAGCCTGGCCCACGCGCTGCTCAAGCTTTACCAGGACAATGCCTCCACCCTCACCCCGGACCCGCTGTACGTGAAGTTCTACTACTCCCACCCCCCCGCGTTCGAACGTCTGGCACGGATGGGAGCCTGAGCGGCAATCCGCCATGAGCAATTTGAAGAAAAAACTGCCCGTCCTCGGTGTGATCCGAGCGCTGAGCGCGACTGAAATCGTCACCGCGCTGGCGCAGCTTGAAGGCTGGCGCATCAGCGGCGACGGTGCGGAAGTGGCCATCGAGAAGACGTTTGCCTTCCCGAACTTCCACGAAACGATGGCGTTCGTGAACACGGTCGCATTCATCGCCCACACGCAGAACCACCACCCCGATCTGTCGGTGCATTTCAGCCGGTGCGTGGTGAGCTGGCGCACCCATGACCTGGGTGGCATTTCCCGCGCCGACCTGGATTGCGCGGCCCGCATCGACGCCCTGCTGGCGGCCTGCGCCACATGAAAGCCACCGTTTGAGCGCCCCTCGCCCGACCCTGGAACCTGGCTTGGTGGTTGCGGGGCATGGCCGCCACTGCGTGGTGGAAACGCTCGAGGGCCTTCGCGTGATCTGCCACCCGCGCGGCAAGAAAAGCCAGGCTGTGGTTGGCGACCGCGTGCTGTGGCAGGCCTCGCGCGACGAAGGCACGGTCGAAAAAGTCGAAACGCGTCGCAACCTGTTTTACCGCCAGGATGAGATCCGGACCAAGTCGTTTGCGGCCAACCTGGATCAGGTGCTGATCCTGATCGCGGCGGAGCCCGAATTCTCCGAGAGCCAGCTCTCGCGGGCCCTGATCGCTGCCGAGGCCGAGCACATCACGCCCGTCATCATGCTCAACAAGAGCGATCTGGCCCGCCCGTTCAATCTCGCCTGGGAACGGCTGGCGCCTTACCGTGCCGTCGGATACACCATGCTCCCGATCTCGCTCAAGACCGGACTGGACGAGCAGATGAAGCCGCTGCAAGAACTGCTGGAAGGCAAGACGACCCTGGTGCTGGGGCCGTCCGGTTCCGGCAAAAGCACGCTGATCAACCGGCTGGTGCCCGGCGCGCTGGCGGAAACCAACGAAATTTCCCAGGCGCTCAATTCCGGCAAGCACACCACCACCAGCACCACCTGGTACTGGGTGGACCGAGAGAGACAAACCGCATTGATCGACTCGCCCGGATTTCAGGAATTTGGCCTGCGCCACATCGACCCGATGCAGCTGGCCGCCTACATGCCTGACCTCAAACCCCATGTGGCCCGCTGCAAGTTCTACAACTGCACCCACCTGCATGAACCGGGTTGCGGCGTGATTTCAGCGGTGAACACCGCCGGATCGCAGGATGGCATCAGCCCCAGGCGTTACAAGATCTACAGCGACCTCTTCGCCGAGCTTTCCCAGACACGGTACTGAATTCAGGCGCGAAGGAGTTCGGCAAGCGCGGACACCAAGGCCTCGCACTGCGCCGGTGTGCCAACGCTGATACGCAGGTACTGC
>JAHFQI010000187.1 GCA_023259355.1 Comamonadaceae bacterium
GCCGATGCCTCGGACCTGCTCGTCGAGTTCGCAGAACTGACCGGCGTGCCGGTGATTCCCACGCTGATGGGCTGGGGCACCATCCCCGACGATCACCCGCTGATGGCCGGCATGTGCGGCCTGCAGACCAGCCACCGCTATGGCAACGCCACCATGCTGGCGAGCGACTTCGTGCTGGGCATCGGCAACCGCTGGGCCAACCGCCACACCGGCTCGCCCGAGGTCTATACCAAGGGCCGCACCTTTGTCCATGTCGACATCGAGCCAACCCAGATCGGCCGGGTCTTCGCCCCCGATTTCGGCATCGTCAGCGACGCCAAGGCCGCGCTCGAGCTGTTCGTGCAGGTGGCGCGTGAACGCAAGGCGGCGCAAAAACTCAAGGATTACAGCGACTGGTCCGGCCGCTGCGCGGAACGCAAGAAGTTGATGCACCGCAAGAGCAGCTTCACCGAGACGCCGATCAAGCCGATGCGCGTGTACGAGGAAATGAACAAGGTCTTTCCGCGCGACACCATCTACGTCACGACCATTGGCCTGTCCCAGATTGCCGGCGCACAGTTTCTGCATGTTTACGGTCCGCGGCAGTGGATCAACTGCGGCCAGGCCGGCCCGCTGGGCTGGACCATTCCGGCCGCCCTCGGTGTGGCGGCCGCAGACCCGACGCGCACCGTGGTGGGCCTGTCGGGCGACTACGACTTCCAGTTCCTGATCGAGGAACTGGCCGTCGGCGCCCAGTTCCGCCTGCCTTATGTGCAGGTGCTGGTGAACAACAGCTACCTGGGCCTGATTCGCCAAAGCCAGCGCGGCTTCGAGATGGACTACTGCGTGCAGCTGGCATTCGAAAACCAGAACATCCCCGAGAGCGAAGGCGATCTGCGCAGCTACGGCGTCGATCACCAGGCCGTGGTGCAGGGCCTGGGCTGCAAGTCGCTGCGCGTGACCGACCCCGAAAAGATTGAAGCGGCGTTGGTTGAGGCGCAGGCCATGGCGCGCAAGTACAGCGTGCCGGTCGTGGTTGAAGTGATCCTGGAGAAGGTGACGAACATCTCCATGGGCACCGAGATCAACAACATCAACGAGTTCGAGGACATCGAATGCCGGCACCCCGAGGGACGCAAGGGGCTGGAGCTGGCGGGCTTGCTCGAGTAATCACGGATTCATGACAACAAAGGAAATGACCATGCCGCGCTTTGCCGCCAACCTCACGATGCTGTTCACCGAGGTGCCGTTTCTCGACCGCTTCGAACGCGCCGCCCAGGCGGGGTTCGAGGCCGTGGAGTTCCTCTTTCCCTACGCCTACCCCGCCGAAGAGATCCGGCAGCGGCTGGAGGCCAAACGGCTGAAGCTCGTGCTGCACAACCTGCCCGCCGGTGACTGGGACGCCGGCGAGCGCGGCATCGCCTGCCATCCCGACCGCGTCGCCGAGTTTCGCGACGGCGTGGGCAAGGCCATCGTTTACGCGAAGGCCCTGGGCGTGGGGCAGCTGAACTGCCTGGCCGGCAAGGCGCCGGCCGGGGTGGCCGATCAGGTGCTGCGCCAGACCTTCGTCGACAACCTGCGCTTCGCAGCCGCCGAGCTGAAGAAGGCCGGCCTGCGCTTGCTGATCGAACCGATCAACACCTTCGACATTCCGGGCTTTTACCTGAACCGCACCGCGCAGGCGGTGTCGATTCTGGATGAAGTCGGTGCCGACAACGCCTTCGTGCAGTACGACATCTACCACGCGCAGCGCATGGAGGGCGAGCTGGCCGCGACCCTGCAGAAATGCCTGCCGCGCATTGGCCACATCCAGCTGGCGGACAACCCGGGGCGCAACGAGCCGGGCAGCGGCGAGATCAACTACCCCTTCCTGTTCGCGCACCTGGACCGCATCGGCTACGACGGCTGGATCGGTTGCGAGTACAAGCCCGCCACCACCACCGAGGCCGGCCTGAGCTGGCGCCAGCGCCTCGCGCAGTAACCCCATCTACCCCCTAAGGATCACATCATGACATCGTCCCCTCTCAAAATCGGCTTCGTCGGTCTCGGCATCATGGGCGCACCCATGGCCTCCCACCTCATCAAGGCCGGGCACCAGCTGTTCGTCCATACGCTCGGCAAGATGCCCGAAGCAATTGCCAGCAGCAGCGCCACCCAGTGCACCAGCGCGCGCGGCGTGGCCGAGCGCGCCGACATCATCATCCTGATGGTGCCGGACACGCCCGATGTCGAAGCCGCGCTGTTCTCGGAAAAAGGCGTTGCCCCCGGCCTGAGCCAGGGCAAGGTGGTGGTCGACATGAGCTCGATCTCGCCGATCGCGACCAAGACCTTCGCGCAGAAGATCAATGCGCTGGGCTGCGACTACCTCGACGCGCCGGTCTCCGGCGGCGAGGTGGGCGCGAAGAACGCCACGCTGTCCATCATGGTCGGTGGCCCCGAGAGCGCGTTCGAGCGCGTCAAGCCGTTGTTCGAGCTGATGGGCAAGAACATCACGCTGGTCGGCGGCAATGGCGACGGCCAGACCGCCAAGGTGGCCAACCAGATCATCGTGGCGCTGAACATCGAGGCGGTGGCCGAGGCGCTGCTGTTTGCCGCCCGCGCCGGCGCCGACCCGGCGCGTGTGCGCCAGGCGCTGATGGGCGGCTTCGCCTCGTCGAAGATTCTCGAGGTGCATGGCGAGCGCATGGTCAAGCGCACCTTCGACCCGGGCTTCCGCATCGAGTTGCACCAGAAGGACCTGAACCTGGCGCTGTCCAGCGCCCGTGCGCTCGGCGTTTCGCTGCCCAACACCGCCACCGCGCAGGAACTTTTCAACGCCTGTGTCGCGCATGGCGGCAAGGCCTGGGACCATTCGGCCATGGTGCGCGCCCTGGAGAAGATGGCCAACTTCGAGATCGGCCAGCAGGCCGCCTGAGAGGATTTCTCGAGTGCCAGTGAAGAACTCCGCCGTGCCATCTGGAGCATCGGGAACATCGCAGGCGCAGGCCCTTCTGCGTCGCATGTTCGATGCCGCGATCGCCTCGGCCCAGCCGGCGCGCTGCGTCCCGCCGCATTTGCCCACGGCGCAGGCGCTGGGCCAGGGCCGCCTGATCGTGATCGGCGCCGGCAAGGCCTCGGCCGCGATGGCACGTGCCGTCGAGGATCACTGGGCCGGGCCCCTGTCCGGCCTGGTGGTGACGCGCTATGGCTACGCCGTCCCCTGTGAGCGCATCGAGATCGTCGAAGCCGCCCACCCGGTGCCCGACAGCGCCGGCCTGGCGGCCGCCGAACGCATGCTGCGGCTCGTGCAAGGCCTGAGCGCCGACGATCTGGTGCTGTGCCTGATCTCCGGCGGGGGCTCGTCCCTGCTGCCCTTGCCGGTCCCGGGCCTGACGCTGGAACACAAGCAGGCCGTCAACCGGGCGCTGCTGAAGTCCGGCGCCACCATCAGCGAGATGAACTGCGTGCGCCGCCACCTGTCGGCCATCAAGGGCGGTCGTCTGGCCGCCGCCTGCCATCCGGCACGCGTGCTGACGCTCTTGATTTCCGACGTGCCGGGCGACGACCCCATGGACATCGCCTCGGGTCCGACCGTGGCCGACCCCACAAGCTGCGCCGATGCGCTGGCCGTCATTCGCCGTTACGGCATTGCGGTGCCGCCGGAAGTCTCCGAGGTGCTGGCAAGCGGCCGCGGCGAGTCGCTCAAGCCCGGTGACCCGCGGCTCGCGGGTGCCGAGGTGCGCATGATCGCCACCCCGCAAATGGCGCTGGAAGCCGCGGCGACGGTCGCCCGCGAGGCCGGCTACAGCCCGTACATTCTGGGCGACGCGCTGGAAGGCGAAGCGCGCGACGTGGGCAAGGTGCTGGCGGGCATCGCGCTGCAGGTGGCCGAGCGCGGCCAGCCGGTGCCGGCGCCTTGCGTGCTGCTGTCGGGCGGCGAGACCACGGTCACCGTGCGCGGCAGCGGTCGCGGCGGGCGCAATGTGGAATGGCTGCTCGCGGCGGGCATCGCCCTCAATGGCCATCCGCGCATTCATGCGCTGGCGGGCGACACCGACGGCGTCGACGGCCAGGAGGAGATCGCCGGCGCCTGCCTGGCCCCCGACTCACTGGATCGCGCCTGGGCCCTGGGCCTGCGACCCAAGGACCGCCTGGCCGACAACGACGGCCACGGCTTTTTCGAAGCGCTGGGCGACTCGGTGATCACCGGCCCCACGCTGACCAATGTCAACGACTTCCGCGCCCTCCTCATAGCGGCGCCAACCGAGAGCTGAACCATGCGCAGAACCCGAAACGCCAAAATTGTCGCCACCCTTGGCCCCGCCAGCTCGGACAGGGACACCGTGCGCCGGCTGTTCCTGGCCGGTGTCGATGTCTTCCGCCTGAACTTCAGCCACGGCAGCGCGGACGACCACCGCGCGCGCTTTGCCATCCTGCGCGAGCTGGAGAAGGAAACGGGACGCCCGATCGGCATCCTGGCCGACCTGCAGGGCCCCAAGCTGCGCGTGGGCACGTTCAGCGAAGGGTCGGTGATGCTGACCGAAGGCCAGGCCTTCCGGCTCGATCTGGACCCGGCACCCGGCAACGCGCAGCGCGCGGGCCTGCCGCATCCGGAGATCTTCGCCGCACTGGTGCCCGGTGCCGAGTTGCTGCTTGACGACGGCCGGCTGCGCCTGGTGGTCGAACGCTGCGGTTCCGACTTTGCCGAGACGCGCGTGGCCGTGGGCGGCAAGCTCTCGGAACGCAAGGGTGTCAATGTCCCCGGCGTAGTGCTGCCCCTCACGGCGTTGACGGCGAAGGACCGGCGTGACCTCGCCCTCGCGCTGGAACTAGGCGCCGACTGGATCGCGCTGTCGTTTGTGCAAAGGCCCGAAGACGTGGCCGAGGCACGCGAGCTGATCGGCGACCGCGCAGCCATCGTCTCCAAACTCGAGAAACCCTCGGCGGTGGAGCGCCTGGATGAGATCGTTGCGCTGTCCGATGCGGTGATGGTCGCCCGCGGTGACCTCGGCGTGGAGCTGCCGGCCGAGCGCGTGCCGGCGATCCAGAAGCGCATCGTGCGCAGCTGCCGCCGTCTGGGCCGGCCGGTGATCGTGGCCACGCAGATGCTGGAGTCCATGGTCGACAGCCCCGTGCCCACCCGTGCCGAGGCCTCCGATGTGGCCACCGCGATTTACGACGGCGCCGACGCGGTCATGCTCTCGGCCGAGTCGGCCTCGGGCAAGTTTCCGGTCGAGGCCGTGACGATGATGAACCGCATCATCGAGCAGGTCGAGGGCGATCCGCAATACCGCCAGTTGATCGACGCCTCGCACACCTCGGCACGGCCGGGCGGCGACGTCGCCGAGGCGGTGTGCTGCGCCATGCGCCGCGCCGTGTCGCTGCTGCAGGCTGCGGCCATCGTCTGCTACACCAGCTCCGGCCACACCAGTCTGCGCGCCGCACGCGAGCGGCCTGAATGCCCGGTGCTGAGCCTGACGCCCAACCTCGCGGCCGCGCGCCGCCTGGCGCTGGCCTGGGGTGTCCATTCCGTGCATATTCCCGACGTCACCGATGTCAACCAGGTGGCCGAAGTCGCCTGTGACATCGCCCGGCGCGAGCACTTCGCCCAGGCCGGCCAGACCATCGTCACGATTGCCGGCATGCCCTTCGGCACGCCAGGCACCACCAACCTGATGCGCATCGCGACCGTTTAGGGCCTGTTTCGGTGACGGAGTAGCGGCATGCTTTTGGGGCTGGTGCTTTTCTACGTGGGTGCGGTGCTCATCCTCAACGGGTTATGGATGCTCGACCGGATCGGTGATCGCGAGATCTGGGTGATCAACCTGTTCGTGGGCGCGGTCAGCCTGCTGGTGGCCTTCAGGCAGGCGTTCGGTGCGCACGCCGACGCGGCCTCGGTCAAGGCCGCCGCGCTGTCGCTGCTGTTTTCCTTCACCTACCTGTGGGTGGCGTTCAACCGCTTCAGCGGCGCCGATGGCCGCGGACTGGGCTGGTTCAGCCTGTTCGTGGCGATCACCGCCGTACCGGTGGCCGCGGACACGCTGAGCGGTGCCGTCAGCCATTGGGAGGTCTGGCTCGGCCTGGCCTGGGCCGCCTGGGCCGTCCTCTGGCTGCTGTTCTTTCTGCAATTGGTCTTGCACAAGCCGGTGTCGCGCATCGCGGCCTGGGTGGCGATTGGCGAGGGGGTCTTCACCGGCTGGCTTCCGGGCTACCTGTTGCTCACCGGTGCGATGGCCTGACCGCGGCGGCGCCGGCAGGGATAACATCGAGACAACTCCCTGGACAAGGTGCGACCGTGGACCACAAATGGCTGGAAGATTTCATTGCGCTGGCGCGAGAGCGCAGCTTTTCGCGTGCCGCCGAGCTGCGCCATGTGACTCAGCCGCAGTTCTCGCGACGTATCCGCGCGCTCGAACTGTGGGCCGGTGCCGACCTGATCAACCGCGCCGGCGTGCCCCTGGGGCTGACGGCCGCCGGCGAGGAACTGTTGCCGGTGGCGCGCCGTGCGGCGGCGAGCCTCAACGACGCCCGCGCCCGTATCCGGAATGCGCGCGGCGGGCTGGACTGGGTCACGCTGGCGACCGGCCGCACGCTGTCGCGCACCGCGGTGCCGGGCTGGCTCGCGCGCGTGAAGCGCTCAACCGGCGAGTTCCGCCTGCGCATCTTCACGGGCTCGATCCACGAGGGCGCGACCGCGCTGGAACAGGACGGTGCCGACTTCCTGTTGACGTTCACGCACCCGCGCCTGCCGCTGCAGCTGGACGAGCAGCTGTTTGAAGGCCTGACGCTGGGCACCGACGAGCTGGTGGCCGTGAGTGCACCGCGCGGCGATGGCCAGCCGCGGCATGCCTTGCCTGGCACGGCCCGCAACCCGGTACCGGTACTGGGCTACGCCCCAACGCTGGCGCTCGGCCAGATTCTTCAGGACGGACTCAGCCGCAGTTCGCGCGAGCTGCATCTGCACATCGCGACCGAGTCGGACTTTGCCGAGTCCCTGCACGAACAGGCGCTGCAGGGCGTGGGCCTGGCCTGGCTGCCGCGCGGGCTGGTCGGTGCCGACCTGCGCGACGGCCGGCTGGTCGAAGCCGATCGCGAGGGCGCGCCGGTCCGCTTTGAAATTCGTCTGTACCGCCCGCGCAGCCCGCGCAACGAGCTGGTGCAGCGCA
>JAHFQI010000188.1 GCA_023259355.1 Comamonadaceae bacterium
TCGGCCACACCCTGCAGGAAGCCGCCGCGCCGCTGGGCCTGGAGGGCGTGACGATGTGGCTGGCCGAGGTGGCGCAGACCGCGCTGCCGGTGGTGCTCATCGTCGACGAGGCCGACCGGTTGCCGCCGGCCTCGCACGAGGCCTTGGTCTACCTGATGCGCAACGCGCCGCCGAACTTGCGCGTGCTGGTCGGCGCGCGCCCCGACTGCCCCTTCGAACTCGACGACCTCGTCGCCTACGGCCAGTGCGTGACGGTCGGCGCGGCGACCATGCGCTTCACGCTGAACGAGACGCTGGAACTGGCGCGCAACCGCTTGGGCGCCGCCTTCGATGCCGACGCCGCGGCCCGCATGCACGAGCTGGCCGAGGGCTGGCCGCTGGGCGTGCAACTGGCGCTGTCGGTCATCGCCAGCGGCGCCGACGCGCACAACCAGGTGTCGGCGCTGTCGGCCCACGGGGGAGGCTCGCTGCGCGAACAGTTCGTCGGCCTGCTGCTGGCCAATCTGGACCCGGCCGATGTTGGCTTTCTCACGCGCATCGCCTTCCTCGACCTTCTGCACCCCGACCTGTGCCGCGTGACCGTGCAGGCGGGCGATGCGCGGGAGCGCCTGGCGCGCCTGGTGCGCGACACGCCGGTGTTCGTCGCCGGCGAGGCCAGCGACTGGCTGCGCATGCATACCCTCGCGCGCGACGTTTTGCGCCAGCGCTTCGCGCAGCTGCCGGCGGCGGAACGGGCGGGCCTGCACGCGCGGGCCGCCGACTGGCTGGCGGAACAGGGGCTGATCGAGGCCGCGGCGCGGCACGCGCTGGCGGCGGGCCAGTCCGATCGGGCCTACGAACTGGCCGAGCGCAGCCTGTACGAATCGCTGATGGCGCGCGGCGGCCAGGGCACGGTGCTCGAATGGCTGGCCCATCTGCCCCCCGCCGAACTCGACCGCCGGCCCCGGCTGCTGCTGGCGGCGGCCTGGTCGCTGGCCTTGAGCGAGCGCCACGATGAAGCGGAGCGCCCGGTGGCGCGCATCCTGGCCCAGCCCGAGGTGGACGACGCGCTGCGCTGCGAATGCGCGCTGATCCTGAGCGGCGCGGCGGTGTTTGCCGACGACCCCGACCGCTTCGCCGAACTGCACGACCCCTGGAGCCAGCATCCGCCGCTGCGCGACCCCTTGCTGCTGCACGTGCACGCCAACCGCTCGGCCTTCCGCGCCCTGCTCGACGGCGATCCCGCGCTGGCGCGCCTGCGCCAGCAGCAGGCCCCGCGCCACGACCTGAACCCGGCGCAGGGCTACCTGGGGCGCTGGGGCGATTTCATCATCGGCCTGAGCTACCTCTGGGAAGGCCAGGTGCTGCTGGCCGAGAACCTGCTGCGCCCGACCCTGGTCCGGGCCGAGGCGGACCTGGGCCGGCGCAGCCCCTTTGCCACCATGCTGGCCGTGCTGCTGGCCGCCGCCGTGTGGGAGCGCGACCAGCCCGCCGAAAGCGCGGCCCTGCTGGCCAACCGCCAGGACGTGCTGGAGCGCAGCGGCCTGCCCGAGACCGTGCTGCTGGGTTTTCGCACCATGGCCCGCATCGCCGTCGCCGAGGGCAACGAGCGGCACGCTCTGGAACTGCTGGGCGCGATGCACGCGGTGGGCGTGGCCCGCCGCCTGCCCCGCTTGCGCATTGCCAGCCTGGCCGAGCAGGTGCGCCTGCATGCGCGGCGCTTCCGGCCCGAGACCTGCCGCGACCTGTGCGAGCAGATCGACGCCGAGCTGGCCCACCCGGCCTGTCCGTCCGGGCCGCTGTGGCAGCGCAGCGTGACCGTGCTGCGCGAGCTGGCGCAGGGTTACGCCGCGATGGCCGCGCAGGACTGGCGCCGCGGGCTGGCCTTCATCGTGCGGGCCGACGAACTGGCCGGCCGGCTGCGGCAGGGGCGGTTGCACATCGAACTGCTGGGGCTGCGGGCCTTCATGCTCGACCGCTGCGGCGAGCGTTCGCAGGCCCTGCTGCACGAGGCCATCGACCTGGCCCAGGCCTATGGCCTGCGGCGCGTGTTCGTCGATGCGCACCCGGCGCTGGGCGACTGGGTGCGCCAGACCACGGCCGAGGCCGGGCGACCCTCCGCCGCCACCGGGCCGCTGGCCGCGCCGATGCGCGCGCCGCAACCGCCGCGCGAACCGGCCCGCGCCCGCGCCACGCCCAGCATGGCCCTGACGCCGAAGGAGCGCGAGGCGCTCGAACTGGCGGCGCGCAACCTCTCCAACAAGGAGATCGGTCTGGCCATGCAGGTGGGGGAAGAAACCATCAAGTGGCACATGAAGAACCTGTTCGCCAAGCTCGACGCGGGCACGCGCAAGCAGGTCGTCTCGCGCGCCCGCATCCTGGGTCTGCTCGACAACGAGTAACCGGCCATTGGCCGGCATTGGACCGGCGGGGGGCCTACCCCCCCTCTGCAAAGGGGGGGAGCGACAGGGGCTTGTCTTCCAAACTAGCATTCATCAAGGGTCGTCACGGGACGGCCCAACAACCATGGAAGCCAGCAAGATGACCGTCTCCGACTCCGTCCGTCCCGCAGCACCCGTTGTCGTGCGCGCTGCCTCGCTGCCCGCCTCGATCAAAGTCGAGCCGCTGACCTGCGCCATCGGCGCGGAACTCAGCAACGTCAACCTCGGCGTGGCCTCGCGCGACCCTGCCATGGTGGCCGA
Organism: Comamonadaceae bacterium; assembly: GCA_023259355.1. Taxonomy (GTDB): domain Bacteria; phylum Pseudomonadota; class Gammaproteobacteria; order Burkholderiales; family Burkholderiaceae_C; genus JAHFQI01. The sequence continues at coordinate 2,682 of JAHFQI010000188.1, forward strand.
GATCAAGGCTTTGCTGCTCAGGCACAAGGTGCTGTTCTTCCGCGACCAGGACATCAGCCGCGCCGAACATGTCGCCTTCGCGCGCCACTTCGGCGATCTCGAAGACCACCCGGTGGCCGGCAGCGACCCCGAGAACCTCGGCCTGGTGCGCATCTACAAGAATCCCGACTCACCCAACGACCGCTATGAAAACTCCTGGCACGCCGATGCCACCTGGCGCGAGAAACCCCCCATGGGCTGCGTGCTGCGCTGCGTCGAATGCCCGCCCGTGGGTGGCGACACGATGTGGGCCAACATGGTGCTGGCCTACGAAAATCTGCCCGAGCCCGTCAAGGCCAAGATCGCCGGCCTGCGCGCGCGCCACAGCATCGAGGCCAGCTTCGGCGCGGCCATGCCGATCGAGAAGCGCCTGGCGCTGAAGGCCCAGTTCCCCGATGCCGAGCACCCGGTGGTGCGAACCCATCCCGAAACCGGCGAGAAGGTGCTCTTTGTCAACGGCTTCACCACGCATTTCACCAACTTCCACACCGCCGAAAACGTGCGCGTCGGCCAGGACTACACACACGCCGGCCCGCAGCTGCTGCAGTACCTGATCAGCCAGGCCTTCATCCCCGAATACCAGGTGCGCTGGCGCTGGAAGCCCAACTCGATGGCCATGTGGGACAACCGCAGCACGCAGCACTACGCGGTGATGGACTACCCGCCCTGCCACCGCAAGATGGAACGCGCCGGAATCATGGGCGACGCGCCGTTCTGAGCGTCCGGACGCCCTTCACCGACCCCCCATTCAATCCCCCAATTTTTCATCCTCGACCAGGACACACACCATGCATTTCGCCGACGGCTCCCTGTTCCCAGAAAACCAGGAAAAACTCGTCATCACCTGCGCGCCCTACGGGCCGGAGTGGATGCCCTCCGACTTCCCTGAAGACATCCCGGTCACGATGGACGAACAGATCCAGAAAGCCGTGGACTGCTACAACGCCGGCGCCACCGTGCTGCACCTGCACGTTCGCGAACTCGACGGCAAGGGCAGCAAGCGCCTGTCCAAGTTCAACGAGCTGCTGGCCGGCATTCGTGCCCGGGTGCCCGACATGATCCTGCAGGTCGGCGGCTCGATCTCGTTTGCTCCGGAGGCCGATGGCGACGTCGCCAAGTGGCTCAGCGACGACACGCGCCACATGCTGGCCGAGCTGCAGCCCACGCCCGACCAGGTCACGATCGCGATCAACTCCAACCAGATGAACGTGGTCGAGCAGATGTGCGAGGCCGACGTCGCCGGCACCTCGCTGGCCGAGCCGGCCAACTACCAGGCCTACCGCGAGATGACGATTCCGGCCGGGCCGGGGTGGGTCGAGGAGCACATCCGGCGCCTGTCGGAAAAGGGCATCCAGACACACTTCCAGCTCGCCAACATCACGCAGCTCGAAACCGTGGAACGCATGATGCGCCGCAACGTCTGCAACGTGCCGCTGATCCTGACCTGGGTCGCCATCGGCGGCGGCTTCGACGCGCCGAATCTCTACAACCTGGCCAACTTCGTGCGCGCCTGCCCCGACGGCTCGGTGCTGACGCTGGAGACCTCCATGCTCAACGTGCTGCCGCTGAACATGATGGCCATCTCCATGGGCCTGCACGTGCGCTGCGGCATCGAGGACAACATCTGGCAGCAGGACCGCAAGGCCAAGATGAGCACGGTCCGGCAGATCGAACAGCTGACGCGCATCTCGCACGAATTCGGCCGCGAGGTCGCCACGGGCCAGGAAGCGCGCCGCATCTACCGCATCGGCGAGTTCTACCGGAACGCCGACGAAACCCTGGCGCGCAACGGCTTCGCCCCGAACCGCAAGGTGGGCCAGCGCGGCTTCCTGCAACACGCCTGACCCCCACGCTATGAACGAGCCGACCGTCCTGATCGTCCCCGGCCTGCGCGACGCGGTGGCGCAGCACTGGCAGACCCTGCTCGAAGCGCGTCTGCGCGCGGCAGGCCGGCCGGTGGCCAGCGTGCCGCCGATGGGGCGCGAAGACCTCGACTGCGCGGCCCGCGTGGCGGCCATCGAGCGCGCGGCGCAGGCCATCGAGGGGCCGATCGTGATCGTCGCGCACAGCGGCGGTTGCATCATGGTGGCGCACTGGGCGTGCAGCACGCGGCGCGCCGTGCACGCGGCGCTGCTGGCGACGCCGCCCGACTTCGATACGGCCATGCCCGAGGGTTACCCGACACTCGCCGCGCTGGACGCGGCGGGCTGGCTGCCGGTGCCGCGCGAGCAGCTGCCGTTTCGCAGCCTGGTTGCCGCCAGCCGCAACGACCCGCTGGGCACGTTCGCGCGTGTCAGCCAGCTGGCGCAGGACTGGGGCAGCGAGCGGGTGGACCTCGGCGAGGTCGGCCACCTGAACCCCGCCTCGGGCTACGGCGACTGGCCGCAGGCCGAGGCCTTCATCGCGCGCCTGGCCGCGGCCCACTGACCACACACAACCGCGGGCGCGAGCCGCCCGCACGGAGACAAGACCCATGGCAACTGCAATCCGCTTCCACGAAATCGGCGGCCCCGAAGTCCTCAAGCTCGAGACCATCGCGGTCGGCGAGCCCGGACCCGGCCAGGCGCGCGTGCGCCACACCTACGTGGCCGTCAATTTCATCGACATCTATTTCCGCACCGGCCGCTACCCCGTGCCGCTGCCCGAAGGCGTGGGCTCGGGCCTGGGCAGCGACGCCGTGGGTGTGGTCGAGGCGGTGGGCGAGGGCGTGGACTACCTCAAGCCCGGCGACCGCGTGGGCTACCTGCTGGGCCCGCAAGGCGCCTACGCTGACGTGCGTGTGATGCCGGCCGAGGTGCTGATCCCGCTGCCCGACGGCGTGAGCGACCGCACCGCGTCCACGCTCATGATGAAGGGCCTCACGGCCCAGTATTTGTTCCGCCAGGTCTATCCGCTCCAGGGCGGCGAAACCATTCTCTACCACGCGGCCGCCGGCGGCGTGGGCCTGGTGGCCTGCCAGTGGGCGCGCGCCATGGGGGTCACGATGATCGGCACCGTCAGCACCGACGAGAAGGCCGAAGTGGCCAGGGCGCACGGCTGCACGCACACCATCGTCACGAGCCGCGAGGACATCGCCAAGCGGGTGCGCGAGATCACCGACGGCAAGGGCGTGCCCGTGGTCTACGACTCGGTGGGCAAGGACACGCTGATGGCCTCGCTCGACAGCCTGCAGGTGCGCGGCACCCTGGTCAGCAACGGCACGACATCCGGCCCGGTGGTCATCGACACCACGCTGCTCGCGGTGAAGGGCTCGATCTGGGTCACGCGCCCGGCGATGATCCACTACGCCACCCCGCGCCCGCACATGCTGGCGATGGCCGACGAGCTGTTCGGTCACGTGCTGGCTGGCCGCATCACCGGCGAACCCAAGCAGCAGTTCGCGCTGGCCGAAGCGGCCGAGGCGCACCGCGCACTCGAAGCGCGCCAGACCACGGGCGCCACCGTCCTGGTTCCCTGAAGGAGACCGCCATGGATCTGCACCAACTCGAACAACGCCCCGGCGACGACGACTACCTGTTCGGTCCCGGCCCCGCGTGGTTCGCCCTCGTGATGACGCTGGCGCTGATGGTGTTCGACTACGTGGACCGCCAGGTCATCGTCTCGCTGTTCCCCTTCCTGCGGGCCGAATGGGGTTTGTCGGACAAGCAGCTCGGCGCGCTGGTCTCGGTGGTGTCGGTCACGGTGGCGCTCGGCGCGTTGCCGGTGGCGTTGTTCGCCGACCGCGCCAGCCGCGTGAAAAGCATCGTCGCCATGGCCACGGTCTGGAGCCTGGCGACCCTCTCGTGCATGTGGGCGCGCGGTTATGCGCAACTGGTGGTGGCGCGGTCCTTCGTCGGGCTCGGCGAGGCCGGCTACGGCTCGGTCGGCGCGGCGCTGATCGCCAGCCACTTTCCCTCGCGCATGCGCGGCACCCTGCTGGCGGCCTTCTTCGCGGCCGCCTCGGTGGGCTCGGTGCTGGGCGTCATGCTCGGCGGTGTGATCGCGGCGCGCTGGGGCTGGCAGGCGGCCTTTGGCGTGGTGGGTTTTCCGGGCCTGTTGCTGGCGCTCTTGTATCTGAAGGTGCGTGACTACCGCACCGTCGAGCTCGGCCCGGCGATGGCGCAGCGGCGCAATTCGCCGGCCCAGGCCGTGCGCCACATCGCGCTGGTGCTGGCGCGCTCGCGCACCATGCTGTGGGTGTGCATTGGCGGCGCGGCGCAGCTGATCGTGGTCTCGGCGCTGTGGTCCTGGCTGCCGAGTTTTCTCAACCGCGTGCATGGCATGGCGCCGGCCCAGGCCGCCATGAAGGCCGCGCTGGTGGTGTTGTGCGGGGCCGCGGGCGCGGTGATCTGGGGCGCGCTGGTGGACCGTGCCGGCGCGCAGCGGCCGCGGCGCCGGTTCGCCGCGCTGGCC
>JAHFQI010000026.1:0-7236 GCA_023259355.1 Comamonadaceae bacterium
GTTCACGCACCTGCCGCAACACATCCGGATCAACGCCCCGGCCCAGCAGCAGATCACATTCCTCAAAGGTTTCGCGCAAGGCGGCGATGTGCAGGCCGGCGGCCGTGGCGACGTCCAGGCCGGGCTGGTTCAGAGCCCGGTGCAGATGCGCCGGGGGCTGGTCCAGCGCGGTGGCGTCCACCTCGCGGTCCGAGGCGTCGAGCTTGCCGCCTGGAAACACATGGGCGCCGCCGAGCACGCCCGAGTTGCCGTGCCGGCGCACCATGAGCACCTCGGGGCCGGTCGGGCCGTCGCGCAACACCATCACGGTGGCGGACGCGACCGGCGGGGTGTGCACGATGTCGGAGTTGATTTCAATGGCCATAAGCAGGATTGTCCACGCCGGCGCTCAACAGCGCTGTCGCTTGCAGGGCAGGGCTACTTCAGATCCCCCGCCAGCGAGGCCAGCGTCTCCGGCGCGATGGCGGTGTGGGCCGGGTAGTGGGTGTGGTCGCAGCCCAGCTTGACGGCGGCGCCGGCCTTGACGGCCGCACACATGGCGGGTGTGAGTTCGAAGCGGACAAAGTGCACGGCCGAGGTCTTCTCGTCGGTTTCGCGGTCGAGGTCTTCGTCGGCGATCGCGTAGATGCGCGAATCACCCTCGACCTCGACAAACAGGCGGGCCGCCACGCCGATCAGCCGGGCCAGTTCGCGCTTGCGCTCGTTGACGTCGGTGTATTCGATCAACATCGTCGCCTTCCAGTTGCGGCCGTCCGGCACCAGCGGGGCGTAGGCCTCGATCTCCTGCTCGATGCCTTCCGCCTCGAAGATTTTCTCGACGCGCAGCATCTCCTGGATCTGGTAGCGCATCGTCAATTCGCTCTCGAACTGCAGGTTGATGTGCTCGCCCAGCCGCACCGAGCGCAGCCTGCGGAGCGCGATGATGTCGCTCTTGTGCGTCCTGCGCCACTGGCTGTAGGCCTCCAGCGTCATGAGGCTGTCACGGGTGATTTTTCCGGTGATCTGCATGGTCATTTCACTTTAGCCCGTAGGCCTTGCGCACCAGCGTGAGCGGGTGGTTCAACTCGGGTGCGCCCAGGCCGTTGACGTCAAAGCCCTGGGCGATGTGGTGGCCGCCGAGCGGACAGTCGGAGCTGATGTAGTCGGGCTTCGCGCCGTCTTTCATCGTGGCCATGGCCTTGAACACCGGCTTGCCGATCTTCATGGCCATCTGGTGATGGGCTTTCTTGACGCCGAAGGTGCCGGCATGGCCGGAGCAACGCTCGATGGTGTTGACCATGGTGGCCGGGATCATCCTGAGCATTTCCTCGGTCTTGCGGCCAATGTTCTGCACGCGGCCATGGCACGGAATCTGGTAACTCACATGGCCCAGCGGCGTGGTGAATTCGGTCTTGAGCAGACCGTCGCGCTTGCGCGCCATGAGGTATTCGAACGGGTCCCACATGTGGTCCTTGACCCGTTGCACATCGGCGTCGTCGGGGTACATCAGCGGGATTTCCTGCTTGAACATCAGCGCACAACTGGGCACGGCCGCCAGGATGGCGAAGCCGTCTTTCGCGTACTTGGCCAGCACAGGTATGTTGGCCTCCTTGGCCGCGTTCACGGAGGCCAGGTCGCCCAGCTCCAACTTGGGCATGCCGCAGCATTTTTCCTTCTCGACGATCACATAGGGCACCTCGTTGTGATCCAGGATCTTGAGCAGGTCCAGGCCGATGCCGGGCTCGTTGTAGTTGATGTAGCAGGTGGAGAAGATGGCGACCTGGCCGGGCGTCCTCCCGCCGTTCTTCACCACCGTGGCCCGTGCCTTGGGCGCGGCGGAGCGGAATTTCCGGGTGGCCAGCGACGGCAGCCAGGCGTCCTTGTCCACGCCGGCCACGCGCTCCATGACGCCGCGCATGAGCGGGGTCTTGTTGACCGCATTGGCCACCTGCACCACGACGGGAATGCCGGCGAACTGTCCGTGCACGTCGGTCGAGGCCAGGAATTTTTCAGCCGCCTTGACGTCCCCCCTGCGGAACTTGATGGCCTTGGCGCGCAGCATGGTGTGCGGAAAATCCACATTCCAGGCGTGCGGCGGCGTGTACGGGCACTTGGTCATGTAGCAGAGGTCGCACAGGTAACACTGGTCCACCACCTTCCAGTAGTCCTGTTTGGCAACGCCATCGACCTCCAGGGACTCGCTGCCATCGACCAGGTCGAACAGCGTGGGGAAGGCGCCGCACAGGCTCACGCAGCGCCGGCAGCCGTGGCAGATGTCGAAGATGCGCTCCAGCTCGTTGAGGCACGACGCTTCGCTGTAGAAGTCGGGGTTCTTCCAGTCCAGCGGGTGGCGCGTGGGCGCTTCCAGGTTGCCTTCGGTCGCCATGGCGGGATCTATCAGTCCACGAGTTCGTTCAGGGCCTTGGTGTAGCGGTTGGCGTGCGAGCGTTCGGCCTTGGCCAGGGTTTCGAACCAGTCGGCGACCTCGTCAAAGCCTTCCTCGCGGGCGGTCCGGGCCATGCCGGGGTACATGTCGGTGTACTCGTGCGTCTCACCCGCCACGGCGGAAGCCAGGTTGTTGCGGGTGGAGCCGATAGGCAGGCCGGTGGCCGGGTCGCCGGACTGCTCCAGGAACTCCAGGTGGCCGTGGGCGTGGCCGGTCTCGCCCTCCGCGGTGGAACGGAACAGCGCCGCCACGTCGTTCTGGCCTTCGATGTCGGCCTTGTTTGCGAAATACAGGTACCGGCGGTTGGCCTGGGATTCGCCGGCGAAGGCGTCTTTCAGGCACTGTTCCGTGCGCGAGCCTTTGAGTGCTGCCATGGAGATCTCCTTGCGAGGGTTGAACGGATGGGGCTGTCTGGCTTTGGCCCGCGGGCCAAAGACCCGTTTAGATTAGTCCCAATGTCCGGCGCCGTCTAATCGCTGGCGTCAATGCCTTGAATCGTGACGGCCCGGACGCCCCAAGCGGCGCCGGTTGATTGAAGAAGGTTTGCGATAGATCAATAATTACGTTACAGTAAACGAATTACGCATTGTTGAATTCAAACAACCCTCCCCAGGAGACCCCCATGGCCGCCATCCTCAACGACCTCTCGCAGCTGCCGCCGCCCGCGCCCATCCACCAGTTGCACCATTACGCCTACCGTGCCAAAGACGCGGAGGAAACGCGCCATTTCTACGAGGACATCCTGGGCCTGCCGCTCTACCACATCATCCAGAGCGACGTGGTGCCCAGCACCGGCGAGTATTGCCCCTACACGCACTTCTTCTTCCGCCTGCAGGACGGCTCGTTCATCGCATTTTTCGACCTGGGCGACGACCAGGCCGCCCTGCCCTCGCCCAACACGCCGCTGTGGGTGAACCACATCTCGTTCCGCGTGGACTCGATCCAGGCGCTGCAGGACATGAAGGCGCGGCTCGAAGCCCATGGCGTGGAAGTGCTGGGCGTGACCGACCACCACATCTTCCACAGCATCTATTTCTTCGACCCCAACGGCGTGCGGCTGGAGCTGACCTCGCAACTGGCCGACGAATTCCAGATGCTGAAGGAGAGCAAGACCGCCCACGCCCGCCTGGCCGAGTGGACCGCGCGCAAGGAGCAATGGCGGCGGGACCGCGCGGCGGGAAAAGCCCCCGAAACGCTGAAACCGCAGCAAAATGACCGCCCGGAGTTCGTCAAGACGACACCTTGACGCGCCCCCACAACAAGAACGGAGCAAGCACCGCCATGCTGGAGACAACCCCTTCCGCCACCGCCTACCGCGACGTGGCCTACACCAACGGCTACGAGTTCACCGAAGGCCAGGGCTACACGCTGCCCGAGTACCCGTTCATTGAGCCACCCGAGCTGAAAAGCGGCGCCGTGGCGCGCCACTCTGTGGTCATCGTCGGCGGTGGCATCACCGGCCTCACGCTCGCGTGCTCGCTGGCGCGCCTGGGCGTCAAGGCCGTGCTGCTCGACGAGGACAACACCGTGGGCGTGAAAGGCGCCTCCTCGCGCGGCATCTGCTACACGCAGAAATCGCTGGAGATCTTCGACAAGCTGGGCATCTACGAGCGCATTGCCAAAAAGGGCGTGCAGTGGAGCGTGGGCCGCACTTTCGCCGGCAAGGACGAGGTGTATTCGTTCGACCTGCGCCAGCAAAGCAGCTTCCACCTCTCCACCCAGCCGCCCTTCATCAACATCCAGCAGTTCTACATCGAGGGTTTTCTGGTCGAGCGCATCTACGAGCTGGGTCATGTGGACCTGCGCTGGAAATCGCGCGTGACGGCGTTCGAGCAGACCGCCGATGTCGCCACCCTCACGGTGGAAACGCCGTCGGGCAGCTACCGCCTGGAAGCCGAGCACGTGATCGACGCCACCGGCTCGCACACGCCTTTCCACCAGTGGTGCGGCGCGACCATGCAGACCCGCCGCGGCGACGACCGCTGGTGCATTGCCGACGTGCGTTTTTCCACGCACCCGCCGGTGGAGCGCCACACCTGGATCGAGGCGCCCTTCAATGACAACCGCGCCGTGTGGCAGCACCTGATGGCCGACGACGTCTGGCGCATCGACTACCAGATGGCGCCGAACGCCGACCCCAACGAGGTCAGCCGCGAGGACGTGGTGCGCGAGCGCCTGCAGCGCCAGTTCGGCAAGGACGTGGCGGTCGAGATCGTCTGGGTCGGCCCCTATGCCTACCGCAGCCAGTGCCTGGACCAGCTGCGCATCGGCCGTGTGTTCTTCATGGGCGACACGGCCAAGATCGTCAGCCCCTTCGGCGCACGCGGCGGCAACACTGGCGTGGCCGACGCCGACAACCTGGCCTGGAAGCTGGCCGCCGTGCTGCGGGGCCGCGCGCACCCGGCCCTGCTCGACAGCTACAACGACGAGCGCCTCGACGCCGCGCAGCAGAACGTGCGCGTCACCAACCGCACGGCGCGCTTCCTGCGGCCGGCCGACGGCGTGGAGCGCAGCTTCCGCAACGCGGCCATCGGCCTGGCGCGGCAGCACCTGTTTGCCCGCTCGCTCATCAACACCGGCCGCATGGCCGTGGCCAACACCTACACCCGCTCGTCCATCTGCGAGACCACGGGCGGCCAGTCGGTGCAGAACGTGGGATTCCGCTGGGCCGACTTCTCGCGCGGCACCGTCAACGACCTGCTCCGGTGGGCCGGCGACGATCTGCTGGTCCTGGTGTTTGGCGAACTCACGGCCGCCGCGGCGCAGCGGCTGCAGCAGCTGGCCCAGCATGCGCCGATCCGCTGCGTGCAGGTGCTGGGCGCGGACGACCAGGCCCAGGCGCGCGAACATGTGCGCGACCCGCAAGGCCACCTGCAAGGCGCCTGCCACGTGTTCGGCCACGCCTGGGCGCTGGTGCGCCCCGACGGCTATCTCGCCGCCACCGGCGAAGCCGTGGACAGCCACCTCGTGGGCGCGGTCGAGCGATGCCTCGGCCTGAATTGACGCATTGAAGGACATCCCATGAAAACCACCCTCCATTTCCAGGATGCCGACGGCTTCTACGAACAGTTGCTGGACGCCCACGCGGGCCTGGCCCCGGCCGAATCCGAATTGCTCAACGCGCGCTTGATCCTGTTACTGGCCAATCAGGTCGGCGATGCCAAGGTGCTCAGCGAATGCATCGCAGCGGCCAAGGTGCGTGAAGGCGAAACCTCCGGCCCCAAGTAAAATTCGCGGTTCTCCCGCACGCTTCCAAAGGCATCCAAGGGATGCCGTTTTTCATTCCGATTTCCGTTTTTGGGTTCCTCATGTCCGATACCGTCCAGCAACCCGGCCTGCAAGCCCTGTCCAAATCGTTCGAGCCCGCCGCGCTTGAAGCCCATTGGGGCCCCGAATGGGAGCGGCGCGGCTACGGCGTGGCCGGCTTCCGCGGCACGGGCCAGGCCAGCGCCGATGCACACGTGCAAGGCCGGGATTTCGCGATCCAGCTGCCGCCGCCGAACGTGACCGGCACGCTGCACATGGGGCACGCCTTCAACCAGACCATCATGGACAGCCTCACACGCTACCACCGCATGATGGGCTTCAACACCGCCTGGGTGCCCGGCACCGACCACGCCGGCATCGCCACGCAGATCGTGGTGGAGCGCCAGCTGCAGGCGCAGGGCATCAGCCGCCATGACATGGGCCCCACGCCCGCCGAGGCGCGCAAGAACTTCGTGGCCAAGGTCTGGGAGTGGAAAGAAAAGTCCGGCAACACCATCACCACCCAGATGCGCCGCATGGGCGACAGCGTGGACTGGAGCCGCGAGTACTTCACGATGGACGACAAACTGTCCAAAACCGTGACCGAAACCTTCGTTCGCCTGTACGAGCAGGGCCTGATCTACCGCGGCAAGCGCCTCGTCAACTGGGACCCGGTGCTGCAGAGCGCCGTGAGCGACCTGGAAGTCGAAAGCGAGGAGGAAGACGGTTTCCTCTGGCACATCGCCTACCCGCTCGCGGACGGCTCGGGCTCGCTAACCGTGGCGACGACCCGGCCCGAAACCATGCTCGGCGACGTGGCCGTGATGGTGCACCCGGAGGACGAGCGCTACACCCACCTGATCGGCCAATCCGTGAAGCTACCGCTGTGCGACCGCGAGATTCCCGTGATCGCCGACGAGTACGTGGACAAGGCCTTCGGCACCGGCGTGGTGAAGGTCACGCCGGCCCACGATCCCAACGACTATGCCGTGGGCCAACGCCACAAGCTGCCGATGATCTGCGTGCTGACGCTGGACGCCAAGATCAACCGCGAAGCCCCGGCCGCCTACCAGGGGCTGGACCGCTTTGTGGCCCGCAAAAAGGTCGTGGCCGACCTCGAAGCGATCGGTGCGCTGGTCGAAGTCAAGAAACACAAGCTCATGGTGCCGCGCTGCGCCCGCACCGGCCAGGTGATCGAGCCAATGCTGACCGACCAGTGGTTCGTCGCGATGAGCAAGGTCAGCGAAGCCGACCCCACGGGCAAGAGCATCACGCAGAAAGCCATCGACGCGGTGAAGTCCGGCGAGGTGAAGTTCGTGCCTGAAAACTGGGTCAATACCTATGACCAGTGGATGAACAACATCCAGGACTGGTGCATCAGCCGCCAGCTCTGGTGGGGCCACCAGATTCCCGCCTGGTACGACGAGGACGGCAAGGTCTACGTGGCGCGCAACGCGGCCGATGCGCAAGCCCAGGCCCCCGGCAAGACGCTCAAGCGCGACGAAGACGTGCTCGACACCTGGTACTCCTCCGCGCTGGTGCCGTTCTCCACGATGGGCTGGCCC
>JAHFQI010000026.1:7336-30396 GCA_023259355.1 Comamonadaceae bacterium
GCTGGCCCCGGCACCGCCCCCGAAGGCTTGAACGACTACGACCTCTACCTGCCCAGCACCGTGCTGGTCACCGGCTACGACATCATCTTCTTCTGGGTCGCCCGGATGATCATGATGACCACGCACTTCACAGGCAAAGTCCCCTTCAAACATGTCTACATCCACGGCCTGGTGCGCGATGCGCAGGGCAAGAAGATGAGCAAGTCCGAGGGCAACGTGCTCGACCCGGTGGACCTGATCGACGGCATCGAACTCGCGCCGCTGCTGGCCAAACGCTCCGAAGGCCTGCGCAAGCCCGAGACCGCGCCCCAGGTGCGCAAGAACACCGAGAAGGAATTCCCCGAGGGCATTCCGGCCTACGGCGCGGACGCGCTGCGCTTCACCTTCGCCGCGCTGGCCTCGCTGGGCCGCAGCATCAACTTCGACAGCAAGCGCTGCGAGGGTTACCGCAACTTCTGCAACAAACTCTGGAACGCCACGCGCTTCGTGTTGATGAACTGCGAGGGGCAGGATTGCGGCCTGAACGAACACGCCGCCGACGCCTGCGTGCCGGGCGGCGGCTACCTCGACTTCTCGCAGGCGGACCGCTGGATCGTCTCGCAACTGCAGCGCGTGGAAGCCGAAGTGGCCAAGGGCTTTGCCGAGTACCGCCTCGACAACGTCGCCAACATCCTTTACGACTTCGTCTGGAACGAGTTCTGCGACTGGTACCTGGAAATCGCCAAGGTGCAGATCAACACGGGCAACGATGAACAGAAGCGCGCCACGCGCCGCACCCTGATCCGCACGCTGGAAACCATCCAGCGCCTGGCCCACCCGATCATCCCGTTCATCACCGAGGAACTCTGGCAAAAGGTCGCCCCCGTGGCCGGCCGCAGCGGCGAGTCGGTCAGCATCGCGGCCTACCCGGTCAGCCAGCCCGAGCGCATCGACCCGGCCGCCGAAGCCCATGTGGCCAAGCTCAAGGGCCTGGTGGACGCCTGCCGCAACCTGCGCGGCGAAATGAACGTGTCGCCCGCCACCCGGCTGCCGCTGTATGTGGTGGGTGACGATGCCTTCATGACCAGTGCCGCGCCGGTGCTTCAGGCGCTGGCCAAGCTCAGCGAAGTGAAGGTCTTTGCCGACGAGGCCGCCTGGGCCGCCGCCGCGCAGGCCGCGCCCGTGGCCGTGGTCGGCGAAGCGCGTATCTGCCTGTTCATGGAAGTGGACGTGGCCGCCGAAAAGGCCCGACTGGGCAAGGAAGCCGCGCGCCTCGAAGGCGAGATCACCAAGGCCACGGCCAAGCTCTCCAACGAGGCCTTCGTCGCCAAGGCGCCGCCTGCCGTGATCGACCAGGAAAAAAAGCGCGTGGCCGACTTCACCGCCACGCTGGCGAAGGTGCGCGAGCAGCTGGCGCGGCTGGGCTGAGCGGGGTCGCCGAAAAACAAAAAAGGGCGCTCACCGAGCGCCCTTTTTGTTGACCTGACGGGACTGGATCAGGCGGCCGCGACAGCGTCCACGTTGCGCAGGCGGATGTGCAGTTCGCGCAGCTGCTTCTCGTCCACGGGCGACGGCGCCTGGGTCAGCAGGCACTGGGCGCGCTGCGTCTTGGGGAAGGCGATCACGTCACGGATGGATTCCGCGCCGGTCATCAACGTCACGATGCGGTCCAGGCCGAAGGCCAGGCCACCGTGCGGGGGCGCGCCGTACTGCAGCGCGTCCAGCAGGAAGCCGAACTTGAGCTGGGCTTCTTCCGGGGTGATCTTGAGCGCGTCGAACACCTTTTGCTGCACATCGGCGCGGTGGATACGCACAGAGCCGCCGCCGATTTCCCAGCCGTTCAAGACCATGTCGTAGCCCTTGGCGATGCATTTCTCGGGCGCGGTCACCATCCAGTCCTCATGGCCGTCCTTCGGGGCCGTGAAGGGGTGGTGCACGGCGGTGTAGCGCTGGGCTTCCTCGTCGAACTCGAACATCGGGAAGTCCACCACCCACATCGGTGCCCAGCGGTTCTCGAACAGACCGTTCTTCTTCGCCAGTTCGCTGTGGCCGATCTTCAGGCGCAATGCGCCGATGGCGTCGTTGACGATCTTGGCCTTGTCGGCGCCGAAGAACAGGATGTCGCCGTCCTGCGCGCCGGTGCGCTTGAGGATTTCGGCCACGGCGGCGTCGTGCAAGTTCTTGACGATCGGGCTCTGCAGGCCGTCGCGGCCCTTGGCCACTTCGTTGACCTTGATCCAGGCCAGGCCCTTGGCACCGTAGATCTTGACGAACTCGGTGTAGGCGTCAATTTCGCTGCGGCTGATCTCGCTGCCGCCGGGCACGCGCAGGGCGACCACGCGGCCGCCCTTGGTGGTGGCCGGGGCGCTGAAGACCTTGAAGTCCACGTCGGCCATCACGTCGGTGAGCTCGGTGAATTCGAGCTTGACGCGCAGGTCGGGCTTGTCGGAGCCGTAGCGGTGCATGGCTTCGCTGTAGGCCATGACCGGGAAGTCGCCCAGGTCCACGTTCAGCACGTTCTGGAACACGGTCTTGATCATGCCCTGGAACATGTCGCGGATGTCCTGCTCGCCCAGGAACGAGGTTTCGATATCGATCTGGGTGAACTCAGGCTGACGGTCGGCGCGCAGGTCTTCGTCGCGGAAGCACTTGGTGATCTGGTAGTAACGGTCATAGCCGGCCACCATCAAGAGCTGCTTGAACAGCTGGGGCGACTGCGGCAACGCGAAGAAGTGGCCGTCGTGCACACGGCTGGGCACGAGGTAGTCGCGCGCGCCTTCTGGGGTGGACTTGGTCAGCATCGGGGTTTCGATGTCGATGAAGCCGTTGGCGTCGAGGAACTTGCGCACTTCCATCGCCGTCTTGTAGCGCAGCATCAGGTTGTTCTGCATGTAGGGGCGACGCAGGTCGAGCACGCGGTGCGTGAGGCGCGTGGTTTCCGACAGGTTGTCGTCGTCCAGCTGGAACGGGGGCGTGACCGAAGGGTTGAGCACCGTCAACTCGTGGCACAACACTTCGATCTTGCCGCTCTTGAGGTGGTCGTTGGTCGTGCCTTCGGGACGCGCGCGCACCAGGCCCTTGACCTGGACACAGAACTCGTTGCGGATGCCTTCGGCGACCTTGAACATCTCGGCGCGATCCGGGTCGCAGACGATCTGCACGTAGCCTTCGCGGTCGCGCAGGTCCACGAAGATGACGCCACCGTGGTCGCGACGGCGGTTGACCCAGCCGCACAGGGTCACGGCTTGGCCGCTCAGGGCTTCGGTCACCAGACCGCAATAGTGGGAACGCATGGACATAAATACTCTTTCACTAACTAACGGAGCGCCGCGGCTTGCCCGCGACGCCAACGGTTCACAAACTGGGTTTCGGGTGGATGGCCGGCTGCGCCGGCAGGGCTGCCGGTCCGCCGGGGACCACCACCCCCATGGAGATGATGTATTTCAGCGCATCGTCGACGCTCATCTTCAGTTCCACCACATCGGCCCGGGGCATGATCAGGAAGAAGCCGGAGGTCGGATTCGGCGTGGTCGGCACGTACACGCTGACAAAGTCGCCGGGCAGATGGGCTGCCACCTCGGCACCGGGCTTGCCGGTCAGGAAGGCAATGGTCCACGAGCCCTGGCGCGGGTATTGCACCAGCAGGGCCTTGGAAAACGCATGGCCGCTGCCGGAAAACAGCGTGTCCGCGACCTGCTTGACGCTGGTGTAGATGCTGCGCACCACCGGGATGCGGTTCATCAGCTTGTCCCACTGGGTCACCCACCATTGGCCAAACATGTTGGCCACGAAGACGCCCGTGGAAAAAATGACGACGGCCACCAGGATCACGCCCAGGCCCGGCACATTGCGCAGTTTCTCGGCCACGAGGTGCACGCCGGGAATCACGGCATCCGCCGCCCCCAGAACGGCCAGGAAAATGCCGTCGAGCATGCCCACCAGCCACATCAGGATCCAGACCGTGATGCCCATGGGCAACCAGACCAGCAGTCCGGTGATGAAATATTGCTGGATGCGGCGTTTCATAGAGTAGAGGCCTTGCAGGACCGGCAGGTGGGGTTAGTGGCAAGCACAGGAGGTGCCGCAGCCGCCCGCCGCAGTGGGCGCCGCGTCGGGTTTCGAAGCTGGCGCTTCAGCCGGCTTGCTGTCGGCAGTGCCCGCCGCCGGCGCAGTGGCGCCCCCCTTGAAGTCGGTTGCATACCACCCCGAACCCTTGAGCTGGAACCCGGCGGCCGTGAGCTGCTTCTTGAACGCTGGCGCGCCGCAGGCCGGACAGTCCGTCAGGGGGGCATCGGAAATTTTTTGCAGGACATCCTTGGCGTGGCCACAGGACTCACATCGGTAAGCGTAGATCGGCATGGCTGGAAGGTTTGGTGGTGAATGCAAAACCTTAAATTATAGGCTTTGCCCCGGCAATCAAGCCCTTCAGGGCCATCCCCACCCGGCTTCGCTGGCCGGCCCGGAGGGTGGGCCGCCCGGTTCAGGCCACGCCCGGGACCTGGTGGTGCGGGGCGTGGCTGTTCCGGATGGCCTGGGGGCCCAGCGAGCCGATCAACATGCCCGAGAAGGCCGCCAGCACGCCGGCCAGTTGCGCCGGGAACTCCGCGCCAGCCGGCGTTGCAAGAAAGAGCACCCAGGTCAGGATGCCCAGCACAATCGAGAAAATCGCCCCCTGGGTCGTTGCCCTGGACCAGTACAGGCCGAACAACAGCGGCACAAAAGCCCCCACCAGCGTGATCTGGTAGGCGCCGGACACCATTTCATAGATCGACGTGCCCTGCATCCGGATGGCATAGAACAACACCAGCGCGCTGAACACCAGCACGGTGATCCGCATGGTCTTGAGCTCCTCTCGGTCCCCCATGCGCGGGTTGAATTGCCGCCAGATGTTTTCGACGAAAGTGACGCTGGGCGCCAGCAGCGTGGCCGACGCGGTGGACTTGATGGCCGACAGCAGCGCGCCGAAAAAAAGCACCTGCATGACAAACGGCATCTGCGTGAGCACCAGCGTGGGCAGCACTTTCTGCGGGTCGTCCTTGAGCAGCTCGGCGGTTTGCTGCGGCATGATGATCAGCGCACTGGCCACCAGGAACATCGGCACAAACGCAAACAGGATGTAGCAGATGCCGCCGATGACCGGCCCCTTGGTCGCGGCGCCGGGACTGTTGGCCGACATCACGCGCTGAAACACGTCCTGCTGGGGAATCGAGCCCAGCATCATGGTGATCGCCGCGGCAAAGAAGAACACCACGTCCTTGAAGCTGGGCTCGGGCCAGAACTTGAACAGATCCCGGCTGGTCGCCAGTGCGATGACCTTGTCAGCGCCGCCGGCCAGATTGCCCGCGAACACCGCCAGAATGGCCAGCCCGGTGACCAGGATGATCATCTGGATGAAGTCGGTGATGGCCACCGACCACATGCCGCCGAACAGCGTGTAGGCCAGGATCGACACCACGCCGATCACCATGCCCGCAGGCACGGCGATGGCGCCGTCCGACAACACATTGAACACCAGCCCCAGCGCCGTCACCTGGGCGGACACCCAGCCCAGGTAGCTCAGCATGATGATCAGCGAGCACACCACCTCCACGGCGCGGCCGTAACGCTCGCGGTAGTAGTCGCTGATGGTCAGCAGGTTCATCCGGTAGAGCTTGCCGGCGAAAAACAGGCCCACCAGGATAAGGCAGGTGCCGGCGCCGAACGGGTCTTCGATCACGCCGTTGAGCCCGCCGTTGACAAACTTCGCGGGAATGCCCAGCACGGTTTCAGAGCCGAACCAGGTCGCGAACGTGGTGGTCACGATCATGGCCAGCGGCAGCTTGCGGCCGGCAATCGCAAAGTCCGCCGAGTTCTTGACCCGCTTGGCGGCATACAGGCCAATGGCGATGGTGATCAGCAGGTAGGCAATGACCAGGGTCAACAGCACGTTTCACTCCTCAGCATGGACGGTAGGGGCGCAAAAAAACAGGGAATTCTAGAAAAGCCGGATGCGCAACACGACCTGCATCACGACCAGCCCCAACGCAAATCCGATGCCACCATAAATCAGGCCTTGCAGCAGCCGGTTGGTGCGCCGCTGCTCAAGCAGCAATTGCGCCAGCTCGCGCCGGTCATCCGACGGGTGTTGGCGCAGGTAGTCGTGCAGCAGCCGGGGCAGCTCGGGCAGCAGCTTGGCGTAGCGCGGCGCCTGGTCCTTGAGCTGGTCCAGCAGTTTTTGCGGCCCGATCTGATCGAGCATCCATTTTTCGAGGAACGGCTTGGCCGTGTTCCAGAGATCGAGTTCCGGGTCGAGCTGGCGCCCCAGGCCTTCGATGTTGAGCAGGGTTTTCTGCAGCAGGACCAGCTGCGGCTGGATTTCCACCTGGAACCGGCGCGAGGTCTGGAACAGCCGCATCAGCACCATGCCAAGCGAGATTTCCTTGAGCGGCCGATCGAAGTAGGGCTCGCAGACGCTGCGGATGGCCGACTCCAGCTCGTCCACCCGCGTCGCCGCAGGCACCCAGCCCGATTCGATGTGCAGCTCGGCCACACGTTTGTAGTCGCGCCGGAAAAAGGCCGTGAAATTCTGCGCGAGATACTCCTTGTCGTACTCGGTCAGCGTCCCGACGATACCGAAATCGAGCGAAATATAGCGGCCGAAGGTGACCGGGTCCAGGCTGACCTGGATGTTGCCGGGGTGCATGTCGGCATGGAAAAACCCGTCGCGGAAGACCTGCGTGAAAAAGATGGTGACGCCGTCGCGCGCCAGCTTGGGGATGTCCACGCCGGCCTCGCGCAAACGGTCGATCTGGCTGATCGGAACGCCTTTCATGCGCTCCATCACGATGACCTCGGGCTGGCAGTAGTCCCAGAACATCTCGGGGATCAGCACCAGGTTGAGGCCGTCCATGTTGCGGCGCAGCTGCGCCGCGCTCGACGCCTCGCGCACGAGGTCCAGTTCGTCGTGCAGGTATTTGTCGAACTCGGCCACGACCTCCAGCGGCTTGAGGCGTTTGCCGTCGGCGCTCAGCCGATCCACCCAGCCGGCCATCATGCGCATCAGGCTCAGGTCTTTCTCGATGACCGTCAACATGCCCGGTCGCAGCACCTTGACGGCCACATCGCGGTGACGGCCATCGCGGCCCTTCAGGGTGGCAAAGTGGACCTGCGCAATCGAGGCGCTGGCAATGGGTTCGCGCTCGAAGCTGGCGAAAATCTCGTCCACAGGACGCCGGAAGGCGCGCTCGATCGTGGCCACGGCCACGTCGGAACTGAACGGCGGCACGCGGTCCTGCAGGCGAGCCAGCTCGTCGGCGATGTCCGCCGGCAACAGGTCGCGCCGGGTGGACAACACCTGGCCGAACTTCACGAAAATCGGCCCCAGCCGCTCCAGCGCTTCCCGCAGGCGCTGACCCCGTGGCGCCCTCAGGTTGCGCCCGACGGACATGACCCGCGCAATCACCCGCAAACCGGGCCGCTGGAAACTGTTCAGAACCAGTTCGTCCAGCCCGTAACGCAGGGCAATCAGGACGATGAACGCGCCGCGGAACAGACGCCTCATGCCGGCGCCTTGTCCGCGCCGGGCCAGGGACGGCTGCGAACAAATTGCTGCAGCGCCTCTGCGGCGCCGCGCGCGGCACGGCCCAATGCATGGGCCGGCGCATCACCGATCAGGCGGGAGAGGTCTTCCTCGACATCCCAGCGGACATGGTCCACGAGCCAGTTCACCTCGGCAGCGAGCTGCACGTCCCCTTCAATGCGCACGGCCGGCTTGTCGCCGCGCAGCGCCGCCTGCGCCAGCGCGAAAGGCGAGCCTTCGGTGACCGTCAGCAGCAGATCCGGCTGGGCCGTGCCCGCCACCAACTCCAGCAGGCCCGCCGGGGTGGAACACAGCTGAAGGTTGAACCCGCGCCACTGCATCCGGACCTCACGGCCCTTTTGCCGGGCCAGCCGGGCCTGGGCCTCCGGCTCCTGCATCAGCACATGGTTGAGGAACAGCACCAGCCGGTGCTGCAGTTCGTCGATCACCCAGGGCGGGGGTTGCAAACCGGCGCCAAATTGCTCCAGCAGGCCAGCGGCCAAAGAAAAAGGGGACTGTGTTGCCATAGTCCCCGATTATTCCCTTAATTTTGCGCAGGCCAGGCCTGCCGGCGGGCTACTGCAGGGCCTGCACGCCAGCGACCAGCCAACCGCTGCCACCACTCTTGGACTTGGACATGTTCCAGACTTCGCGGAACGGGCTCGGACCGGCCGAGGGCTCCTCGCGGATCATGCCGTTGAACTCCACGCTGGCCAGGTAGCCCTCGTCCAGTTCCTCGATGCCGAGCAACTGCGCGTCCAGCATGACCACATCGGTCTTGTTGGGCTGACCGGCCGTGTGGTTCTCGCGCTCCGACAACTGCGACTTGATTTCGGCGAGCATCACGTCGGTCATCATGGAACGCAGCGTGGTGATGTCCGAGCGGTCCCAGGCGTCCTGCAAGGTGACAAAGTTGCGCTTGGCGGCCGTCAGGAAGCCGGGCGTGTCGAAGTCGGCGGGGACGCCCCAGCTCTGCGAGCCGGCCAGGGCCGATCCGATCATGGAGCCACCCGTGCCGGGGCGGCTGCCCGCTTCGGCCGTGCTTTTGCCGGCATCGAAGGAGGTGCTGCTGCGCTCCCAGGGGCGTGCGGAAGCGTCATTGCCCACATGGTCCGGGCTGTACTGACGCGGCAGGGTTGCGGCGGGGGCGCCACCCGCGCCTTCAAACGCCAGCGGGCTGCCGGAGCGGACTGCGGGCTTGTTGCGGGCGCGCATGACCATGCCGATCACCACCATCACCACCATGGCCAGCAGCGCCATCATGATGAACTGGCCAAAAGCCGCCCCCATGCCCAACGAATTCGCCAGCCAGGCCAGGCCCAGGCCAGCGGCCAGACCGCCGAGCATGGCGCCCCATGGCTTTTTCGGCGCAGCAGCCGCCGGGGCCGCAGGCGCCGGGCTGGGTGCCGCATTCGTCGCGTTCTGGGCAGGGCTGGCGGGCGCCGCGTTGCGCTGCGTCACGTTGCTCGACTGCTGGCCGACCGATTTGCCGCCGCCCAGCCGCCGGGCCGCTTCCGCGTCCAGGCTGCCAAAGGCCATCACGGCCACCAGCAAGAGAGAAAACAGGTATTTCATATTGCCTCCATTTGTTCGAATTGAGCGATCAACACTTGATTCCAACATGCAATGCCACCACCCCGCCCGTGAGGTTGTGATAGTCCACATGACCAAAGCCAGTTTGCTTCATAAGGGCTTTGAGTTCCTCCTGCCCAGGGTGCATGCGAATCGATTCCGCCAGGTAGCGGTAGCTCGCATCGTCGCCGGCGACCAGCTGGCCCAGCCGCGGCAGCACCTTGAACGAATACCAGTCATAGGCTTTCTCCAGCGGCTGCGCCACCTTGGAGAACTCCAGCACCAGCAGCTTGCCGCCGGGTTTGAGGACGCGGTTCATTTCGGCCAGGGCCGCGTCCTTGTGCGTCATGTTGCGCAAGCCGAAGGCCACGCTGACGACATCAAAGTGATTGTCTGGAAACGGCAGCTTTTCAGCATCGCACACCAGCGTGGGCAGCACCACGCCAGCGTCGAGCAGACGGTCGCGCCCGGTGCGCAACATGGCCTCGTTGATGTCGGTGTGCACCACGCGGCCGGTCCGCCCCACCTTCTTGGCGAAGGCCAGCGACAGATCGCCGGTGCCCCCCGCGATGTCAAGCACCTGGAAGCCCTCGCGCACGTTGGCGACCTGGACGGTGTAAGCCTTCCAGAGGCGGTGCAGCCCCATCGACATCAGGTCGTTCATGACGTCGTATTTGGACGCCACGGAATCGAACACGCTGCGCACCTTGCGCGCCTTGTCTTTTTCGTCAACCGACTGGAAACCGAAATGCGTCGTGCTCATGAAACCGATACTAGGAAGAGTGGGGTCAAAATGGCGCGACAACCCCGCACCAAAAACGGGCATTTGTCGCAAATATGCTGAATTATGCCCAAAGCCTTTTTCAGACGGCCCTAGTCAGCTATTTATTTTGTAGCAACCCAACCCTGTCTCAGTGGCTGCCGCAGGCGTGACCGCCCTTCTCGGGCATGGGCGCATCGCGGTCAACACCTGCGGCCTGCAGGCGGGCGGCATAGTCGGCCCAGAGCTGGTCCTGCTCGGCGCCCAGGAAATAGAGGTAGTCCCAGGAAAAAATACCCGTCTCATGACCGTCGGAAAACGAGGGCTGCACCGCGTAGTTGCCCACCGGCTCCAGCCCGTTCAGCGTCACATCGCGCTTGCCGGTCTGCAGCACCTCCTGGCCGGGGCCATGGCCCTTCACTTCGGCGGACGGCGAGTAAATGCGCATCAGCTCGAACGGAATGCGGAACTGGGCGCCGTCAGAAAAGTGAATCTCCAGCACACGGGACTGGCTGTGAACCGTGAGGGACTCGGGCGTGGGAGCGCCAGCTTGCAAACCTGCCATGAAAGTTGCCCTTGAAGTGTTGAAAGCAGAACTGAATGTCTGTCGCTCAGTGTCTCAGACGAGCACCCGCTCGATGCCGCCAGCGTTGGCTGCCGCAACATAGTCGGGCAACCACTGTTCGCCCAGAATGTGCCGGGCCATCTCCACCACGATGTAGTCGGCTTCCAGCAGACCATTCTGCAGGTCGTTACCGTAGCGGATCAGCCCCTGCAGGCAGCTCGGGCAGCTGGTCAGGATCTTGACATCGTCCTTTTCACCAACCTGGCCCGCCGCCCGAAGTGCGGCCTCGCCCTTGCGAATTTCTTCTTCCTTGCGGAAGCGCACCTGGGTGGAGATGTCGGGCCGGGTCACGCCCAGCGTGCCCGACTCGCCACAGCAGCGCTCGGACTTGAGCACGTTGTCGCCGACGAGGGCCTTCACGGTCTTGACCGAATCCTGCAGCTTCATCGGGTTGTGGCAGGGTTCGTGGTACAGGTAGGCGCCCTGCCCCTCGAGCTTGATGCCCTTTTCCAGCAGGTACTCGTGGATGTCGATGATGCGGCAGCCGGGGAAGATGTCCTCGAACTTGTAACCCTGTAGCTGGTCGTAGCAGGTGCCACAACTCACCACCACGGTCTTGATGTCCAGGTAGTTCAGCGTGTTGGCCACGCGGTGGAACAACACGCGGTTGTCGGTGATCATCTTCTCGGCCTTGTCGAACTGGCCCGAGCCGCGCTGCGGGTAGCCGCAGCACAGGTAGCCCGGCGGCAGCACCGTCTGCACACCCGCGTGCCAGAGCATGGCCTGCGTGGCCAGCCCGACCTGGCTGAACAGTCGCTCCGAGCCGCAACCGGGGAAGTAAAACACCGCCTCGGTTTCGGCGGTCGTCGCCTTCGGGTCGCGGATGATCGGGACGTAATCCTTGTCTTCAATGTCCAGCAGGGCGCGCGCCGTTTTCTTCGGCAGGCCACCGGGCATCTTCTTGTTGATGAAGTGGATCACCTGCTCCTTGACCGGCGCGGCGCCGACCGTGGACGGGGGCCGCGCCGTCTGCTTCTTCGCTGCCACGCGCAGCACCTGATTGGCCAGCCGCTGGGCCTTGAAACCGATATCGACCATGGCCGATCGCATGAACTTGATGGTTTCGGGGCTGGTCGCGTTCAGGAAGAACATGGCCGCCGCGTTGCCGGGGCGGAATGACTTCTGGCCCATCTTGCGCAGCAGGTTGCGCATGTTCATGGTCACGTCGCCGAAGTCGATCTTGACCGGGCACGGCGACAGGCATTTGTGGCAGACCGTGCAGTGGTCGGCCACGTCCTCGAACTCCTGCCAGTGCTTGATCGACACGCCGCGGCGCGTCTGCTCCTCGTAAAGGAAAGCCTCCACCAGCAGCGAGGTCGCGAGGATCTTGTTGCGCGGGCTGTAGAGCAGGTTGGCGCGCGGCACATGCGTCGAGCACACCGGCTTGCACTTGCCGCAGCGCAGGCAGTCCTTGACGCTGTCGGCGATCGCGCCGATGTCCGACTGCTGCATGATCAGCGATTCGTGCCCCATGAGGCCGAAGCTCGGCGTGTAGGCATGCTCCAGATCGGCCGAGTACACGGGCGCGCCAGGCTGGCCGGAGACGGCCTCGCGCAGCAGCTTGCCCTTGTTGAAGCGGCCCTCGGGATCGACCCTTTTCTTGTAGTCCGTGAACGGCTGCAGTTCGGCGTCGGTCAGGAATTCGAGCTTGGTGATGCCGATGCCGTGTTCGCCCGAGATCACGCCGTCCAGGTGGCGCGCCAGCACCATGATGCGCTTCACAGCCTCGTGGGCGGTCTGCAGCATCTCGTAGTTGTCAGAGTTGACCGGGATGTTGGTGTGCACGTTGCCGTCGCCGGCATGCATGTGCAGGGCCACCCAGACGCGGCCCTTGAGCACGCGCTGGTGGATGGCCAGGCACTCGTCCATGATCGGCTGGAAGGCCGCGCCAGTGAAGATCGTCAGCAGCCGGTCACGGATCTGCATCTTCCAGCTCGCGCGCAGCGAATGGTCCTGCAGCTGCGGGAACAAGGGCTCCACCTCCAGCAGCCAGCCCTGCCAGAGCGCACGGACCTCCTGCACCACCGTCAGAGCCTGGGTCACGCGGTCTTCCAGCAGTTCGGCCGAAGCGATCTCGCCGGCGTCGTCGCTCTTGCCCAGCGGCAGGTTGCCACGCGCAAAGAACGCTTCCAGTTCGTCGCACAACTGGAGCTTGTTGCGCAGGCTCAGCTCGATGTTGATGCGCTCGATGCCGTCGGTGTATTCGGCCATGCGCGGCAGCGGGATCACCACGTCTTCGTTGATCTTGAAGGCGTTGGTGTGGCGGCTGATGGCGGCCGTGCGCTTGCGGTCGAGCCAGAATTTCTTGCGCGCTTCCGGGCTGATGGCGATGAAACCCTCGCCGGCGCGCGAGTTGGCGATGCGCACGACTTCGCTGGTGGCGCGCGCCACCGCATCCGCGTCGTCACCGGCGATGTCGCCGAACAGCACCATCTTGGGCAGGCCGCCGCGCTTGCTCTTGGTGGCGTAGCCGACGGCTTTCAGGTAGCGATCGTCCAGGTGCTCCAGACCCGCGAGCAGGGTGCCGGTTCGCTTTTGCTCGGCGAACATGAAATCCTTGATCTCGACGATGCTGGGCACGGCATCCTTGGCGTTGCCGAAGAACTCCAGGCACACGGTGCGCGTGTGCGAGGGCATGCGGTGCACCACCCAGCGCGCGCTGGTGATCAGGCCGTCGCAGCCTTCTTTCTGGATACCCGGCAGGCCGCTCAGGAACTTGTCGGTCACGTCCTTGCCCAGGCCCTCCTTGCGGAAGGTCTTGCCCGGAATGTCCAGGCGCTCGGTCTTGAGCAGCTTCTTGCCACTGGCGTCGAAGGTCTTGAGCTCGAAGCTCGCCACTTCGGCATCATGGATCTTGCCAAGGTTGTGGTCCAGGCGCGTGACTTCCAGCCACTGCGCCTGCGGCGTCACCATGCGCCAGCTGGCCAGGTTGTCGAGCGCCGTGCCCCAAAGCACGGCCTTCTTGCCGCCCGCGTTCATGGCGATGTTGCCGCCGATGCACGAGGCCTCGGCCGAGGTCGGGTCCACGGCGAACACAAAACCGCCGCGCTCGGCCGCATCGGCCACGCGCTGCGTGACCACGCCGGCCTCGGTCCAGACCGTGGCCACGGGCTGGCTCAGCCCGGGCAGCTGCACCATCTCGACCTCGGTCATGGCTTCGAGCTTTTCGGTGTTGATCACCGCGCTTTTCCAGGTCAACGGGATCGCGCCGCCGGTGTAGCCGGTGCCGCCGCCACGCGGAATGATGGTCAGGCCCAGTTCGATGCAGCCCTTGACCAGCCCCGCCATCTCGGCTTCGGTATCGGGCGTGAGCACCACGAACGGGTATTCGACGCGCCAGTCGGTCGCGTCGGTCACATGGCTGACGCGCGAGAGGCCGTCGAACTTGATGTTGTCCTTCGCGGTCAGGCGGCCCAGGGCGCGCTGGGCCTGTTTGCGCAGGGCCGCCACTTCCTGGAAAGCGGCGTCGAACGCGCTGACGGACTGCCTCGCCGCCTGCAGCAGTTCGGCCACGAGCGTGTCCCGCTCGCGGTCCGCATCCGGCGTGCGGCGTTTTTCAACCTCGCCAAGCCGGTGGTGCAGGGCTTCCACGAGGGCCTTGCGGCGCCCGGGGTTGTCCAGCAGATCATCCTGCAGGTAAGGGTTGCGCTGCACCACCCAGATATCGCCGAGCACCTCGTAGAGCATGCGGGCCGAACGGCCGGTCCGGCGCTCCTCCCGCAGGCGGTTGAGCAGCTCCCAGGCGCGGGAGCCCAGCAGCCTGATCACGATCTCCCGGTCGGAGAACGAGGTGTAGTTGTAGGGGATTTCGCGCAGGCGCGGTGCGTCATCGACCGCGGCCATGAGGTGATTGAGCGTGGTGGGAGCGTTCATCTGTAGGGGGCAACACACAGCCAGACCCGGACAAAAGTGTGACAACCCGGCTGAGTAGGGATGTTACCGCAGCGCACCATTCACGCGCATGGGATGGGGGCTCCCGCCGCGAAACCTCATGGAAACCCTGCTTGTGGACTCCATTGGCGGTGGTTTAAATCAGTCTGTCATGTATTTTTCGTAATCTGAAGCGCCCATTTCAGGAGTTTTCATGAAGCTGCACGCCACCGCCATGGCCCTCGCCGCCGTTTTTTCGCTGTCGGCACAAGCCCAGACCGAAGTCCAGTTCTGGCATTCCATGGTGGCCGTCAACGGCGAATGGGTCAACGACCTCGCCAGGGAATTCAATGCCAGCCAGAAGGACTACAAAGTCGTTCCCACCTACAAGGGTACCTATGACGAATCCATGACCGCCGCCGTGGCCGCTTTCCGGGCCGGCAACGCGCCACACATCCTGCAGGTGTTCGAAGTGGGCACCGCGACCATGATGGCCAGCAAGGGCGCCATCGTGCCAGTGGCCAAGGTCATGAAGGATGCCGGCTACAAGTTCGATCCCACGGCGTATGTGTCGGCGGTGGCCGGCTACTACACAGCGCCCAGCGGACAAATGCTGAGCTTCCCCTTCAACAGCTCGACCACGGTGTTTTACTTCAACAAGGACGCCTTCAAAGCGGCCGGGCTGGACACCACCAAGGCGCCCGGCACCTGGCCCGAGGTGGCGCTGGCCGCGGCCAAGCTCAAGGCCAGCGGCCACAAATGCCCGTTCACGACCGCCTGGCAGGGCTGGACCCAGCTGGAGAGTTTTTCGGCCTGGCACAACGTCGAATTCGCGAGCAAGTCCAACGGCCTCGCGGGCATGGACGCCCGCATGAAGATCAACTCGCCACTGCACCAGCGCCACATCGAGAACCTGGCCAACATGGCCAAACAGGGCCTGTTTGTGTACAAGGGCCGCGGCAACGTGCCCGAGGCCAGCTTCATCTCGGGCGAATGCGCCATGATCAACACGTCTTCGGGCTTTTATGGCAATGTGGCCAAGAACGCCCGGTTTGCCTATGGCCTGGCCCCCCTGCCCTATTACCCCGATGTGCCCGGCGCGCCCCAGAACACGGTCATCGGCGGCGCCAGCCTGTGGGTGATGTCGGGCAAGAAAGCACCTGAATACAAGGGTGTGGCGGCGTTCTTTGACTTCATTTCCAAACCCGAGGTCCAGTCGGCCAGCCACAAGCGCACCGGCTACCTGCCGGTCACCACCGCCGCCTACCAGCTGACCGAGAAGTCGGGCTTCTACAAGCAGAACCCGGGCACCGACGTGGCCGTGACGCAGATGATCCGCAAGGTCACCGACAAGAGCCGGGGCATCCGGCTGGGCAACTACGTGCAGATCCGCGCCGTGGAAGATGAAGAGCTCGAACAGGTCTGGAGCGGCAAGAAAACCGCCAAGGAAGCGCTCGACACCATCGTGAAACGCGGCAACGAGCTGCTGGAGCGCTTTCAGAAGGCCAACAAGGGCTGATGGAAAAACGCGTCGTTTTCCGCTCGACATGGCTGCCGTGGGCCTTGCTGGCCCCGCAGGCCATCGTGATGGGCGTGTTCTTTTTCTGGCCGGCCGCGCAGGCGCTGCTGCAGTCCTTCCAGATCCAGGACGCCTTCGGTGCTTCCAGGGAATGGGTCGGGCTGGACAACTTCAGGACGTTGTTCAACGATCCCGGCTACCTGGCTTCATTCAAGACCACGGCTGTTTTTTCCGTCCTGGTGGCGGTGCTGGGCATCGCCCTGTCGCTCGCCCTGGCGGTCTTTGCCGACCGCATCGTCCGGGGCGCCCTCTTCTACAAGACGATGCTCATCGTGCCCTACGCGGTGGCGCCGGCCATTGCGGGGGTGCTGTGGATCTTCATGTTCTCGCCGGCGCTGGGCGTGGTGGCCCACGGCCTGGGCAAGCTGGGGATTGGATGGAACCACCTGCTGGACTCCGGCGACGCGATGACGCTGATCGTGCTGGCGGCCATCTGGAAGCAGATTTCCTACAACGTCCTGTTTTTTCTCGCGGGCCTGCAGTCCATCCCCAAGTCGCTGATCGAGGCCGCGGCCATCGACGGTGCGAAGCCATGGCGGCGCTTCTGGACCATCCAGTTCCCGCTGCTGTCGCCTACCAGCTTCTTTTTGCTGGTGATCAACATGGTGTATGCCTTCTTCGACACCTTCGCCATCGTGGACGCCACCACGCACGGGGGGCCGGGCCAGGACACCTCCATCCTGGTCTACAAGGTGTACTACGACGGCTTCAAGGCCATGGACCTGGGCGGCTCGGCGGCGCAGTCGGTGGTGCTGATGGCCATCGTGGTCGCGCTGACGGTGGTGCAGTTCCGCTACGTCGAGAAGAAGGTCAACTACTGATGCAGCCGCACCCGCCGCGCCATGGTTGAACGCAGTCCTGTCCTCAACGTGCTGGCCCACGCGGTGATGATCCTGGGCGTGCTCATCGTCGCCTTTCCGATCTATCTGGCGTTCGTGGCGTCCACCCACACCGCGCAGGACATCGTGCAGGCCCCCATGCCTTTGCTGCCGGGCAACCACTTCCTGGAGACCTACACCCAGGCGCTATTCGGTGGCGGCAAGGGCAGCGGCTCGACCGCACCCGTGGCGCGCATGATGGGGGTCAGCCTGATCTCGGCGCTGGTCATCAGCCTGGGCAAGATCACGATTTCATTGTTGTCGGCCTTCGCCATCGTGTACTTCCGCTTTCCGCTGCGCAACTACTTCTTCTGGGCCATCTTCATCACGCTGATGCTGCCCGTGGAGGTGCGCATCGGCCCCACCTACCAGGTGGTCTCGGACCTCGGCATGCTCAACAGCTACGCCGGGCTGACCATCCCGCTCATCGCCTCGGCCACCGCCACGTTCCTGTTCCGGCAGTTTTTCCTGACCGTGCCCGAAGAGCTGGTGGAAGCCGCGCGCATCGACGGCGCCGGGCCCATGCGATTTTTCATCGACGTGCTGCTGCCGCTGTCCAGAACTTCCATGGCCGCGCTGTTCGTGATCCAGTTCATCTACGGCTGGAACCAGTACCTCTGGCCCCTGCTGGCCACCACCTCGGAGGACATGTACCCGGTGGTGATCGGCATCAAGATGATGGTGGCCGGCGGCGATGCCCAGAACGAATGGAACGTGGTCATGGCCACCGCCCTGCTGGCCATGCTGCCGCCCGCCCTGGTGGTCGTGCTCATGCAGAAATGGTTCGTCAAGGGTCTGGTGGACACGGAAAAATAATGGCATCGATTCAACTCAAGAACGTCATCAAGCGCTACGGCCACGGCAAGGCGGCGCTGCAGGTGATCCACGGCGTCAACGCCAACGTGGCCGACGGGGAATTCATCGTCATCGTCGGCCCGTCAGGCTGCGGCAAATCCACGCTGCTGCGCATGGTCGCGGGGCTGGAGGAAATCAGCGGTGGCGAGATCTCTATTGGCGCCCGCGTCGTGAACAACCTGGAGCCGGCCGAACGCGACATCGCCATGGTGTTCCAGAACTACGCGCTCTACCCCCACATGAGCGTGTTCGACAACATGGCCTACGGCCTGAAGATCGCCAAGGTGCCGGTCGCCGAGATCAAGGTCCGCGTGGACAAGGCCGCCAAGATCCTGGAGTTGGGCCACCTGCTCGCACGCAAGCCGCGCGAGCTTTCGGGTGGGCAGCGCCAGCGCGTGGCCATGGGGCGCGCCATCGTGCGCCAGCCTCAGGTGTTTCTGTTCGACGAGCCGCTGTCCAACCTGGACGCCAAGCTGCGCGCCCAGACCCGGCTGGAAATCCAGAAACTGCATCGCGAACTCGGCATCACCTCGCTGTTCGTGACGCACGACCAGGTCGAGGCCATGACGCTGGCCCAGCGCATGATCGTGATGAATGCCGGCGTGATGGAACAGTTCGACACGCCGGAGACCGTCTACAACCGCCCGGCGACGACCTTCGTCGCGAGCTTCATCGGATCGCCGCCGATGAATTTGCTGAAACACGCGCCCAATGAAGCACATGGCGGCCCGGCCGGTGCGATCCTTGGCATCCGGCCTGAGCACCTGACGCTCGGCAACGCCGGCTGGCCGCTTCTGGTGGAAACCGTGGAACTGCTCGGCGCCGAGCGCCTGGTGCATGCCCGCCTGGGCAAGGAACTGCTGACGCTGCGCACGGACGAGGCCACGCCGGCGCCGGCCGTCGGCAGCACCGTGCACGCCGCGCCGCGCGCGGACCGTCTGCACTGGTTCGATTCGGCCACCGGCCACCGCCTGGACGCCATGGCATGAGCGTCACCCGCGGCGGCACCACGCCTCACAAACGGCCCGACTGGCCCTACCCGCGCTGGATTGCCCACCGCGGCGCCGGCAAACTCGCGCCCGAAAACACGCTCGCGGCCTTCAGGCTGGGCGCCCGGCACGGCTACCGGATGTTCGAGTGCGACGTCAAGCTCAGCGCCGACGGCGTGCCGTTCCTGCTGCACGACGCCGCCCTAAGCCGGACCACCCGCGGTCCGGCGAGGCCTGCCGGCGCCAGCAACCTCGCGGGCGACCATCCCTGGGCCACGCTCTCTCAACTGGACGCCGGCAGCTGGCACTCGCCCACCTATGCCGGCGAACCGTTGCCCACGCTGGCCAACATCGCGCAGTTCTGCCTGTGCAACGGCCATGACCTGAACATCGAAATCAAGCCCACGCCGGGCACCGAACGCCGCACCGGCGAAGTGGTGGCCGCCCACGCCGCACGGCTGTGGCGGGGCGCCGCCGTGCCGCCGCTGCTCACCTCTTTCGAGACTGACGCGCTGGTGGGCGCGCGGGAGACCGCGCCGCACCTGCCGCGTGGCCTGTTGCTCGATTCGCTATGGACGGGCTGGCTGGAAGCCGCGCAGGCGCTGGGCTGCGTGGCGGTGGTCTGCAACCACGCGCTGTGGGACGCCGCCAGCGTCATGCAGGCCCAAAGCGCGGGCTTTCGCCTGCTGAGCTACACCGTCAACGACGAGGGGGCCGCCCAGCGGCTGATCGCCCTGGGCACCGATGGCATCATCACCGACCGGGTGGACCTGTTTTCGCCGGACGCCGCCTGACGGGCGCGAGGCGCGAGGCCCGCGGCCGGGACGCTATTTTTTCCAGCCACCCAGTTGCCACCACTGGCTGGTGGCCATGGCCAGCACCAGCGCCAGGTAGCTCAGCATCTTGCCGTCGCGGCCCAGCAGCAGCAGGCCCGCCACGAGCACGGCCGCGCCAACCAGAAAATTGATCACGAACTGCGCCCGGAACGAGCCGGTGCGCCCCCCTTTTTTCATGAAAACCCGGCTGAAAATCACCAGCAGCCCCGCCATGGCCATCGCCGGGGCGACAAAGTTCAGCAGGTGGTTGAGGATGTCGAGCGGGCCCATGGAACAGGGAATAAGGTGGAGGATGGCAGCGCCAGGGGGCTTTGTTCGCTGCGTGCAGCCGGTCGATTTTATAATTCAAGAATGGCAGTCTGGGCATTGGGCATCAATCACACGACCGCGCCGATCGATCTGCGCGGCCGTTTCGCGTTTGCGATCGACCAAATCGAGCCCACGCTGCAGGCATTGCGCCAGTCTTTCTCGCGCCATCCCGAGGCCGCGATCATCTCCACCTGCAACCGCACCGAGATCTATTGCGCCGGCGAAAAGCCCCTGCTTGATCACACGCTGGACTGGCTCGCCCACTCTGGCGGGGTGTCATCCGCGCTACTGCGCTCCCACATCTACACGCTCGAAGACTCGCAGGCCGCCCGCCACGCCTTCCGCGTGGCCAGCGGGCTTGACTCCATGGTGCTGGGCGAGCCGCAAATTCTGGGTCAGATGAAGGACGCCGTGCGTGCCGCGGAAGACGCCGGCGCATTGGGCACGACGCTGAACCAGATGTTCCAGCGCAGCTTTGCCGTGGCCAAGGAGGTGCGCACCTCCACCGAAATCGGCGCGCACTCGATCAGCATGGCCGCCGCCGCCGTGCGCCTGGCCGGCCAGCTGTTCGAAGACCTGAGCGAGGTCAAGGTGCTGTTTGTCGGCGCGGGCGAGATGATCGAACTCGCGGCCACGCACTTTGCCGCCAAAAATCCCAAAGTCATCGCCATTGCCAACCGCACGCTGGAGCGCGGTGAAAAGCTCGCCACGCGGTTTGGCGGCGAGGTCATGCGCCTGGCCGACCTGCCGGATCGCCTGCACGAATTCGACGCGGTGGTCAGCTGCACGGCCAGCACCTTGCCCATCATTGGCCTGGGCGCCGTGGAGCGGGCACTGAAAAAACGGCGCCACCGCCCGATGTTCATGGTCGATCTCGCGGTGCCGCGCGACATCGAGCCTGAAGTCAAGGCGCTGGAAGACATCTATCTCTACACCGTGGACGATCTGGCCGGCGTGGTGCAGACCGCGCAGGCCAGCCGCCAGGCCGCCGTGGCGCAGGCCGAGGCCATCATCGACGCGGGCGTCCAGAGCTTCATGCACTGGATGGTGCAGCGCGACCCGGCCACCGGCGTGGTGCCGCTGATCCAGCAGCTCAATGCCCAGACCGACGAATGGCGCATCGCCGAGATCGCCCGCGCGCGCAAACTGCTGGCCAAGGGCGAGGATGTGGACGCGGTGCTGGAAGCCCTCTCCAGAGGCCTGACGCAAAAAATGCTGCATGGCGCCATGGCCGAACTCCATTCGGCCGACCCGGCGCACCGCGAGCAGACCACGCAGGCGATCCACCGGCTGTTCCTGCGTTCCCAAGGCAAGCATCGCCTTTAGCCCGGCTTTCGCCGGTCGCCTCAAGCTGCGCTTTCCGCGGCGCCACTTTTTCTTCCCCCTGCATGAAACCTTTTCTCAGAAGCCAGCTGGAGCGTTATGCGCAGCGCCTCGCCGAGCTTGACTTCCTGCTCTCGCGCGAGGACATCATGGCCGACATGGCCCAGTTCCTGAAGCTCTCCCGTGAGCATGCCGAGGTGAGCGTGATCGCCGGACGGTATGCGCGCTTGCAACAACGCGAGTCGGATCTGGCCGCGGCGCACGACATGGCGTCCGACCCCGACATGGCGGAAATGGCGCAGGAGGAAATCGCCAGCGCCGAGGCCGAGCTGGCCCAGCTCGCTGCGGAGTTGCAGCGCCTGCTACTGCCCCGCGACCCGGACGACGCGCGCAACGCCTTCATGGAGATCCGCGCCGGCACCGGCGGCGATGAATCCGGCCTGTTTGCCGGCGACCTGCTGCGCATGTACACCCGCTACGCCGAGCGCCAAGGCTGGAAAACCGAGATCATGAGCGAGTCCCCGAGTGAACTCGGCGGCTACAAGGAAGTCGTGATCCGGATCGAGGGTGAGGGCGTCTATGGCCGTTTGCGCTACGAATCCGGCGGCCACCGCGTCCAGCGCGTGCCCGCCACCGAAACGCAAGGCCGCATCCACACCAGCGCCTGCACCGTGGCCGTGTTGCCCGAGCCCGATGAGCAGCAGGCCATCCAGATCAACCCGGCGGACCTGCGCATCGACACCTACCGCGCCAGCGGCGCCGGCGGCCAGCACATCAACAAGACCGATTCGGCCGTGCGCATCACGCACATCCCGACCGGCATCGTGGCCGAATGCCAGGACGGCCGGAGCCAGCACAGCAACAAGGCGCAGGCGCTCAAGGTGCTCACCGCCCGCATTCATGAAAAGGACCGCGCCGAGCGCGCCGCGAAGGACGCGGCTGAACGCAAGGGCCTGATCGGCAGCGGCGACCGCAGCGACCGCATCCGCACCTACAACTTCCCCCAGGGCCGGGTCACCGACCACCGCATCAACCTCACGCTGTACAAACTGCAGTTCATCATGGACGGCGACCTGGGCGAAGTCGTGGCCGCGCTGCGTGCCACCCGCGAGGCCGAGCAGCTGGCCGAACTGGAAGTGGGTGCCGTGTGAGCGCCGCCTGCGAAAACCGCCTGGACGCGGAAGCGCTAAACCGGCAGCGTGTAAAGCTGCGCCGCAGCCCGCTCGCCATCGTTGTGCCCAGACAACGCCAGCGCCCATTCGGCCTGGTTACCGGCATGTTCGGACGCCAGCCCCTCGGTCATGAGGACAACGTCCTGCGAAGCGGCGTCCAGGTCCGTGATGTGGACACGGTTGGCATCAAACAGCCGCGCCACCATGGGCCCGCCGGCCTCGATCAGAATCACGTATTTCACGGGTGAGCTGCGCATGATGACCTCCGTTGTTTTACTGGTCCAAGTTGACAGCATACGGATGGAATGCGCCATCCGGCAATAGCGCCAGTCAGTTTTTCTTCCGTGCAAGCCAAACACATGACCTTCGCACAAGCCATTGCCACCGCCCAGGCGCTGGGCCTGGCGCGGCTCGATGCCCAGCTGCTGCTGCTGCATGCGCTGGGCCGGACGCAGCAGGACCGCGCCTGGCTGATCGCGCACGACACCGATGCGCTGCCGGAGGAAACCGCCACGCGATATGAGCGGCTGGTCCAGCGACGCGCGTCTGGCGAGCCCTTGGCCT
Source organism: Comamonadaceae bacterium (assembly GCA_023259355.1). GTDB lineage: Bacteria > Pseudomonadota > Gammaproteobacteria > Burkholderiales > Burkholderiaceae_C > JAHFQI01. The sequence goes on from JAHFQI010000026.1 coordinate 30,206, forward strand.
ACATCACCGGGTTCAAGGAGTTTTTCGGCCTGCCGCTGCACGTGGACGCCCGTGTGCTCGACCCCCGACCCGACACCGAAACACTGGTGGAATGGGCACTGGAAGTGTTGGAGGCCCGTCGGACAGCGCCTGCCCCCCCCCCCTGCGCAAGCGCCAGACCTGTCCGTCCTCGACCTGGGCACCGGCAGCGG
>JAHFQI010000189.1 GCA_023259355.1 Comamonadaceae bacterium
CGCGGCTTCGAAGACCTGGGCCACGTCGTCCACGTAGATCAGGCCCGAGGCGCCGGTGTAGCCGATGGTGCAGGGCTCGCCACGCACCGCGGCGCGGCAGGCCAGGCTGGGGCCGGCGCTGACGCCGGTTTCACGGCCCGGGCCGTAGACCACGAAGGGGCGCAGGCCCACGCTGGCGATGCCGTGGTCGTGCCAGTAGGCGCGCGCCGAGCCTTCCACCGCGAGCTTGAAGCTGCCGTAGTGGGTGACAGGCCGCGGATGCTGCGCGTCGTCGGGGCCGTAGACGCCGGCGGTGCTGGCATAGACCACTTGCCGCAGGCCGTGGGCGCGCGCGGCTTCGAAGACGTTGAGCGAGCCGATGAAATTGATTTCGGCGCCGCGCACCGGGTTGGCGGCGCAGTCGGGCGTCAGGATGCCAGCCAGGTGGGCCACGCCGTCGCAGTCTTGCAGGGCTTCGCGCACGGCGTCGCCGCTGCGGATGTCGCCCACCCGCCAGTCGAGGCCCTGCGCGGCCGGCCCCACGATGTCGGTGACGATGGCGCGGTTGGCGTTGATGTCGAACACGCGCGGTTCGATGCCGCTGGCGAGCAAGCGCCGGATGATCCACGCGCCCAGAAAGCCGCTGCCACCGGTGATCAGCACTCTTTTCATGTGTCGTGTCCTTTCTCAGCGGCCGGGCGCGCCAACCGGGGGTTTGCCGGGGCGGCCGGGAATCATGCTCAGCATGTGGTCGGCAATGCCGCCGTCCACGACGAGGTTCTGGCCCGTCACATACGACGCGCCGGCGCTGGCCAAATAAGCGACAGCCGCGCCGATGTCCTCGGCCCGGCCGATGCGGCCGAGCGGCACCAGCGATTCGCGCTTGGCCAGTGTCTCGGGGTCCTGGTACACCGCCTCGGTCAGCGGCGTGCGGACCATGCCGGGGCAGACGGTGTTGACGCGGATGCCGTCGGCGGCCCATTCCTGCGCGAGCTGGCGGCACAACATGATGAGGGCGGCCTTGGCCGCCGAATACGCACCGTAGCCGGGGTGCGGCGTGAGGCCAGACATGGACGCGATGGCGGTGATGCTGCCACGTGTGCGCGCCAATTGTTCACGCGCGGCCTGCGCCAGCAGCCAGGCCGAGCGGGTGTTGAGGTTGAAGGTGCGGTCCCACTGCGCCACGGGCAGGTCGGCCAGGCGGCCGGGGCCCGAGGCGCCGGCGTTGCAGACCAACGCCGTGAGGTCGCCGCCTTCGGCCTGGGCCTGTGCCACCAGATCGGCGCACGCGGCCGGGTCGGTGATGTCGCCGGCCACGCCCGTGGCCGTGGCGCCGGCAGCGCGCAGCTCGCCCAGCAGTTGCGCCAGCCGCTCGCCAGCCTCCGAGGCGGCGGCGCTGATGTGGATGCGGGCGCCGTCCTTGCGCGCCTGCTCGATCAGCGCGAAGCAGATGCCCCGGCCGATGCCGCCAGTGGCGCCGGTGACCAGCGCGTGCTGCGAATCAGGGTTGCGCATGACGGCCTCTCACATCACATCTTGCACAGCGGCGACGCGGCGGGCGTCAGCGCGGGCGCGAAGGTCTGCTCGACCACCGGGCGCAACACGCCGTCCACCGTCTTGGCACGGCCCACGTAGTTGGGCAACACCAGCTGGTTGTCGGCCGCGCGCATCGTGACTTGGCCATAGATCGAGTCGATCATCGCGCCGGAGAGCGCCTTGGACACATCGGCCGGCTTCACGCTCTTGGCCTTCTTCACGCCTTCGAACATGACCTGCGTGCCGTTGTAGGCCTGGCCTTCGTTGTCGGTGGGCAGGCGCTTGAACTTGGCTTTCCATGCGGCGACGAAGGCCTTGTTGCGCGGGTTGTCGATGTCGGGCGTGTAGCCGGTGGTGCCGGGCGTGCCGTCCAGCGACTTGCCGGTGGCGTCCACCATGAAGTTCTGGATCAACGCGTGGCCGATCAGCTTGGTCTTGGGGATCAGGCCGAATTCCTGCGCCTGCTTGACGAAGGCGATGGCGTCGCGGCCGACTTCGGCGACCCAGATCGCGTCCACATTGGCTTCCTTGAGCTGGGCGATGTAGGGCGAGAAGTCCTTGGTGCCGATGGGTGCGTAGAGCTGCAGCTTGACTTCCTTGCCCTGCGCCTTGACGGCCTTGGCGAAGGATTCGGCCGAGTCGCGGCCCCAGACGTAGTCGGCGCCGAGGGAGGCATAGGTCTTTTCCTTGAAGCCCTTGGCCCACTCGCCGATCATGGCGATGTCCATCGCGTCGGAGTGGTTGGTGCGGAAGGCGCGCGGCTTGCAGGTGTCGCCGGTGATCTTGTCGCTCTTGCTGGCGACGACGAAGTAGGCCGCGTCCCAGCGCTCCAGGTTGGGCGCCAGCGCCAGCGAAATCGACGACGGGATCGCGCCGATCAGCAGGTTGTAACCATCGCGCGCGAGCTTCTCGGCGACGCGGCGGCCGGCGTCGGGCGTGCCTTCGTCGTCGGCGATCTGCACCTCGACCTTGCGGCCGTCCACGCCGCCCTTGGCGTTGGCTTCGTCGATGGCGAACTGGATCGCGCGGATCACTTCCTCACCCTGCTGGGCGAACGTGCCCGACTTGGACGACACCAGGCCGACCTTGACGGGTTCCTTGCCTTGGGCCATTGCGGCCAGCGGAAGCGCCGCCATCAGGGCCAGGGCCAGCAGCGAGCGGCGCGGGGATTTCATCTTCAACATGTTTTCGTCTCCTGAATCAACAAGCCGGAATCGGTCCGGCAACCGGTACTTGCAAGAAAAAAAGGGGCTAGACCATCACGTGGGCTTCGAGGTCGTGCAGGCCGGCCCGCGAGTTCTCGACCCGGCCTTCGGCCACGACCGAACCCTTGGCCATGGCGCAATAACGCTTGGCCACGCGCACCACCAGGCTCATGTTCTGCTCGATCAGCAGCAGCGCCGTGCCTTGTGCCGCGACCTTGTTGAAGATGGTGGCGAGCTGGTCCACGATCACCGGGGCCAGGCCCTCGGTGGGCTCGTCGAGCAGGATCAGCGAGGGGTTGGCCATCAGCGCGCGGCCCACCGCCAGCATCTGCTGCTGGCCGCCTGACAGCGCCGTGCCCGGCGTGTGGGCGCGCTCCTGCAGGATGGGGAACAGCTTGTAGATTTCGGGCACACTCCACGGCCCCTTGCGCCCCACGGCCGCGCCGAGCTGCAGGTTTTCTTCCACCGTGAGGTTGGCCACGATGCAGCGGCCCTGCGGCACCACCGCCACGCCGCGCTGCGCGGCCATGTAGGTGCGCGGCCGCGCCAGGGTCTCGCCGCCGATGCGCACAGTGCCGGCGCGCATCGACGCCAGGCCCAGGATGGTGTTGACCACCGTGGTCTTGCCCACGCCGTTGCGGCCGATCAAGGCCACGCTTTCACCTTCGTTGACGGCCAGCGTCAGGCCATGAAGGATGTGGGCCGCGCCGTAGAAGGCATCGACCTTGTCGAGTTGCAACAACGACTTCATGCCGCGCTCCCAAGATAGGCTTCGCGCACGCGCGGGTTGGACCGGACCTCGGCCGGCGTTCCCGCTGCGATGACCCGGCCCAGTTCAAACACCGTGACGAGATCGGAGATGCCGAACACCACGTCCATGTCGTGCTCCACCAGCAGCACGGAGATGTCGCGCCGCGACGTCAGCGCCTTCAGGTGCTGCGCCAGGTCCAGCGACTCCTTGACCGACAGGCCCGCCATGGGCTCGTCCAGCAGCAGCACGGCGGGGCGCCCGACGAGGGCCAGCGCCAGGTCCAGCCGGCGCTGCTCGCCGTAGCCGAGGTCAGCCGCGATGACGTCGGCCAGCCCGTCGAGCGCGAGTTCGCGGAGCACTTCGTCCGCGTCGGCGCCGGAGTCGGGCACGCCCATCATGTGGGCCGCGAGTTCCACCTGCTTGCGCACCGGCATCTGGCCGAACACGCTGGTGCGCTGGAACGAGCGCGAAAGCCCGCGGCGGCGGCGCTCGACGACGCCGGTCTCGCTGACGTCCTCGCCGCGCAGCGTAACCTTGCCGCGCGTCAGGCGCGAACGGCCGGTGATGGCGTTGATCACGGTGGTCTTGCCCGCGCCGTTGGGGCCGATCAGGCCGCGGATCTGGCCGCGCTCCAGCGTCAGCGAAACCCCATCGACGGCCTTGACGCCGCCGTAGTGGATGGCCACGTCCTCGGCCTGCAATACGTACTCAGTCATGAAGGTCTCCTGTCAGTGGCCGGCCGCGGCCGGGACGGCTTCGGCAACCGCGACGGTTGCAATAGGTTTGGCGGCGGGCGGGGCCTTGCGGCCCTTGAGCAGCCGCGCCAGGATGCCGGCGATGCCGGTCGGGGAAAACACGATCACGGTGATCAGCGCGACGCCGAAAATCGCCATCCAGTGGGTGGCGTGGTCGCCCAGGATGTCCTTGGCCAGGAAATACACGACGGCGCCCAGCGCCGGCCCCCACAGGGCCTTGTAGCCGCCCACCACCACCATCATCAGCGCCACGCCCGAGAGGCTCCAGTGCAGGCTTTCCGGCGACACGAAGCCGGTGTTCAGCGCCGACAGCACGCCGGCGATACCCGCCACGGTGGCCGACAGCGCATAGACCACGGCGCGCGGCAGCAGCGTGCGGATGCCGATGAAGCGCGCGCGCTCCTCGTTGTCGCGCACGGCCTCGGTGATGGCGCCGAAGCGGCTGGACAGCAGCAGCGCCAGCAGCAGCACCACAGCCACCAGCGTGGTCCAGCAGATCAGGAACATCGACGCCGGCTTGAGCAGCGCGGATTGCGCTACGCCGAACAGCGTCGAAGGCCACTCGATGCTCATGCCGTCGGCGCCACCGGTCAGGCCGCGCGACCGCGAAGCCGTGAGGTAGAACATTTGCCCGACGGCCAGCGTCAACATGCCGAAGGCCACGCCCGGCACGCGAACGATCACCAGGCCCATCAGCAGCGCCATCACGGCCATGCCGGCCAGGGTGACGACGATGGCGGCTTCGGCCGGCATCAGCTTGAGCTGCAGCAGGATGCCCACGGCATAGCCGGAGAAGCCGAAGAACAGCGCGTGGCCGAAACTGACCATGCCGTTTTGCCGCAGCAGCAGGCCGACGCCGATGGCGAACACGGCGTAGATGATGGCCTGCGTGAGCAGCGACAGGACCGTGCCCGAGCTGACCAGCATCGCGACCGCGGCGCCCGCCGCCAGCGCCACGGCGGTCATCGTGCCCATACGTTGGATTGACATGTGAAGCTCCTACTTATCAGGTGCGGCTGCCGGCAAAACCCGCCGGCTTCCAGATCAGGATGGCCACCATCAGCACGAAGGGCAGCAGCACGGCGGCATCGGGCAGGTACACCGCCCCCATGGCCTGCACCATGCCCAGCACCATCGCGGCGATGAAGGCGCCAGCCAGCGAGCCCAGGCCGCCCACGACGACGACGACGAAGGAATCGATGATCACGTCGCTGCTCATCGAAGGCGACAGCGACAGGAACGGCGCGGCCACCACGCCGGCCAGGCCGGCCAGCGCCGTGCCCAGGCCGACGACCCCGGCGCTCAGGGCATCGGTGTTGACACCCTGCATGGCGGTGGTCGTGGGGTCGGTGCTGGCGGCGCGCACGAACAGGCCGACCTTTGAGAAGCGCAGCCACAGCGAAAGGCCCAGCGCCACCCCCGCGCCCACGGCGATCACGGCGATGCGGTAGGCCGGCACGGGCGTGCCCAGCAGATCGACCGAGGTGGCGAGCAGCGCGGGCGTGGCCACCGAGAGGTTGCTCTTGCCCCAGACGGTCTGCACGACATCCTCGATCACGAGCAGCAGGCCGAAGGTGACGAGCACCACGGTGAGCGGGTCGCGGTCTTGCAGCAGGCGGAAGCCGTAACGGTCAAGCAGCACGCCGAGCACGGCCATCACGGCCGGCGCGGCGACCAGGGCCACCCAGAAATTGCTCTGCAGCGCGATCGAATAGCCGAGATAGGCGCCGAGCATGTAGAGCGAACCGTGGGCGAAATTCACCACACGGCGCAGGCCGTAGATCAGCGCCAGGCCCGAGCACATGACGATCAGCAAGGCGCCGTAGACCAGGCCGTTGAACAGGTTGATGATGGACATCTTTCCTCCTGGTGGGGTTAAAGGGAAGGCAAGGCGCTTTCGGTCGCGCCGAAGGCGGCCCAGCCGCCATCGGCCGACAGCGTGGCGCCGGTCACGTAGCTGGCGCGCGGCGAGGCCAGGAAGGCAATCACCTCGGCGATCTCGGCGGGTTCGGCCATGCGGCCCAGCGGCGTGCGGTGGGCTATTGAGCCGGCGTCGATCGCGCCCTTTTGCACCAGATCAGCCACCAGCGCGGTGCGCACGTAGCCGGGCGCCACGGCGTTGACGCGGATGCCTTCGCGCCCCCACTCGGTGGCCAACGCCCGGGTCATGCCCAGCACACCGGCCTTGGCGGCGCTGTAGGCATTGCGGCCGGGGATGCCGCCGAGGCTGGCGATCGAACCCAGGTTGACGATGGCGCCGCGGTTGCCCCGAGCGTCGCGCGCCTGGCCAACCATCTGGGCCAGCACGGACTGGCTCATCAGGAAACTGCCGCGCAGGTGCACGGCCAGCACGCGGTCGAAAGCGTCCACCGTCTGCTGCAGCGTGGGCGCGGTCTGGTCGCTGATGCCGGCGTTGTTGACCAGCGCGTCAATGCGGCTGTAGCGCGCAACCACGGCGGCCACGGCGGCCTGCACGCTGGCCGCGTCGGTCACGTCGCAGGCCAGGCCCAGGTGCGGCGCACCCAGTTCGGCGGCACGCGCCTGGGCGGCCTCGGCGCGCAGATCGAGCAGCGCCACACACCAGCCGTCGGCCGCCAGCCGCTGGGCCGTGGCCCAGCCGATGCCGTCGGCCGCGCCGGTGACGATGGCGACGGGCTGAGCAGCCCCCTGCACCGCCCGTGCATCAGTTTCGGATCGCGTCATGCTTACCTCTTGAGGTTGGAAAAGAAAGGCACGTCAACGGCCTTGATCAGCCGCGTTTCCTGCGCCGTGATCAGGTGGGCCGAGGCCGCCAGGTACGCCGGAAATTCCGGGTGCGTGTCGCGCGCCTTGCAGCGGCGCTCGTAGTCGGCCAGGTCGTCGTAGGC
>JAHFQI010000027.1 GCA_023259355.1 Comamonadaceae bacterium
GCCCATCATGTAGAGCGCGCCGTGCGAGAAATTGATGATGTTCAGGAGACCGAAGATGATGGCCAGCCCCAGACTCAGCACCGCGTAGAACGAGCCATTGATGAGGCCCAAAAATAGCTGCCCCAGAAGGGCCTGGGACGATATGCCGAAGATTTCCATCACGACTCCTGAACGATTCACGGGTACGCCGGGGGCGGGCGCGCGACGGGCGCGGCCTCAAACCCCGGGCGCTTGCGGGTTTATTTTTTGACGAGCGGGCAGGTCGAAGCCGACAGCGGCTGGAATGCCTCGGCCGCCGGAATCGTGGCGCGCACGTTGTAGTAGTCCCACGGCGTCTTGGATTCGGCGGGCTTTTTCACCTGCAGCAGGTACATGTCGTGGACCATGCGGCCGTCGGCGCGGATGCTGCCGTTCTTGGCGAAGAAGTCGTTGATCGGCGTCTTCTTCATCTGCGTCATGACCTTGGCCGTGTCATCGGTGTTGATGGCTTTGACGGCTTTGAGGTAATGCATCACGGACGAATACTGGCCGGCCTGGATCATCGTGGGCATGCGCTTGGTCTTCTCGAAGAAGCGCTTGGACCAGGCACGCGTTTCATCGTTGAGGTCCCAATAGAAGCCTTCGGTCAGGTACATGCCCTGGGTGGCTTTGAGGCCCAGCGAATGGACGTCGGTGATGAACATCAGCAAACCAGCCAGCGACTGCTTGGGGGTGACGCCGAATTCGGAAGCCTGCTTGATGGAGTTGATCGTGTCGCCGCCGGCATTTGCCAGACCAATGATTTGCGCACCGGAGGCCTGGGCCTTGAGCAGGAACGAAGAGAAGTCAGAGCCCGGGAAGGGGTGGCGCACGGCGCCCACCACCTCGCCGCCATTCGCCTTGATCACGTCGGTGGCGTCTTTCTCCAGGGAGTGGCCGAAGGCGTAGTCCGCGGTCAGGAAGAACCATTTCTTGCCACCTTGCTTGACCACGGCCTTGGCGGTGCCATTGGCCACGGCGTAGGTGTCATAGGTCCAGTGCACCGTGACGTCGTTGCACTCCTTGTTGGTGATCAGCGTGGAAGCCGCGCCCGAGACCAGGGCGATGCGGTTTTTTTCCTTGGCAATTTTCTGCACGGCCAGCGCCACGGAGGTGGTCACGAGTTCGGAGGCCACGTCCACCTTGTCGCGCTCGAACCACTCGCGCGCCTTGTTGGCCGCGATGTCGCCCTTGTTCTGGTGGTCGGCGGAGACCACTTCCACCTTGAACCCCGGCTTTTCCTTGGCCATGAAGTCTTCGATCGCCATCTCGGTAGCGACGATGGTGCCCTTGCCGGCCACGTCGGAGTACACGCCGGACAAGTCGGTCAACACGCCGATCTTGACCACGCCATCCGAAATTTGGGCCTGCGCGGCGCTCATGGACATGAGGGCCAGGCCAAGTGCTTGGATAAAGGGTTTGAGTTTCATGGGAGTCTCCTTGTTGAAAAACCTGAAATTGGGATGGCGGGGTAAGCTGGATTGGACTCAGACGCCCAGGAGTTGATGCAGCAGCCCGGTCTTGGACGGCAGTTCTTCCCGGGTCACGGTGGCCGCGATGCGGCCGTGCTCCAGCACGATGTGGCGGTCGGCCAGCGGTGCGGCAAAACGGAAGTTCTGCTCCACCAGCAGGATCGTGTAGCCGCGTGTCTTGAGCAGCCGAATCACTTCGCCCAGTTTCTTGACGATGACCGGGGCCAGGCCCTCGGTGATCTCGTCGAGCAGCAGCAGCTTGGCGCCCGTGCGCAGGATGCGCGCCATGGCCAGCATCTGCTGCTCGCCGCCCGACAGGCGTGTGCCCGGGCTGTTGCGGCGCTCGTGGAGGTTGGGGAACATCTCGTAGATTTCGTCCAGTGTCATGCCGCCCGAGGCCACCTGGGGCGGCAGCATCAGGTTTTCCTCGGTGGTGAGACCGGAGAAAATGCCGCGTTCCTCGGGGCAATAGCCCACGCCCAGGCGCGCGATACGGTGGGGTGACAGGCTCTTGATGTCTTCCCCGTTGAACATGATGTCGCCGGTGCGCCGGCCCACCAGGCCCAGGATGGACTTCAGCGTGGTGGAGCGCCCGCTGCCATTGCGGCCCAGCAGGGTCACGAGTTCGCCGTGGTTGATGGTCAGGTCGATGCCGTGCAGGATGTGCGACTCGCCGTAGAACGAATGCAGGTTGGTGATGCGCAGCAATTCGCCGCTGCGTTTGAAGGCGCTGGTCATGCTTCGACTCCCACATAAGCTTCGAGAACGCGGGGGTCTTTGGACACCACGTCGTAGGTGCCTTCCGCCAGAATCTGGCCGCGCTGCAGCACCGTGATGACGTTGCTGAGCGTTTCCACCACCGAAAGGTTGTGCTCCACCATCAGGATGGTGCGGCCCGCCGACACCTTGCGGATGAGCTCCACCACCAGGCCCACGTCTTCGTGGCCCATGCCCTGCGTGGGCTCGTCGAGCAGCATCAGCTCGGGTTCGAGCGCCAGCGTGGTGGCGATCTCCAGCGCGCGCTTGCGGCCGTAGGGCAGTTCCACGGTCTGGGTGTCGATGTAGGCGCCGAGATCCACCGACTCCAGCAGCTCGACGGCCCGGTCGTTGAGCACGTCCAGCTTCGACTGCGGGCTCCAGAAGTGGAACGACGTGCCCATCTTGCGCTGCAGCGCCACGCGCACGTTTTCCATCACGCTCAGGTGCGGGAACGTGGCTGAAATCTGGAACGAGCGCACCACGCCCCGGCGTGCGATCTGTGCCGGCTCCTCGCGGGTGATGTCGATGCCGTTGAACTGGATCGTGCCTGCCGTGGGCTGCAGGAACTTCGTCAGCAGGTTGAACACCGTGGTTTTGCCGGCGCCGTTGGGCCCGATCAGGGCGTGGATGTTGCCGCGCTTGACCTTGAGATCCACGTTTTGCACGGCGGCAAAACCCTTGAACTCCTTGGTCAGCCCGCGGGTCTGCAGGATGATGTCGTCAGCCATGAGGGCTCCGTTCAGTCAATGGCCGAAGCCGAACGCATCTGCTCGCGCAGCACGAATTTCTGGATCTTTCCGGTGGAAGTCTTGGGCAGCGTGCCGAACAGCACCTGCTTGGGCACCTTGAAGCGCGCCATCTGGGCCCGGCAGTGCTCGATGATCTCTGCCTCGGTGACGCTGGCGCCGTCGCGCAACTCGACATAGGCCACGGGCACTTCGCCCCACTTTTCGTCGGGCTTGGCGACCACGGCGGCCACCAGCACGGCCGGGTGGCGGTACAGCACTTCTTCAACCTCGAGGCTGGAGATGTTCTCGCCGCCGGAGATGATCACGTCCTTGCTGCGGTCCTTGATCTTGACGTAGCCGTCGGGGTGCATCACGGCCAGGTCGCCGGTGTGGAACCAGCCGCCGGCAAAGGCTTCGGCGGTGGCTTCGGGGTTCTTGAGGTAGCCCTTCATCACCAGGTTGCCGCGGAAGAAGATTTCACCCATGGTTTCGCCGTCGGCCGGAACGGGCTGCATGGTCTCCGGGTCCAGCACGGTGATGGCCTGCTGCATCGGGTAGGCCACGCCCTGGCGGGCGTTGAGTGCGGCGCGCTCGCCGATCGGCAGCTGCGCCCAGTTGCCCTGCTTGGCGCAGACGGCGGCGGGGCCGTAAACCTCGGTCAGGCCATAGACGTGGGTGATGTCGATGCCGATGCGCTCGCAGCCCTCGATGATGGCGGCGGGCGGCGCGGCGCCGGCGATCAGGCCGGCAATCGGATGGGTGATGCCTTCCCGCACGGATTGCGGGGCATTGATCAGCAGGCCATAGACAATCGGCGCGCCGCACAGGTGCGTGACCCGGTGCTCGCGGATCAGCGAGAAAATCAGCGCCGGGTCCACCTTGCGCAGGCACACGCTGACGCCGGCCTGCAGCGCCATGGTCCAGGGGAAGCACCAGCCGTTGCAGTGGAACATGGGCAGCGTCCACAGGTAGACCGAGTGGCGCGGCATTTCCCAGGTCACCACGTTGGACACCGCATTCAGGTAAGCGCCCCGGTGGTGCGTGACCACGCCCTTGGGGTTGCCCGTGGTGCCGGACGTGTAGTTCAGCGCGATGGCGTTCCACTCGTCGGACGGCAGGGCCCATTCATGGGCCTCGTCGCCTTGCTGCAAGAAGGCTTCGTATTCGATCTCGCCGAGCAGCTTGCCGCCTTCGTACAGGGCGTCTTCCACGTCGATCACCAGCGGACGGGGATGGCTCATGAGCGCCAGTGCGCGCTCGATGATGGGCGAGAACTCGGGGTCGGTGATCAGGACCCGGGCTTCGCCGTGGTCCAGCATGAAGGCGATGGCTTCGGGGTCGAGCCGGGTGTTCAGCGTGTTGAGCACGGCGCCCGTCATGGGCACGCCAAAGTGGGCTTCAAACATCGCGGGGGTGTTGGGCAGCATGGCTGCCACCGTGTCGCCCACGCCGATGCCGCGCAACGCCAGCGCGCTGGCCAGACGGCGGCAGCGGGCATAGGTTTCGGACCAGGTGAAACGCACGTCGCCGTGAATCAGCGACAGGCGATCAGGGTAAACCCGGGCGGAGCGCTCCAGAAAGCTCAGGGGGGAGAGGGCGGTGTGGTTCGCGAGGTTGCGATCCAGTCCCTGGTCGTAGGCGTTTGCGCGCATGTCGGCGGTCTCCTTTTTGTGATGCTGTTCAGGGGAATTGCCCATGCGGCACAGCGATTGTTTGGAATCATAGTAACCGAGTGTTGCGAAATTTTGAGCCAAATGTATCGAATGTTTGCGACATCGAGATGCCGCTGCGGGGCCCCCTAAAATGAGCCGGGACGCTCCAGGGCACCCCTCATGAACGCTGCTGAACTCGACCCCCACAACGAACACCACCGGCATGAATTGCTGCAGGCGGGGCTGGACTTGCTCGATCAGGGGCTGACGGTGATTGATGCCAACCTGCGCATCGTGGCCTGGAACAAGGCCTTCCTGCGGTTGCTGGACTTTCCCGAGCACATGGCATTCGTCGGCGCGACGTTCGAGTCCTTCATGCGTTACAACGCCGAGCGCGGCGAATACGGCCCGGGGGATGTCGAGGCGCTGGTGGCCGAGCGCATGCGCCTGGCGCGCGCCTTCCAGCCGCACTACACCGAACGCGACCGGCCCGGCGGACAGGTCCTGGCGGTACGTGGCGAGCCGCTGCCGCACAGCGGTTTCGTGACGCTCTACACCGACATCACCGCCAGCCGCCGGTTCGAAAAACTGATCCAGCAGCAGCACGCCGAGCTGGAAAGCCGCGTCGCCGAACGCACGAACGAGCTTCAGGCCACCAACCAGCGGCTGACCGAGGCGGATGCCGCCAACCAGCGCATCACCGAGGCCCTGCGGCTGAGCGAGGAGCGGCAGCGATTGATCACGGACACCGTGCCTGCGCTGATCGGCTATTTCGATCACGAGCAGATCTACCGCTACGTCAACAAGGGTTATGCCGACTGGTTTGGCCACACCAAGGAGGAAGTGCTCGGCCGCTCCATCCGTGACGCGGTGGGCGACGAGGTCTACGCGGACATCAGCCGCCATGTGGTGAAGGCACTTCAGGGGGAGCGCGTGAGCTACGAATACGCGATGCGCCGGCCGGGCGGCCGGGTGGCGTACGCGCGCAGCGAGCTGGTCCCCGAACTGGGCGCGGATGGCCGCGTCGCGGGCTGCTTCGTGCTGTCGGTGAACATCACAGACCTCAAGAACGCGCAGGCGGCGCTGGTTCACGCGCAGAAGATGGAGGCCGTGGGGCAGCTGACCGGTGGCTTGGCGCACGATTTCAACAACCTGCTGACGGTGGTGATCGGCAACCTGGTGACCCTGCAGGAGCGCCACCCCGACGACCCGGACATCAGCGAATACGTGGTGCCGGCCCTCAAGGCTTCGCGCCGGGGTGCCGCGCTGATCAAGCGGCTGCTGGCTTTTGCGCGCAAGCAACCATTGACGCCCCACGCCGTGGACATGGCCGAGCTGGTGGCGGAAACCATGGTCTTGCTCAAGCGCACGCTGCCCGCGAACATCACCGTGACCACCACGCCGATCACCACGCCGCTGTATGCCATGACGGATGCCCAGCAGCTCGAAAATGCGCTCCTCAACCTGGCGTTGAACGCGCGCGACGCCATGCCCGACGGCGGGCATCTGACCATTGAGGCGGCTCAGGTGCAACTGGGGGAAGCCCAGGTGGCCGATTTTGACGTGGCGCCGGGCTGCTATGTGGCGCTCAGCGTGTCGGATACCGGCACCGGCATGGACGCCGCCACGCAGGCGCGCGCTTCCGAACCCTTCTTCACCACCAAGCGTTTCGGCTCCGGCAGCGGTCTGGGGCTGTCGATGGTGTACGGCTTTGCCAAGCAGTCCGGCGGCGGTATCCGCATTCAGAGCGCCTTGGGCGAGGGCTGCGTGGTCACGCTGGTCCTGCCCTGCACGGGCCGTGAGTTCGATGCCGAGCCACTGGCGGGTGTCCCGGTGCGGCCGACCGCGGAGCGTCCCCTGGTGCTGCTGGTGGAGGACGACCCCGATGTGCGCCGGGTGATCCGGCTGCAGTTGGTCGGACTGGGTTACCCGGTGATCGAGGCCGAAAACAGCACCGATGCGTTGCTGATCCTGGCCAGTGTGCCTGCCGTGGGCATCCTGATCTCCGATGTGGTGATGCCCGGCGGCATCGACGGGCGTGCCTTGTGCCGCCAGGTGCGCCAGAGTGCGCCCAACGTCCGGGCTTTGCTCATGAGCGGCTACGCAGACAGCGGCGTGGCTTTGTCCGACGGGGGCGATGGTCCTGCGCTGCTGAAGAAGCCGTTTTCCGCGGCCGAGTTGCAGCACGCCCTGGATGAACTGGGGGGCTGTGCATGAACCACGACCCGATTCGGCCGCCGGAAGGCCCGCGCTGCATCTACGTGCTGGAGGACGATCCCGCCATTTGCCGGCTGGTGGCCGGCACGCTGGTGGAATTCGGCTTCGAGGCCGTCGAATGCCCCAATGCCGCGGCGCTGCGCCGCCAGTTGCTGCTGCGTGTGCCCGACCTGTGCATCGTCGATCTGGGGCTGCCCGACGCGGACGGCATGGATGTGGTGCGGGATCTTCAGGCGCGGCTGGGCTGCGGCGTGCTGATACTGACCGGGCGGGGTTATGTCAGCGACCGGGTCATGGGCCTTGAACTCGGCGCCGATGACTACATGGTCAAGCCCTTCGAGCCACGCGAACTGGTGGCGCGCGTGCGCAGCATTTTGCGGCGGCATGAAAAGATGCAGGGCGCACATCAAGACACACCCGCGCAGACGGCCGAGTTCGGCGGCTGGCGCTTTCATGGGCAATCCAACACGCTGCATGCGCCGGACGGCCAGGAGTGGACGCTGAGCGCGGGCGAGGCCCGCATGCTGACCCAGTTCCTGCTGCGTCCCAACCGGATTCTGGACCGCGAGCAGCTGTGCGGCGACCGCGATCTTTCGCCGCTGGATCGTGGCGTGGACGTCCGGATTTCCAGGCTGCGGCGCAAGCTCGAATCCGACCCGCAGAACCCCAAGACCATCCGCACGGTCTACGGCGCAGGCTACCTGTTTGCCGGGGAAGTGCGCTGGACCTGAACAGGCGGGTGGGTCAGCCCGCTTCCGCGTCCGACGTCACAAAGCAGTCGTTGACGGTGAAGTAAATCGAGGTGAAAAACATGGCCGCCATCAGCAGGGCCACGGGAACCAGTCCGGCCGCCGCGATTTCAGGGGCGCCAAACAGGGTGGCCACCAGCATGACCGCCAGGCCGCCGGCCACGAACACGCCGAGCCAGGCCGCGCCATAAAGCGTGAACGCGCCCAGGTTGCGAAAGCACGCCACGATGCTGAAGAACAGACTTTTCACCGGGGGCACGCCGTGCCAGTGCACGAGGGCGGGCGCATGCCAGAACAGCAGCGACAGCGGCAGGTACAGCGCGGTGGCCACCCACATGGCCATCTGGAAATCCGGCGCGCTGACCAGCTCGCGCGTGATGGCACCACCGACCAGGTACAGCTTGGCAAACTTGCCGCCGTCGAACAGCGCCGAAATACCCATGATTGCGAGGAATCCGCCGGCGTAAAGCGCGCCCAGCACCAGCATGGCCCGCATCCGCTGCTGGCCGGCGCGGAAGGCGCTGACCAGGATCGAGGGCATGGGGAAGTTGCCCTTGCTCGCTTCCTGGGTGGCGGCCATCAGCCCCAGTGTGGCGGCAGGCAACAGGGCCAGCGCCAGCGCCGTGCCGATGAAGGGCACGACGGTGGCCACCGACATCAGCGCCATGAACATGAAAAACAGCCCGGACAGCGCCAGCGGCTGCCGGAAAAAAGTCCGCATGCCCAGCTTGACCCAGACCAGGCCGGTGCGTGCGGGAACGATGTTCAGTTTCATATCAGGGGGTGACGGGGTGCGCGACACGCTCGCGCAGCACCCGCTCGAAGTGGGTCGGGTCGTGCGGCTTGAGCATCGAAGCCTCGCGGGGAAGATGGAAGTCCCAGAGCCGGGAAATCCAGAAGCGCAGGGCGCCGGCACGCAGCATCGCCGGCAGCAACTGCCGCTCGGCGGCCGTCAGTGGGCGCTCGGCGCGATAGGCATCCAGGAAGGCGCGCGCGCGCCCGGCGTCGTGCGTGCCCGTGGCGAGGTCAATGCACCAGTCGTTCAGGCACACGGCCACGTCGAACAGCCAGGTGTCGACACCCGCGAAATAAAAGTCGAAGAGGCCGGTGAGCTCGGTGCCCTCAAACAGCACGTTGTCACGGAACAGGTCGGCATGCACCGGCCCGCGCGGCAACGCCGCATGGGCCGACGAAGCCGCGATGTGGTTCTGGTAGGCGAGTTCCGCCGTGATCAGCGCCGCCTGGGCCGCGTCGAGGTAGGGCAGGACCACCGGCACGGTGTCGTTCCACCACGCCAGGCCGCGCAGATTGGGCTGGTGGCGGTTGTAGTCGCGCCCGGCCAGGTGCATGCGCGCCAGCATCGCGCCGACGGCGGCGCAGTGGGCGGTGCCGGGCGCCAGTTCGCTTTTGCCGCGCAGGCGGTTGACCACGGAGGCTGGCTTGCCGCACACCTTGTGCAGGATGTCGCCGTCGCGGTTGGCGGCCGGATCGGGCACCGGGATGCCGCGGTGCGCCAGATGCTTCATGAGGTGCAGGTAAAACGGCAGCTGCTCGAAACTCAGGCGTTCAAAAAGCGTCAGCACGTAGGCGCCGGCATCCGTGGTGGCGAAGTAGTTGGTGTTCTCGATCCCGCCCTCGATACCACGGAGTTCGGTGAGTTCGCCCAGGTTGAGGCCGCGCAGCAGATCGCGCGCCTCGTCAAAAGAGACTTCGGTAAATACAGCCATCTCAGAAAAGCATGTCAGGAATGGGAGGCTTCGAGAGCGGGGTCAAGAAGCGCATGCGGGGATTGTAGGGGCCGGTGCCGCGTTGTCCGGCCCATGCACAATGCGGGCCATGACTGACAAGAAGACCCTGCTGCTGGTGGACGGCTCCAGCTACCTCTACCGCGCCTTCCACGCCATGCCCGACCTGCGCGCCGTGCCGGGCGACCCGGCCAGCCCGGCCACCGGCGCCATCCGCGGCATGATCAACATGATGGAAAAGCTGCGCAAGGATGTGCGGGCTGACTACGCCGCCTGCGTGTTCGACGCCAAGGGGCCGACCTTTCGCGACGCCATCTACCCCGCATACAAGCAGCACCGCAGCCCGATGCCGGACGATTTGCGGGCCCAGATCGAACCCATTCACGAAGTGGTGCGGCTGCTGGGCTGGAAGGTGCTCGACGTGCCCGGCGTGGAGGCCGATGACGTGATCGGCACGCTGGCCGTGACGGCCGCACGTCAAAGCATCGAAGTCGTCGTCTCCAGCGGCGACAAGGACCTGGCGCAGCTGGTGGACGAGCACATCACCATCATCGACACCATGAACGGCAAGCGGCGCGACTTGGCCGGCGTGGAGGCCGAATTCGGCGTGCCCGCGCGGCTGATGGTGGACTACCAGACTCTGGTGGGCGACCAGGTGGACAACGTGCCGGGCGTCGAAAAGGTTGGCCCCAAGACGGCGGCCAAGTGGCTTCTGGAATACGGCTCGCTCGAAGGCGTGGTGGCCAATGCCGACAAGATCAAGGGCGCAGCCGGCGAGAACCTGCGCAAGGCGCTGGACTGGCTGCCCACGGGCCGCAGCCTGTTGACCATCAAGACCGACTGCGATCTCGACGGCTGGGTGCCGGGGCTGCCCGTGCTGGAATCGATCGCCCTAGGGGAGCCAGACGCGTCCGGCCTGAAGCATTTTTACGAGCAATATGGGTTCAAGGGACTGGTCAAGTCGCTGACCCCGGTTGCCGTGGCGGAGCCGGGGCAGGCCATTCCGGCGTCACGCGGCGGCACGGAGGACCTGTTTGCCGAGCCTTCCTCCGGCGAATCTCCGGCGTCCCGCGTGCATTACGACACGATCCTGACCTGGGGTGCATTCGACCGCTGGCTGGCGCAGGTCGAGGCGGCCGAATTGGTCGCACTGGACACCGAAACCACCTCGCTCGATGAAATGCGCGCCGAGATCGTCGGCATCAGCTTCAGCGTGACGCCGGGCGAGGCGGCCTACATCCCCTTGAAGCATGCCGGGCCGGATGCACCCGAACAGTTGCCGTTCGACGAGGTGCTGGCGAAACTCAAACCCTGGCTCGAGAACCCGGCGAAGCACAAGCTTGGCCAGCACATCAAGTACGACCGCCATGTGTTCGCCAACCACGGCATCGAGGTACAGGGCTACGTGCACGACACGATGTTGCAAAGCTATGTGCTGGAGGTGCACAAGCCGCACGGCCTGGCGAGCCTGGCCGAGCGGCACCTGGGGCGCAGCGGCATCAACTACGAAGACCTGTGCGGCAGGGGCGCGCACCAGATTCCGTTTGCCCAGGTGGACGTGGCCAAGGCCGCCGAATACTCCTGCGAGGATTCCGACCAGACCCTGGACGTGCATCGGGCGCTGTGGCCCAGGCTGGAGCATGACGAGAAACTCCGGGCCATCTACGAACTGGAAATCGCCAGCAGCGAGGCGCTCTACCGCATCGAACGCAACGGCGTGCTGATCGATGCGCCCACGCTGGCCGCGCAAAGTCACGAACTGGGCCAGCGCATCGTGCAGCTTGAAAACGAGGCCTACGCGATCGCCGG
Source organism: Comamonadaceae bacterium (assembly GCA_023259355.1). Taxonomy (GTDB): domain Bacteria; phylum Pseudomonadota; class Gammaproteobacteria; order Burkholderiales; family Burkholderiaceae_C; genus JAHFQI01. Next base: position 11,150 of record JAHFQI010000027.1, read on the forward strand.
CCAGCCCTTCAATCTGAGCAGCCCCAAGCAGCTGGGTGAAATTTTCTTCGACAAGCTGGGCCTGCCGGTCATCAAGAAAACCGCCACCGGCGCGCGCAGCACCGACGAGGAAGTGCTGGAAAAACTGGCCGAGGACTACCCGCTGCCCGCGAAGATCCTGGAGCACCGCGGGCTGGCCAAGCTCAAGGGCACCTACACCGACAAACTGGCGCAACTCGCGCTGCCACGCACCGGCCGGGTTCATACCCACTACGCGCAGGCGGTGGCGGTGACGGGACGCCTGTCCAGCAACGACCCGAACCTGCAGAACATCCCGATCCGCACGCCCGAGGGCCGGCGCGTGCGAGAGGCTTTTGTGGCGCCCGCAGGCTGCGTGATCGCCAGCGCCGACTACAGCCAGATCGAGCTGCGCATCATGGCGCACCTGAGTGGCGACGAAGCCCTGTTGCACGCCTTCACCGAAGGCCTGGACGTGCACCGCGCCACGGCGGGCGAGGTGTTCGGCGTGGAGCCGGCGCAGGTCAGCAGCGAGCAGCGCCGTTATGCCAAGGTCATCAACTTCGGCCTGATTTACGGCATGAGCAGCTTTGGCCTCGCGAAGAACCTCGGCATCGAGACCCGGGCGGCGGCGGCCTACATTGACCGTTACTTCCAGCGCTACCCGGGCGTCAAGCGCTACATGGACGAAACCAAGCTGTCCGCCAAGGCCAGGGGTTATGTCGAAACCGTGTTCGGCCGCCGCCTGTACCTGCCGGAAATCAATTCGCCCAACGGCCCTCGCCGCAGTGGCGCCGAGCGCGCGGCCATCAACGCACCGATGCAGGGCACGGCGGCCGACCTGATCAAGATGAGCATGGTGGCGGTGCAGCAGGTGCTGGACCAGGAACGGCGCGGCACGAAAATGATCATGCAGGTGCACGATGAACTGGTGTTCGAGGTGCCCGAGTCCGAGGTGGCGTGGCTCAGAACCGAAATCCCGCGCCTGATGGCCGGCGTGGCCCAGCTCAAGGTGCCGCTGCTCGCCGAGGTGGGCGTTGGGCCGAACTGGGACAAGGCCCACTGAGCCGGACAGGGCCTGATGGAGCCGCCCCAATTTCGAGAAGACCGTCCATGTTTCGCCAAGACCTCAAGGCCGATTTCGAGGCCCTGCTGCCCGGCCAGACCACCGAGGCGGGCGCCACCCGGCGCACCGCGCTCAAGGCGGCGCTGGGCGTGGGCTACGCCGCGGCGGCCTTGCCGGTGATGGCCCAGACTTCGATCCGGACGCCGGCGGACGGGCTGGTCACCGGCGAAGTCACTTATGAGGTCGGCGGCTTCAAGGTGCCGGCCTACCGCGCTGCGCCCGAGGGCCGGTTCGGCCTGCCGGTGGTGCTGGTGCTGTCCGAGGTGTTTGGCGTGCATGAGTACATTGCCGATACGGCGCGCCGCTTTGCCCGTGCCGGCTACCTGGCCATCGCGCCCGAACTCTTTGCGCGCCAGGGCGAGCCTACCGAGTACGGCGAACTGGCGCGGCTGATGGCCGAGGTGGTCGATCAAGTGCCCGATGCGCAGGTCATGGCCGACCTCGATGGCGCCGTGAAATGGGCGGGAGCCAACGGGGGCGATGTGCGCAAGCTCGGCGTCACGGGATTCTGCTGGGGCGGCCGGCTTGCCTGGCTTTACGCCGCGCACAACCCGGACGTGAAGGCTGGCGTGGCCTGGTACGGCCGGCTGGTGGGTGAGTCCAGTCCGCTCACGCCGAAGCACCCCCTTGACATCGCCGGCCGTCTGCATGGCCCCGTGCTGGGCCTGTATGCCGGGGATGATCCGAGCATTCCGCTTGACACGGTTGCTAAGATGAAAGCCGCCTTGGCGGTGGGCAACGCCGCGTCGCGAGCCTCGCAATTCGTCGTGTACCCTGACGCGCCGCACGCCTTCCATGCCGACTACCGCCCGAGCTATGACAAGGCGGCGGCCGAGGATGGCTGGCAACGTGCGCTGGCGTGGTTCCGGCAACACGGGGTCGCCTGAAGCGGGCCGTTGCGCAGGGCCGCCTGTGAGGCGGCTTTTTTTGTTATTGAACCTGTTTCCTGTGTTGAAGGGCCTTTGTTAACGATGTTGTTGATGGCAATCTTGATGGGCACCCTGGCCGCCGGCATTGGCAGCGTCTGGGTTGCCGCAGCCCTGAGTTTTGGGGTGTTGTCGCGCTACACCCAGCACATGCTGAGTCTGGCGGCCGGTGCGCTGCTGGCCACGGCCTTCATGCACCTCTTACCCGAGGCGTTCGAGAGCCAGGCCGGTGCGCGCAACCTGTTTCTCACGCTGCTCGTGGGGCTGGTGTTTTTCTTCCTGCTGGACAAGGCGGAGCTCTGGCACCATGGGCACGAGCACCACCATGACGCCGCGCTCCCTGCACCGCGCCATCAGGCGCACGCGCACTCCGGGGGCCACGCGTTGCCACATGGACACGCCGATCCTCATGGACACGCGCATTCGCACGCCCATGTCCACGACCACAAGCCCGGCAGCTGGGCCGTTCTCACGGGCGACAGCGTGCACTGTTTCGGCGACGGCATCCTGATTGCGTCCGCCTTCGTCGCGGACCTGCGCCTGGGCGCGATCGCCGCGCTGGCCGTGCTGGCGCACGAGGTGCCTCACCACATGGGCGACCTGGTGGTGCTGCGCGGCGGCAGCAGCGACCGCCGCATTGCGCTGGTCAAGGTGACACTGGCCGGCGCGGTGACCGCCCTGGGTGGTTTGCTGGGCTATTTCCTGGTGGACCGGCTGCACGACTATCTGCCGTATTTCCTCGTCGTGGCGAGCAGCAGCTTCGTTTACGTCGCGCTGGCCGACCTGATTCCCCAGCTTCAAAAACGCCTGACGGCGCGCGAAACCCTGGCACAGATCGCCTGGCTGGGGGTGGGCATGGGTCTGGTGATGCTGGTGAGCGCCCTGGGCCACGCACACTGACCGCTTATCTGCTCAGTTCACCATCACGAGCTTGCCCATGACGCCACGCGAGCCCATGTGGGCATACGCGGCCTTCAACTCGCTCATGGGCATGGTGCGGTCGATCACGGGCTTGATCTTGCCCAGCGCATACCACTGCGCCAGTTCGGCCATCATCGCGGCGTTGGCTTTTGGCTCGCGGCGGGCAAAGTCGCCCCAGAACACCCCGACGATGGACGCGCCCTTGAGCAGCGCCAGGTTCAGCGGCAGTGAGGGAATTGGTCCCGCGGCGAAGCCCACCACGAGGTAGCGGCCACGCCAGGCGATGGCGCGGAACGCGGGCTCGGCGAAATCGCCGCCCACCGGGTCGTAAATCACGTCAGGGCCCTTGCCGTCGGTCAGCGCCTTGATGGCGTCGCGCAGGTTCTCTTTCGCGTAGTTGATCGTCGCGTCGGCGCCGAGCGACTTGCACAAGGTGCATTTTTCCTCGGTGGAGGCCGCCGCAATGACCTTGGCGCCCATCGCCTTGGCGATCTGGATGGCCGCCGTGCCCACGCCGCCGGCCGCGCCCAGCACCAGCACGGTTTCTCCGGCCTTCAGCTGTGCCCGGTCCACCAGCGCATGGTGGGAGGTGGCGTAGATCATGATGAAAGCCGCCGCGTCCACGTGCGAGAACCCGGGCGGCAGCGGCATGCACAGCGCCGCCGAGGCGATGGTATGGGTGCCAAAGCCGCCGGTGCCCGACAGGCAGGCGACGCTCTGGCCGACCTTCAGGTGCGTGACGCCTTCGCCGACCGCCTGCACCACGCCCGCGTATTCCGAGCCCGGCACGAAGGGCAGGGGCGGCTTCATCTGGTACTTGTTCTGCACGATCAGCAGATCGGGGAAATTCAGGCTGGCGGCCTTGATTTCGATCAGCACTTCGCCGGCCTTGGGCGCCGGGGTGGGCAGTTCTTTCCAGGTCAGGGCATCGACACCGACGGGGTTCTCGCAAAGCCAGGCATGCACAAGCTTCTCCTTGGATAAAAGGGGATGATAGGGCGCCGCACCGGGCACGCGATGTCTCACCAGCGACGCCTTCGCGGGCCGGCGAGCCTTTTTGAGTCAGGCCCCTACAATTCGTTTCAACCTGAAACGCCCATGAAAATCCTCATTTCAAACGACGATGGCTTCCAGGCGCCCGGCATCGTGGCGCTGTATGAGGCCTTGAAGACCGTGGCCGAGGTGGAAGTCGTGGCGCCCGAGCAGAACAACAGCGCCAAGTCCAATGCGCTGACCCTGCATTCGCCGCTTTATGTGAACCGCGGGGCGAACGGTTTCCGCTATGTCAACGGTACGCCGGCGGACTGCGTGCACATCGCGCTGACCGGGCTGCTGGGCTATCGGCCCGACCTGGTGGTGTCCGGCATCAACAACGGCGCCAACATGGGCGATGACACCATCTATTCCGGCACCGTGGGGGCCGCGATGGAGGGCTACTTGTTCGGTGTTCCGGCGATCGCGTTCTCGCAGATCGACAAGGGGTGGGTCCACATCGACGCGGCCGCACTCAAGGCACGCGAGATCGTGCAGCAGATGGCACAGCAGCAGCTGATCGGCGCCGCGCCCTGGCTGCTCAATGTCAATATTCCGAACCTGCCGCTGGAGGCGATCAAGCCGGTCAAGGTGTGCCGGCTGGGTCGCCGCCATTCGGCTGAAAGCGTGATCACGCAGGTGAGTCCGCGGGGTGAGACCATGTACTGGATTGGTGCGGCCGGGCCGGCCAAGGATGAAGCCGAAGGCACCGACTTCCATGCCACGGCCCATGGCCACGTGGTCATGACGCCGCTGAAGGTGGATCTGACCGATCATGACCACCTGCGGTACTGGGCGCAAACGGCCGCGCACCTGGGCGGCGCCGCTCAAAAGGCAGTCTGATGACCCGGCGCCCCAGTTTTCCCGCCAGAATTGATTTTTCGCAAGGGCAACCCGCGCCGGCGCGGCAAGCTGGCGCCATGGTTCAGGACGCGACACGGCGCGCTGCCGCCGAACCCGCTTTGGTGGGCCCGCAGGGACTGGGGATGGACTCCATCGCCGTGCGCACGCGCATGGTGCAGAAGCTGGCTGCGCAGGGGATTGGCGACCCCGCCGTGCTGCAGGCCATGGGGACGGTCGAGCGGCATCGCTTCGTGGATACCGCGCTGGTCAACCAGGCTTATGAAGAGACCAGCTTGCCGATCGGCCTGGGGCAGACGATTTCCAAACCCAATGTCGTGGCGCGCATGATGGAGTTGCTGCGACATGGGGCGGCGGGCAAGCTGGGGCGGGTGCTGGAGATCGGGACGGGTTGTGGCTACCAGGCCGCCGTGTTGAGTTTGCTGGCCACGGAGGTCTACAGCATCGAGCGGCTGCGGGGTTTGCATGACAAGGCGCGGGAGAACCTCCGCCCGTTCCGGCTGGCGAATGTCCATCTGCTGTTCGGGGATGGCATGGCCGGTTTTTCCAAGGGTGCGCCCTACGCCGCCATTGTCGCGGCGGCGGGTGGCGATGCCATTCCCCAGGCCTGGGTGGACCAGTTGGCCGTGGGGGGGCGGCTGGTGGCGCCGATGGTCACGGCGAGCGGCCAGCAGGCGCTGGTGGTGGTGGACAAGACGGCACGGGGGCTTGAGCAGACGGTACTTGAGGCGGTGCATTTCGTCCCCCTAAAATCGGGCATCGCTTAAAGGGAATGGACATGTCAGGTATTGCTAATCGGTTGCGGGTTATTGCCATGGGGATGGCGGCGTTGGCGGCGTTGGCCGCCTGCTCGTCAGGCAAGGCACCGAACCGTGCGCCGGTGGAGGACCGCGGCGCCTCGGGTACACGGCCAGCCGGCCAAGCGGGGACAACGGCCGAGAGTAAACCCCTGCCTGGTGCTGAAAATGCCGGCAAACCGGGCTACTACACCGTTCGGCGCGGTGACACGGTCATCCGTATCGCGCTCGAAACCGGCCAGGCCTGGCGTGACATCGTGCGGTGGAACGGTATCGACAATCCGAACCTGATCGAAGTCGGCCAGGTGTTGCGCGTGGTGCCGCCCGTGGGGCCCGTGGCGGCTGCGGCTCCGGCTGTGACCGAAGCGCCGACCGTTGCCGTGACCCGGCCCGTCACGACCAGTTCGGTCGTGGCCGGCACGGCGACGCAGGGTGCCACGCCTGCGGCCAGTGCACCCGCTTCAGGGATGGTTGCACCCGCACCGGCGCCTGCGCCTGCGGTGGCCGGCGGCGAGGAAGAAGTCGCCTTCATCTGGCCCACCAGTGGCGGTCTGCTGGCGGGATTTGACGAGGCCAAGAACAAGGGCCTGGATCTGGCCGGCAAGGCGGGCGATCCGGTGCTGGCCGCGGCGGACGGCCGCGTGGTCTATGCGGGGGCCGGCCTGCGCGGCTATGGCAACCTGGTGATCCTCAAACACAACAACACCTACCTCACGGCCTACGCGCACAACCAGGCGCTGCTGGTCAAGGAGGACCAGTCCGTGCGCAAGGGGCAGAAAATCGCCGAGGTGGGCAACAGCGATGCCGACCGGACGAAGCTGCATTTTGAAATTCGTCGCCAGGGCAAGCCGGTGGATCCGGCCAGGTACCTGCCAGCAAGGTAGCTTCCATGAAACGGCTCAACGGAAACCAGACGAACGGAATTCCCGAGGGGCCCAAGGCGGGCATTTTCCCGTCCCTTGACGACAATCGCGGTGGCCCGAGAACTTTCGCGGCTTTTGAAGCCGGCGATGGCGACCTGCCACCGATGCCGCCACCCGATGTCACGGGCGAGTCAGGCGACACGCTGACCCTGTACCTGCGTGACGTGCGCCGCACCACGCTGTTTTCTGCCCAGGAAGAGTTCGAAACAGCGACGCGCGCGCGCGCCGGCGACTTCGCCGCGCGCCAGTCCCTGATCGAGCACAACCTGCGTCTGGTCGTCAGCGTGGCCAAGGGGTATCTCGGTCGGGGGGTGCCGTTGTCCGACCTGATTGAGGAAGGCAACCTCGGCCTGATGCACGCCACGACCAAGTTCGAGCCTGAGCGCGGTTTCCGTTTTTCGACCTACGCGACCTGGTGGATTCGCCAGTCGGTGGAGCGCGCCGTGATGAACCAGAGCCGCGCGATTCGCCTGCCGGTGCACGTGGTGCGTGAGTTGCAGCAGGTGCTGCGTGCACGGCGGACGCTGGAGAACGATCCGACCTTCATCGCCACGCGGCCCGACGGCGTTCGGGTGGATGACGTGGCCGCGCTGCTCGGCCGTGATGTCCATGAAGTGGCCGAATTGCTGGCGATGGCGGAAACCCCTCGCTCGCTCGACGCCGCAAGCGGTCTCGGTGGGGACGATGACTATTCCCTTTCCGACACCCTGGTGGACGAGCTGGCGATCGACCCCACGCAAGTCACGCAGGCCCACGAGGTGGAGCATCTGCTGCAATCGTGGATGGACGGGCTGTCCGCCCGTGAACGCGAGATCCTGGAAGGCCGCTTCGGCTTGCACGACCGCGATCCGGAAACACTGGAGGTGCTCAGTGTCCGGCTTGGCCTGACGCGTGAGCGCGTGCGGCAGATCCAGAACGATGCGCTGCAGAAGCTCAAGCGCCATCTGGGCCGCAAGGGCATTTCGCGAGACGCGCTGCTGTAGCCAGCCGGATCAGCGATTGCCGGCGACGGCGGCGGCGACCTCGCGGCCCAGTTCAATCACCGCCATGGCGTAGTAGCTGCTCCAGTTGTAGCGGGTGATGGCGTAGAAGTTTTCGGTGCCGGCCACGTAACTCGGCGGCGCATCGCCATTTTGCAGTTCGATCAGCGCGAGCGGGCCTTTGTGGTTGAGTGCTTCGCCTTCGAGCACAGCGCCTTTGGCGATGAAACTGGCGACGCTGAAGGTCGGCAGGATGTCGGGGGCCAGCAAGGCGTCCTTGTCGAGCCGGCTGTCGTCAAAACGCACGGCGTAGTGCGTCGGCTGGCCGGGTTGCCAGCTGAAGGCCTTGAAGTAGCTCGCCACCGAACCGATGACGTCCTCCGGGCTGCCCGTCAGGTCGATCCTGCTGTCGCCGTCGAAGTCCACGGCGTACTTCAGCACGCTGGAGGGCATGAACTGCGGCATGCCCATGGCGCCGGCGTAGCTGCCACGCGGCGTGAGCGGGTCCATGCCGGTGCGATTGGCCAGCGTGAGAAACTGTTCCAGTTCGCTCCTGAAAAATTCCTGGCGCGCGGCGGCTCGCGGATGGGCTTCGGGAAAATCGAAGGCCAACGTGGCCAAGGCATCCATCACGCGGAAGTTGCCCATTTGCTGGCCGTAAATGGTTTCCACGCCGATGATGCCGACGATGATTTCGGCGGGCACGCCGTATTCACGTTCAGCGCGTTCCAGCGTCGCGCGATGGGCTTGCCAGAATGCGACGCCCGCGCGGATGCGCACGGGGTCGATGAAACGGCTGCGGTAGACGCGCCAGTTCTTGGGGGTGCCGCTCGGCGGCGGCAGCATCAGGCGCGGGATGGTCGGGATGAAGTGCGACTGGCCAATGGCCTGGCGCACCCATTCGCGATCGAGGCCACGGCGTTCGGCCACGTCGTCGGCAAAGCGCATCACGTCTTCGCGTGTGGCATAGGCCGGCCCCTGAACGACCGCTCGTGCCGCGGCCGTGCGCTGGATGCCGTGAAGCTTCTTCTTCGCGGGCGTCTTGGCATGGCCTGACATCGGCAAGGTGCCGAGCATCGCAAAAACCATCACAAGCGGAATCAATCGGGACATCGGTCAGGCCAGGCCAGTTGGTTGAACTCTCGTCGCAGTGTAGCGAGGCGCGCTTGGGTGGGACCGCCCGCAGCGGCCGTCGGCGCATAGCGCAGCCGCTCCAGCCGCAGCAGCCAGTCCTGCAACGCCTTGGCGGGGGCGCCGGCCCCGAACGTTTGTCCGACCATCCGGGCCAATTCCCGGGGTGGCGCCTGGGGCGGCGCGGTCAGCCCATGGGCCGCGAGTTTCCTGCGGACGCGGGCGAGCAAACGCAGCCAGGGATCGTGCTGGGTGCGTTCCCAGCGCGTCCAGGCGGCCCCGCACAGGCTGACGGCCACCACGATGCCGATCAACAGGTAACTCAGGTCTTCCCAGCTCGGCGACTCGAAGCCGAGGTTCCTGAGCAGGTTGAGCTGTTTGCTCTGGGTGTAGTTGAGCACCCACTGGTTCCAGCCGTTGTTGAGCGCCTCCCACCCCTGGCGCAGTTTGGCGGCCAGATCGGGGCTGAGTTCGCCCAGCGCGCCGGCAAACACGCCCACGGGGGGCTGCAGCCTTTGGAGCGAGCCGATGCGCGACGGGGCCACGGCCGATGTCGGGTCCACGCGCACCCAGCCGCGCCCGGCCTGCCAGACCTCGGCCCAGGCATGCGCATCGCTCTGGCGCACCACCCAGAAGCCGTCCACGCCGTTGAGTTCGCCGCCCTGGTAGCCGGTGACGATGCGGGCGGGCACGTCCAGCGCGCGCATCAGCACCACGAAGGCCGACGCGATGTGCTCGCAGAAGCCTTCGCGGGTGTCGAACCAGAACTCGTCGGCGCTGTGCTGGCCACTGACGCCAGGATCGAGCGTGTAGCGGTAGCCGCCGGTGCGCAGCCGGTCCATCACGGCGGGCACCAGCGTTGACGCATCGGCGCTGGCCAGACGCGGATCACGCCGCAGGTCGGCGGCCAGTTGCAGCGTGCGCGGGTTGAAGCCGGGCGGCAGGTCGAGGTGATCCTGCAAGCCCAGCAGCGCGTTACCTGTCGCGCGCAGGGGGCCGTGGCGGAAATTGGGGTAACTGGACGCCTTGTAGCGCACGATGTCGGTGACGGGGCGGCTGGCCAGCCATTGGAGATCGGGCGTCATCACCGTGTCGAATCCCGCGATCTCCGGTGGCTTGGCGGCTGCCTCCATCACGAAGACCCACGGCCGGTTGTTCGGCTCCAGCGTGACTTCGTAGTTCACCGGAGCGCCGCTCACAACCAGGCCGCTCGCGCTCATGCGCTGGCGCAGGCGGGCGGGCATGGGCCGCCATTCGCGGCCATCGAAGCTGGCCAGCACAGGCCCGCGAAAGTACAGGTCGGACTGCGGTGGCGGGCGGCCTTCGAACTTGATCCGCAGGGCGATGCTGCTGTCCAGCGCCAGGCTGGCAATGTTGCCGACCTGCATGCTGGCCGACAGGCCGCTGCGCCCGCTCATGGCGTCCGACGGAATGCCCCACAGGGGCGCCATCCGCGGGAACAGCACGAACAGCACGGCCATGATGGGGGCGCCCAGCAGGGCCATCCCGCTGGCCGTCTTCAGCGCTGCCGTCAACGGCGGGCGGCCGACCACCATGTGCGCGTTGACCAGTGCTGTCAGCAGCCCCAGCAATGCAATCAGCATGGCAGCGGCGGTGAGCAGCGACTGCGAGAAAAAGAAGTTCGTGAGCATCGTGAAGAAGCCCAGGAAGAAGATCACGAAGGCGTCGCGGCGCGCGCGCAACTCCAGTGTCTTGAGCGCCAGCAGCACCACGATCAGGGTGACGCCCGCGTCGCGGCCCAGCAGCGTGCGGTGCGTGAACAGCGTGGCCCCCAGCGTGATCGCGAGCAGGCCCAGCAGCCACCACGTGCCCGGCAGCGGCCGTGCGGTCAGTGCCAGCCAGCCGCGCCAGGCCAGCACCCCGGCGGCGAGCGCGCTGCACCACAGCGGCAAATTGCCCACTTGCGGCAACACCACCCAGGCGATCACGGCCAGCAGGAACAGGGTGTCGCGGGCGTCGCGGGGCAGGGCATTGAGGCGGCTCAGCATAGCGCCAGCGCCTCCAGGCAGCGCAGCCGGTGCGCCGCCCCGCAGGACGGCGGAATTTCCAGGCCCGGCAGTCGCAGACCATAGTCCACCCCCCGACGGTCCGCGGCCAGCACCCAGGCGCTCAGGCGGGAGAGGCGAGCCTCGGTGTCGGCCACACCGGCCTGGGCGAAGTCGAGCCAGAGTTCATATTTCTGGGTCTGCTGGGTGTCACGGCTGACGAGCTCGCCGGCTTTGGCGAACTTTTTCCAGACCACGAGCTTTATCGGGTCGCCGCGGCGGTAGGCGCGCACCCCGTCGAACTCGCCCGTGGCCTGCGCGCTGGCGGCGTTGGCGCCGCCCGATCGTGGTTCGCCGGGCGGCAACGGCGGTGCGAACGGTTCCGGAGCCGGGTACACCAGCAGTTCGGCCGCTGGGCGCCAGACGGTCCAGACGCGGAAGGTTCCAAGCGGAAAACGGGTCTCCGCCGTGAGCGCCGGAACCCGGTGCCGGCCCCGCCGCCCCGGCTGGAAGGCCACCTGCACCGTGATGCTGCCCTGGGCAGGCACGTCGGTCCAGGACCAGTGGCCGGTGCCGAGCACGCTCAGTCCGATTGCGTGCCGAGGGCTGCGGCGCTCATTGAGCAGCTTCACGTCGAGCACGGCCGTTGCCTGCGCGAAGTGATCGTTGGGCGCGATCAAATGCAGCGTCAGCCCGCGCAGCGTGCCATGGCACACGTACATGCCAACCACCGCGCTGCCGGCCAGCAGAAAGGTCAGCAGGTAGCCCAGATTCAACTGGTAGTTGATGGAGGCGACCAAGAGCACGCACAGTGTCGTGCCCAGCATGAAACCGGGGCGGGTGGGCAGGATGTAGACGTTGCGCTGGTTCAGCGTGAGGGTGTCGGTCAACGACAGGCGGGCTTGCCACCAGCGCTGGAAACGCGCCCGCGTGTGGGCCACGGGACGCGTCAAGGGATTCGGCAATGTTGCGGCGGTGTCCATTGAGGAGGAGGAGGGGGCGCGGAAATCGGTCAGGGCAGCGGCACGGCCTCGATCATGGCGCGCACCTGTTCCACTGCGCCACGTCCGGCGCCGCTGACCGGAGTCAGCCGGTGCGCCACGGATTGCGGCAGGATGGCTTGCACATCGTCGGGCGCCACGTAATCACGGCCGGCCAGCAGCGCCTGGGCCCGCGCCGCGCGCAGCAGCGCGACGCCTGCGCGTGGAGACAGACCCTGCAGAAACCAGCGACCCGATCGCGTGGCGGCGATCAGGTCCTGCACGTAGTCGAGCAGCGGCGCCGCGGCATGGACCTCCAACACGGCCTGTTGGAGCTGGGCCAGCTCAGCCGCCGTCAGCAGCGGCTGGAGGTGCGCCACCATGTCGCGCCGGTCGGCGCCGACCAGCAGCTGCCGCTCGGTCGTGCGGTCCGGGTAGCCCAGCGAAATGCGCATCAGGAACCGGTCGAGTTGCGATTCGGGCAGTGCGTAGGTGCCCAGCTGGTCATGCGGGTTCTGCGTGGCGATCACGAAAAACGGCGAGGGCAGGGCGCGGGTTTCACCTTCCACCGTGACCTGCTTTTCCTCCATGGCTTCGAGCAGGGCGCTTTGCGTCTTGGGGCTGGCGCGGTTGATTTCATCGGCCAGCAGCACCTGGGCAAACACCGGGCCGGGATGGAACACGAAAGCCTCCTTGCCGCGTTCGTACACGGACACGCCCGACAGGTCGCTGGGCATCAGATCGGCGGTGAATTGCACGCGGGAGAACTGCAGGCCGAAGGTTCGGGACAGTGCGTGGGCCAGAGTGGTTTTGCCGACGCCGGGCACGTCCTCGATCAGCAGGTGGCCCCCCGCCAGCAGACAGGCCACGCAGTCCTGTACCTGGCTGGTTTTGCCCACGATCACCGTGTTAAGCTGACCCAGAAGCGACTTGAGTTTTTGTTGTGCATCCATGGCATGACGTTATCCGAAAAAACGAGACATGGACCTTCATCGTGAATAAAACGGGCTACTACACACACCCCGATTGCCTCAAGCACGAGATGGGTGCGGGTCACCCTGAGTGCCCGGAGCGGCTTCACGCCATTGAAGACCGTCTGAAGTACACGGGACTCATGGACGCACTGACATACCGGGAGGCCGATCCGGCTTCGCTCGCTGACATCGAACTGGCCCACGGCCGCATGCATGTGGCGGCGCTGCGCGGCCTGAGCGACGCGCTCAGGGACGAGATCGCGGCCGGCGGTCCGAGCCACGCGCAGCTGGACCCCGACACCTCGCTCAACGTCCATACTTGGGACGCGGCCCTGCGTGCCGCTGGCGCCGCGGTTGCCGCCACCGACGCGGTGCTGGCCGGCGAGCTGGCGAATGCCTTCTGCGCCGTGCGGCCGCCCGGCCACCATGCCTGCCGCGACAAGGCCATGGGCTTCTGCTTCTTCAACAATGTGGCGATTGCCGCCAAGTACGCGGTGGAGCGCCATGGCTTGAAGCGGGTGGCCATCGTGGACTTCGACGTGCACCACGGCAATGGCACGGAAGACATCGTGGCGGGCGACGATCGCATCCTCATGGTGAGTTTCTTCCAGCATCCGTTCTACCCCGAGGGCGGGTCGAAATCGAACGCGGCCAACCTGGTCAATTTGCCCGTGCCGGCCTACACGCGCGGCATGGACGTGCGCGAGCTGATCGATCTGATGTGGATGCCCCGGCTGGAAGCCCACAAGCCTGAAATGATTTTCATCAGCGCCGGCTTTGACGCCCATCGCGATGACGACCTGGGCCAGTTGGGCCTGGTGGAGCAGGACTTTGCCTGGATCACGCACCGCGTCATGGACATCGCCCGGCGCTTTTCCGGTGGGCGTGTGGTGAGCTGCCTGGAGGGTGGCTACAACCTTGAAGCGCTGGCGCGCAGTGTGGAAGCGCACCTTCGGGTCATGGCGGACCTGTAGACACGGCAATCAGCTTGCGCAAATCGGCGGTTTGCCGTGGGCGTTTCCCGAATCGGCCAAAATCCGGGCATGACTGATTGCCTGACCGATTTGTCCCTCGCGGACAGCCCGCTGCTGCACACCCGCGACGCGCGGGGCATGCACACCCTGACCCTCAATGCCCCGGCCTCGTTCAATGTGCTCGGCGAAGCCATGCTGGCTGCGCTGCAGCAGGCGCTCGACACCGTGCGCGGCGATGACGGCGCGCGCGTGGTCGTGCTGGCCGCCAACGGCAAGGCGTTTTGCGCGGGACACAACCTCAAGGAGATGCGGGCCAGTCCCGATCTGGCCTATTACCAGACGCTGTTTGCGCGGTGTTCGCGCGTGATGCTGGCGATCCAGAACCTGCCGGTGCCGGTGATTGCCCGGGTACAGGGCCTGGCCACGGCCGCGGGCTGCCAGCTGGTGGCGCAGTGCGATCTGGCCGTGGCGGCCGATTCGGCGCGGTTTGGCGTCAATGGCATTGACGCCGGCCTGTTCTGCGCGACGCCCAGCGTGCCGCTGGTGCGCAACATGGCGCCCAAGCTGGCGATGGAGATGCTGGTCACCGGCGAGTTCATCAGTGCCGATGAGGCCCGGGCGCGCGGCCTGGTCAACCGCGTCACCCCATCCGAGGCGCTGGATGCTGAGGTGTCCCGGCTGGTGGACGCCGTGCTGTCCAAGCCGCGCGAGGCGCTGGCGCTGGGCAAGCAGCTGTTTTACAAGCAGCGCGAGATGGGCGTGGAAGCCGCCTACCAGCTGGCGGGCCAGACCATGGCCTGCAACATGATGCACCCGGTGGCGCAGGAGGGCGTGCAGGCCTTCATTGAAAAGAGGGCGCCGCAATGGCCGGCTTGAAAAACACCCCGCTGCGCATTGAGGACCTTGATGGCTGGTTCGCGGCCTTGCTGCAGCCCACCGCGTTGAGCGAACTGGCGGTGCTGCTGGCTTGCGGTGCGCTGGCCTGGAGCCTGGTCTGGCTGGCCCGCCGGGCGACGACGCCGCACGAGCCCTCCATTCTTTTCGGCCGCCGGATCATTGACGGCGTGATGTTCCCCCTGCTGCTGCTTTGCCTGGCGTATGTCGCGCGGGCTGTGCTGGCCGGGTGGCTTCCGCTGGCGGTGTTCCAGATTGCCATCCCGGTCCTGGTCTCGCTGGCGGTTATCCGCATGGGGGTGAAGGTGCTGCAGGTGGCGTTTCGTGACGCGCCGCTGGTGCGCCTGCTCGAGCGCACCATCTCCTGGGTGGCCTGGCTCGCGATGGTGTTGTGGGTCAGCGGGTTTTTGCCGCTGGTGCTGGAGGAGCTGGACCAGATTCACTGGAAGGTGGGCACCAGCAATCTGTCGGTGCGCAACATGATCGAGGGGGCGCTGACCGCGGGCGCGGTGCTGATCCTCACGCTGTGGATCTCCTCCGCGCTCGAGGCGCGATTGCTGCGTTCGGCGACCGGCGGCGAGCTTTCGCTGCGCAAGGCGGTGAGCAACGCGATCCGTGCATTGCTGATGTTTGTTGGCTTGCTGCTGGCGCTTTCGGCCGTGGGCATCGACCTCACTGCGCTTTCGGTGCTGGGCGGCGCGGTCGGGGTCGGCATTGGCCTGGGCTTGCAGAAGCTCGCGGCCAACTATGTCAGCGGCTTCGTGATTCTGGCCGAGCGCAGCATGCGCATTGGCGACAACGTGCGGGTTGACAACTTCGAGGGCCGCATCACCGACATCAACGCGCGCTACACCGTGATCCGTTCGCTGGCTGGGAGGGAGTCCATCGTGCCCAACGAAATGCTGATCACGAGCCGGGTGGAAAACCTGTCGCTGGCCGACACACGCGTCTGGCAGTCCACCGTGGTGTCGGTGGCCTATGACAGCGATGTCGAAAAGGTTCGCGGCCTGTTGACCGAGGCCGCCTTGGCGCAGGATCGGGTGCTGCGAGATCCGCTGCCGAACGCAGCGCTTTCGGCATTCGGTGCTGATGGGCTGGAGTTCACGTTGGGCTACTGGATTGCCGACCCCGAAAATGGCCAGCTTAACCTGCGGTCGCAGATCAACATGGCCATTCTCGCGGCCCTGCGGGCCCATCACATCGACATCCCGTTCCCGCAACGGGTGATCCACACCCGGGCGGGCTGAACCCGCCCGGCCCGCCGCGTTACTTCATGAATGAAGGCAGCCAGAGGCTGAGCGAGGGGAAGGCCAGAAGCAGGCCCAGGGTGATGATCTGCACGAGGACAAAAGACCAGACACCCCGGAAGATGTTGCCCAGGCCGACCTTGGGCAGCAGGGTGTTGATGACAAACAGGTTCATGCCGACCGGCGGGGAAATCAGTCCGATCTGGATCACCATCACGATCAGCACGCCGAACCAGACCGGGTCGAATCCCAGCGCCACCACGATCGGGAAGAACAGCGGAATGGTCAGCAGCACCATCGTCAGTTCCTCCATCACCGTGCCCAGGATCACGTAGATCACCATCATCGCGCCCACGACCATCACGGGAGACAGCCCCAGGTGGGTGATCCACTCCTTGAGATCACCCGGCATGGTGGTGAAGTTGACGAAGTTGGCGAAGATCGTGGCGGCAATTAGCAGCGTGAACAGCATGGCGGTGGTGCGGGCCGACTCCACCAGCACCTCAAGGGTGGTTTTGACCGAGAGCGCACGGCGGGCGACGGCAAACAGGAAAGCGCCTGCCGCGCCGATGCCCGCGCCTTCCGTGGCCGTGAAGAAGCCGCCATAGATGCCGCCCAGCACCACGATCACCAGCAGCAGCACGCCCCAGATGCCGCGCAGGGCTTTCCAGCGCTCGGGCCAGGTGGACTTCTCGCCGGCCGGCGCATGTTCCGGGTCTCGCGAGGTCATGATCACCACGGCGACCATGAGCAGGATGGCGGTCAGGATGCCCGGAATCACGCCCGCAGCGAACAGTTTGCCGATGTTGGTTTCGGTCACGATGCCGTAGATCACCATGATGGTGCTCGGCGGAATCATGATGCCCAGCGTGCCGCCGGCGGCGATCACGCCGGTGGAGAGTGAATCGCTGTAGCCCAGCTTTTTCATCGAGGGGTAGGCCACCTTGCTCATGGTTGCGGCGGTCGCAATCGATGAGCCGCAAATGGCGCCGAACCCGGCGCACGCCGCGATCGTGGCGTGGGCCAGGCCGCCGCGCAGGTGCCCGATGAACACGTAGGCCGCATGGAACAGTTCGTGGGCCAGCCCGGCGCGGGCAACGAAATTGCCCATCAGGATGAACAATGGAATCACCGACAGCGTGTATGCAAAGCCGGTCTCATGAACCACCTGGGCGGTGCTGGCGAGCGCCGCCCCCCAGCTGCGCGTCAGGCCAATGCCCACGATGCCGACCAGCCCCATGCCGAAAGCCAGGGGCACCCGCAGCAAGGCCAGCGCGAAAATGGCGGCAAATCCGATCAGGGCTTCAGTCACAGCGTACCTCCTTCGTTTTCTTCGATTTCAGTCGAAGGCCGCAGGACGTAAGCCAGATGCACCAGCCCGGTGACCGCGCACAACACGCTCATGCCGTATATGAAGGGGGCTTTGGGAATGGCCAGCTGGGCTGTGGTTTCTCCGCTTTCCACGAAGTTGCCACCGGTCTGCCACATCAAATAACCCAGACCCAGCAGGGCAGCGCCGCAGACCAGCTGCACCAGCACCCGCTGCACGGTCCGCACGGAGTGCGGCAGGTATTGGTCCAGTGAGTCGAACACCACGTGCTCGCCCCGCAGGGACACCAGGGGCAAGGCGGCGAAGATCACCACCACCATCAGCAGTTCGGTCAATTCGAGCGAGCCTGTGATCGAGTGGTCCAGCAGCTTTCGCCCGCCAACATCAAAAAATGTCAATGCCATGATGCCAAACAGGGCGATGCCTGCCATCAAGCCGCAGATGGTTTCGAGGAGCTTGTTCAAGATGGAATTACCTGGTCAACGAAAAAAGCGACACCCCCGATGCAGGAATGTCGCCCGCACAGCCAATAAGTGGCTGCCTTCTTACTTTTCAAGTTTGGCGATTTCAGCGCGGAACTCGGCCAGCACTTTGGCTGCGTTCTTCAGGCCCTTGGCTTCCGCGTTCTTGACCCAGTTTTGTTCCAGTGAAGACGTCTTGGCCTTCACGTCGGCCACGAACTTGGCGTCCGCCTTGGTGATCACCACACCGTTGGCCTGCATCAGCGCCAGGGCACGGGTGTCGACCTTGTCCCACCCGCGGCCGAAGATGCGGGCTGCCGTTTCACCGGAAATGGCATCGACCGCCTTTTTCTCATCGGCGGTGAGCTTGTCGTACCGGCCCTGGTTCATCATGAACACAAAACTGGTGTTGTAGAGGCCACCGGGGAAGGTGGTCGCGTGGCGAATGATCTTGTCGATCTTGAACGATTCGGTGGATTCGGCCGGGAACAGGGTGCCGTCCATCACACCGCCGGACAGCAGCTCATAGGAGTCGGGTGCCGGCTTCAGCGTGACGTTCATGCCGAGGGTCTTGGAAATCTCGTTGACCATGCCGCCCCCCACGCGGAACTTCAACCCCGACAGGTCTTCCACCTTCGCGATGGGGCGTTTCGTGTTGAAGACGATGCCGGGGCCGTGTGTGAAGAACGACAGGACCTTGACGCCCTGGTGTTCAGCCGCAAATTCGGGGTGCTTGCCGGCAACGCGGCTGAAGGCCACTGCAACCGGTTCGGACGTGTTGCCGAGGAAGGGCAGTTCCGCCATCTGGGTATAGACAAAGCGGCCGGGCGTGTACCCGTGCACGGTGTAGGAAACATCCGCCAGCCCATTCTTGATGGCATCAAAGGTGCCGGGAGCCGCGGTCACGCCGCGTGGCAGGAAGTTGCACTTCATCTTGCCCGTCGTATTTTTCTCAAGCAGGTCGCACCATTCCTTCTGGGCCATGCTGGCGGTGTGGGTGGGCGGAAGCCAGCTTGAAACGGTCAGCACAGTCTGGGCGCTGACCATGCTGGTCGTCATGGCAGCCGCCGCGGCCACAAAGGAGAGAGCGATTTTTTTCATAGAGGCAATCCTGAGAGTCGGTTTTGATTCAGCGCAGACTCTAATCGACTCCACCGCCGCGGCGTGTCCAGATTTACCCGAATTAACCAACCTGTTGGTCGGTTAATGATTTGTCGTTTTCCGGACAGAATGATTCGACCCGTACGTCTAAACTTCATTGGCACGGCACTTATAATTTAAAAATAGAACGGTCGTGCTATTTGTTCTGGCGTCACCTCTTACAATGTGACGTTTACGTAAACGTCAATTGATTTTTGTATCACCAATCTGGAGCGGCAACCCATCATGAAAATTCTCGTCCCCGTCAAACGCGTGGTCGACTACAACGTCAAAGTCCGAGTGAAATCGGACGGCAGCGGCGTGGACATCGCCAACGTCAAGATGAGCATGAACCCC